>JBJKSM010000016.1:0-7209 GCA_046704045.1 Thermodesulfovibrionales bacterium | reverse complement strand
ATGTACTACGGCGTTCAACAGTGGAAGCCGACGCCGCAGTTTTCCAACACCCCCACCTATGGAAGCCGGCCCGCAGAAGCGGCAAGAAAGGGGGCGCAGCTCGGCGCCGATCTGTATCGCACGAGCTGTGCAACCTGTCATCAGAATAACGGTCAGGGAGTGCCCCGCCTGTTCCCGCCCCTTGCCGGCGACCAGGTCGTAACAGCGGGAGATCCGGAAAGGCACATAGAAACTGTTCTCTTCGGGAAAAAGGGCGGAACGATAAACGGGGTGCGCTATCAGGCTGAAATGCCCGCCTGGGCAAACCAGCTTTCAGACGAAGAGGTTGCGGCGGTGATCAACCATGAGCGGACAAGCTGGGGAAACCGCGCGCCAACAGTCACAGCGGAGGCGGTAGCAAAGGTCCGCGCGGGTCGGAACGAAGAATGAACCGCAGCATCATGAAGCCGCAATACTGCGGGAGGAAAAGGCGAGGCCCCCGCGAGGGAGGTGCGGGGGCCCCTTTTTAAAAAAGATTGAGGGAGAATGGTGTGCGTCCGTCGAGAAGCAGTTCTCCGAGATATGAACTCGACTTGACTTCCGCACTTTCGATGAGATCATCCTTTGTGACACCGAATGCTGGCATGAACGCATGGCAGACAAAGAACTTCACACCGAAATCCTGCGTCAACGTCTCCATCATTTCGGAGACGACAACTTTCTGACCTTCCAACTCCATCGAGATGGATTCGGCAACGCCCTTCCTGGCGAGTTGTACGGCTTCTCCGACGAGGAAGAAATCAAGCGGCATCTCGTCGTCGAATGCCTTCATGTTGGTGGCGATCTTCATGAGAGCGATCAACTGCATGGGGTCCTTGCTTGCATGAGAAAGGACAAATAAGAATCCCTTTTTTTCCATCACAGCCTCCTTGCTGTATCGATACTGCAAATATTCTAAACTACGCAAGTATTATAGAAAAAAGCCCGGATGCCTGTCAAATGGAATCTGCAAAAAAATCCGCCTGTTCGACCCGGGACTGGAAATAGAAGGAAATATCGGCAGATCAGGCCGGGTCCTTGAAGGAGGATCGAATAACTTCAGGGTAGTTTTTTTCACCGTAAAAATGATAATATGGCTTCGACCGCCGAAAAGGTGTCGGCCCGGATGGAAGGGGCCGATGCAATGCCGTTGCCTTTTGGCAAAGGTTGCCGAAGTGGTGCAGGCATTTCAAAGTTGCCCGCCTCTTCGGAGGTGGGCTTTTTTATTTGCGTAAAAAGATTTGAAAAAATCTCCCGATGATCGGGATAAAAAAAGGCACTGGATCTTTCGGGGCCGGGGAGGTGCTTTTGAAGCGCAATGATGCGGAAATGAAATACAGGACATTGTTTGAACAGTCTCCTTACGGCATACTGGTCATCGACACGGAGGGAAGATTTCTGGATTTCAACGAGACGGCCCACCGCAGCCTCGGGTATACGAAGGAGGAGTTCGCAGATCTCACAATTGCCGATATCGATCCTGTTGAAACATCCGCCGGCATACGCGCCCGCATCAACACTGTATTGAAGGACGGCAGGGCGGAATTCGAGGCCAGACACAGGACCAAACAGGGGCAGATAAGAGACATCCATGTCACCGTGCAGGCGTTTGCATCATCGGGACAGACCGTGCTTCATGCAATCTGGCGCGATATCACCTCATGCAAGAGGGCCGGAGATATGCTCAGGGAAACAAACACCCGGCTTGAAACCCTGATACAGGCCATCCCTGACATGGTGTTCTTCAGGGATGCCGGGGGGCGGTATGTGATGACAAACAAGGCAGTGGAGGAAATCTGCGGCCTCCGGCAGGAAGACCTGGTCGGCAAAACCAATTTCGAGCTGTTTCCCCGGGAAATGGCCGAGATGTGCGACAGAAGCGATCAGGAGGCGATCAGGAAGGGGGAAGCCGTCCACGCCGAGGAGCGGGCCCGCGATGCTGCAGGCAGGCAGATCTTTCTCGATACGATCAAGGCCCCTGTCTATGACGGCGGCGGATCCTTTGCAGGACTGCTGTGCGTGGCAAGGGATATAACGCAGCGCAGGACGGCCGAGGAGGCGCTTCGCCGGAACGAAGAGTTTATAAGGAACATCCTCGACAATGTCGACGAGGGATTTCTCGTCGTCGACAGGGACTTCAGGATCGTGGCGGCCAACAGGGCCTATTGCGCATGGGGCGATACCCCCCGCGAGGAAATCATCGGCAGGCGATGCTTCGAAGTCTCTCACAGGGCAACGCGGCCCTGCCACGAGGAGGGCGAGGACTGCTCGGTAAAGCGCGCGTTCGAGACCGGCAGGCCTTATACGGCCATACATAAACATGTAGACGACAGGGGCAATATTCTGTACGTTGAGACAAAGGCATTTCCACTGAGGGACTCCACAGGCGCGGTCACATCGGCCATCGAGACGATCCATAACATAACGGAGCGGCACCTCCTCGAGGCGGAGCAGCTCAAGACCCAGAAGCTGGAGGCCATCGGCAGATTGGCCGGGGGCATCGCCCACGACTTCAACAACCTCCTTCAGGGGATGTTCGGGTACATTTCGATGGCCAGGGTGAACCTCGACCGGAAGGAAAAGGCCGGGGCCATGCTCGACCAGGCAGAGAAAGCCCTGAATATGTCGGTCAGTCTCGCCGGCCAGCTGCTGACCTTCTCCAAGGGCGGCAAGCCGGTAACGAAGAAGATCGCTCCCGGTGCAGTCATTGAAAATTCGGCCAATTTTGCACTGAGCGGGTCACGATCAGATTCCCGGATTACCCTTGACGACAACCTCTGGCATGTCGAGGCCGACGAGGGACAGTTGGGACAGGTGATCCAGAACATCGTTCTGAACGCCAACGAGGCGATGCCCGACGGCGGGATGGTGGAAATTTCGGCGCAGAACACGGAGATCCCGCGGGAAACCAATCCATTATTGCCGGAGGGGGGAACGTTCGTAAAAATTACCGTAAAGGACAGGGGGATCGGCATACCCGGACAGTATCTCCCGAGAATTTTCGATCCCTACTTTACGACCAAACAGAAGGGAAGCGGCCTCGGCCTTGCAACTTCGTATTCCATCATCAGGAACCATGGAGGGACGATCGAGGTGGCGTCGGAGGTAAACAGGGGCACCACCTTTTCGATCTATCTGCCTGCAAGCACGGCTGAAGAGGAGGACGAAATTCCCGCCGCTCCCTCCGCTTCGGCGCGAAAAGGGAAGATCCTCGTCATGGACGATGAGGATATAATCAGAGACGTGGTGCAGGCGATGATTGAATCTCTCGGCCACGCCGCGGAATGTGCGGCGACGGGAGAGGAGGCGATCGGCAGGTTCGCAGAGGCTTTGAATGCGGGCCGCCCGTTCGACATCGTCATCCTCGACCTGACAGTCAAGGGGGGCATGGGGGGAGAGCAGACCGTCAGCAGGATCCGCGAAATGGATCCGGCTGTAAAGGCCGTCGTATCGAGCGGCTACGCCGACGACCCGATTATTTCGGATTACCGTTCCCATGGGTTCGACGCCTTCCTGGACAAGCCGTATATGATAGATGTACTTAGGGACACCCTGAATGCCCTGCTGGGATGATACAAAATCGGAACACCATTTAAATTCGGCCTCTAAAACGAAAAGAAAGATCATCCACAGGGGACACAGATCACAGAGAAGGGACCGGAACTTTCTCGGGTGGCGTATTACTTCGAGTTTCAGCCTCTTCGCGCTTTTGTTTTATGCGTGGGCGCAGCGTTCCACGGGTCGTCAGGCCACGGATGCTTCGGGTAGCGGCCCTTCAGCTCTCTTTTCACCTGGTGATAACCGTTTTCCCAGAATGCCTTCAGGTCGCGCGTGATCTGGACGGGCCTCCGCGCGGGAGAAAGAAGGTGCAGGAGCAGCTTGACCCTTCCCCCTGCGATCTCCGGTGAATCGGCGAGACCGAACATCTCCTGCAGCTTGACGGCAAGCACCGGAACATCCCCGGACGTGTAATCGATCCGCACGCGCCGGCCGCTCGGAACGCCGACCGCAACGGGAGCCCGCACATCGAGAAGTCGAAGCTGCTCGCGGGAAAGCCGGGCCTTCAGCGCCTCGCAAATGTCCACCCCTGCAAGATCCCGCCTGCATCTTACGCCGGAAAGCCACGGCAAAAGCCATTCTTCAGGAAATGACATGAGATGTTCGCCGGAGAGATCCGGCCACGGCTCTTCACGGAAAACCCTCCTCAACATGCCGACGCGTCCCTGCAGCTGCCGCGCCTCGTCGCTGAACCGGAGGATTCCGGGCGTCGATCCGATCGCCTCGCAAAGAGCGGGGCCGGCTTCTTCATCCGATGGGATGAATGTCTTCGACGAAAGGACAACGCTGCCGATCCTCTCTTCGATCACACCGGCAATCCTCTCTTCATTTTTGTCCCACACGACCCGCCGGAAAGTCCCGATGAGTCCCCCGCACTCGCTTCGAATGAGATCTGCGGTCAGCGGCGACGCCACGTGCACAAACCCTTCCGCGCCTTCGCCGGCATCGACGTTGACGGCGATAATGAACGGGCTTTGGCACATTAGGCTTGCGGAAGGCAGGCGCACTCCCCTCCCCTGCGTAAGGACAAAACGGTTTCCGCCTTCCTCCCCCCTTTTTGCGATCCTGTCGGGGAAGGCGCACAGGAGCAGGCGCGAGACCGAGGCCGGCCGGAAGTTTTCTTCGGCCGTCCCTTTTCCTGTCCCGTTCAGCCGCTTAAGCTGCCCCGCCGTTTTATTCACCGCCCGAAGCGCCCGCGTGACGCTGTCGGCGGCCGCCCGCCCATCTCTCCGCCACGATTTCAGCAGATCGAGTCTTTCAGCGACGTCCGGCTCTTTCCGGCGCTCCGCGCTTTCCTCCTTCCCGCGGCGCATGACATCACGCTCGGACAGGAGCGCGGCCAGGTCGGCAGCGAGCCCGGGACATCCGAGTTCCCTTCCCCTGAGCAGCATCCTCGCAAGCCGCGGGTGGAGAGGCATGCGTACCATCGCCCTCCCTGCGGCAGTAATCAATCCCGAATGGTCGAGCGCGCCGAGGTCGGTCAGCAGGCGCCGCGCCGAGTCCAGGCCCGCGGCAGCCGGCACATCGAGCCACGAGAGGGCGAGTGGATCTTTTACGCCCCAGGCCGCAAGCTCGAGCACCAGTGGCGTAAGGTCTGACACGCGCATCCCGGGCGGCGCAAAGGCGATCATGGACCGATAGGCATGCGGACTGTAGAGACGATAACAGATACCCGGGGCGAGCCGCCCAGCCCTGCCCTTTCTCTGTTCCGCCTCTGCCCTGGACACGGGGCCGGTGATCAGCCTGTTCATTCCCGCCGGGACGTCGTATCGAAGACGTCTCGTCAGCCCGCTGTCGACGACAACGCGGACACCGTCGATGGTAAGGCTCGTCTCGGCGATATTGGTGGAGAGTATGACCTTCCGTCTCCGGGACGGAAGAATGGCGCGTTGCTGCTCCTCAAAAGAAAGCTCGCCGTAAAGGGGATGCACCTCCATATCTTCATTTGCGCCCCCGGGCATCTCCTGCAGAAGCTCCGCGCACGCCCTGATTTCCCCCGCCCCTGGCAGAAAGGCGAGGATATCTCCGGTCGTTTCTCTGAGTGCAGTGCGCACGGCATCCGCGACGTCTTCGTGAACCCGCCTCTTTTGCGGCCCCGGGCGATATCGCTCCTCCACGGGGAAGGCTTTGCCGGAGGAAGTGACGACCGGCGCCCCGCCGAGCAGCGAACTGATCGGGCCGCAATCGAGCGTCGCCGACATGACGAGGATTTTCAGGTCTTCCCTGAGGCCGCTGCGAAGGTCGAGACAGAGCACAAGGGCAAGGTCGGAATGAAGGCTTCTCTCGTGGAACTCGTCGAAGATGACCATCCCGATGCCGTCGAGACCCGGATCGTTTTGGATGCGTCTTGTGAGGATCCCTTCGGTCACGACCTCGATGCGAGTTGCCGCCGAGACGCGGCTGTCGAACCGTATCGAGTAGCCCACGGTTCCGCCCGGCTCTTCTCCGAGCGTTTGCGCCATCCACTTCGCAGCCGACACAGCGGCGATTCTCCGGGGCTCGAGCATGACGATGCGACCCGCTCCGGGAGGCAGAACATCAAGCAGCTCAAGGGGAACACGGGTCGTCTTCCCGGCGCCGGGCGGCGCCTGGAGGACGACAGCCGTGTTGCTTCTCACCTTTTTTTTCAACCCGTGGAGCACTTCGTCGACGGGACAGGAACTCAGAAACTGCATGAAAATCTTCCCGCCTCTCCGCCCCCGGTCAAACCCGCGTGCAGGGTCCGGAAGGACTCCGGAAAATGAAAGGGGTTACGCGTCCCGCAGGGACGACATGATCTGTACGACGATAACGACGGCAAGACCGACGAATAGCGCCGCAACGAGAGCATATGCCGCAGATGCCCATCCGCCGATATTCGGGGCGAGCGCCTTCAGACTTTCACCCGCCGCAATGCTTGCCACAAGGCAGAAAAGGACGGCCACCACCGACATGAAGTTCGGCTTATTCTTTGACTTCACTCTCTTACCTCCTTTTTGGGGCGTATGTTCCAAACGCATCATTTTACTACAAAGACCGTCCGAATTTCAAAGGAGCGAGGAGAAATGAGGAAAGGCCGCAAGCTCGCAGGGGCCACACGCATATCACCCGGGAAGCCGCATCATGTTCGACAAAGAGAAAAGAGAGCGAGTGTCGCCCCCAGGGCCGTGCAGCCAATTAGGACCCGTTGTTCCTCTTGAACCTCTGTGCCTTCAGCCTCTTTCTCATCGCCTCTCTGCGTTTGCGCTTCTCCTTCACGGAAGGCTTTTCATAGAAGCTTCTCTGCTTGACCTCTCTGAACAGACCTTCCTTCTGAAGCTGGCGTTTGAGTAACTTCAGCGCTTTTTCTACATCGTTTCCGTGAACTTTTATGTCCAAGATCGTTATCTCCGTCCTCTTCCCTGTCCTGTTTTTCAAGAAGAAAAATAAAAACCCCAGAGCTTTCAAAGTCCCTGGGGCTCCTATAACTCCAAAAGTTATGGACTATTATAGCCTAATACCTCGAAATTGTAAACCTCGATATTATGCCCAAATCCCGATATAGAAATTCTCAAGCATCTTTCTGAGCGGTCGAGGAGACAGTTTTTAGACGCTTGACAGCATTGTTATCGAGTCAGCCCCTTCAATCTCCTTTGTGGAGAGCAGTACGTTCAC
>JBJKSM010000015.1:0-15999 GCA_046704045.1 Thermodesulfovibrionales bacterium | reverse complement strand
ACCTGATGGAGATCCAGAAAAAGCTGACGCTTTGAAGACTCACATATACTGCGATGTAGTATGCCCCGAAAAGGGAGACGGCGATGCCGATTACGGTCAGGACCGGCAGCATGATCAGGGAGCTCACGATCCTCGGGGTAACCAGTTTCTTGACCGGATCGAACCCGAAGACGCGTATCGTGTCGACCTGGTGACCGAGGACCATCGAGCCCAGCTCGGACGCCATTCCTGCCCCGACCCTTCCGGTAAAGACAAGGGCCGTGACAACGGGCCCCAGCTCCCTCACCACCGAGATGCCGACGATCATGCCGATGTACATCTTGAGTCCGAGACTCGAAAGCTGCGCGGCAAGCTGAAGGGAAAGGGCCATGCCGACAAAGAGATTCACGATGAAGACGATGAGCAGCGATCCTGCGCCGGCGTAATCCATCTGCAGCAACGCGTCCCTGAAATAGAAAGGTCTGTCTGCAATGCCCAGAAGTCCGAGGAGGGACAGGCTATAGAAATCCTGGAGGTCGCTTATCGTTTCTTTGACCTTCACCCTCCGGTACTCTTTTCAGGCCCCGGGAAGCAGTCCGGATGCCCCGTATCTGCGTTCAAACGGCTCACCGCCTGAACTCCCGCTCCTCGCGTTCTTCGTGCTCCCCATGTCCTCCGCGCTCTCCCGGCCCTTCTCGCATCTCCGGACGTTCGTGTTCCTCATGCTCTTCGTGCTCCCCCTCAAATGAATAGGGGTAATAGTAGCCATAGGGATAATAATAGTCGTAGTCGTAACCGTAATAGTAACAATCATAGTAATAAGGGCAATCATTGTAATACGCGCCTGTGTAAGTGCCGGCGCAGCCCGCGCACGCGACGGCCAGCGCCAGGAGGAAAATTATGACGACTCTCTTTCTCATTTCATCCTCCGTTAACGGGCGGACTGCGTCATCTCTTTGCCTTTTTCGGTCATCATCGCGCCCTCTTTTTTCATGTTCTCCCCCCTCTGCATCATCATCTCGCCTTCCTTCTTCATCGCTTCTTTATCGGGAAGCATATCGCCGGCGGACATCGGGGTCCCTTCTTTCATGGTCCTGGCCTTCTCGATCATCATCTCGCCCCTGTCCTTCATCATCTTCGCCCGCTCTACCATCAATTCGCCTTCCTTTGCCATCGTATCCCTGTCCATCATGACGGTGCCGGGCATCACCCGCCCTTTCTCCATACCTATCCTGCCCTCCGTCATCGCCTTTCCTCTTTCCGTAAGCATATCCCCGCGCTTCATCAGAAGCTGCCCTTTTTCCGCCATCAACCTGCCCTCTTTTTCCCGCATCGCCTTATCGGGAATCCGGCCTTCCTCCATCGCCTTTCCGCGTTCCTGAAGGAGTTCCCCTTCCCTAATCTCGATCCTGCCCTCTTCCATCCTGAGTTTTCCTTCCGCGGTCATCGCCCTGCCGTGGCCGATCATCGTCTGTCCTTCCTTTGCCATGGCATTCCTGTCCCCGTTCATGTCCGCCGCCCCGATCTGTCTCCCGGACAAAAACAACATCAGAGAAATAACAGCCGCAGCCGCAATCGTGATTGTCTTTTTCATATTTATTCTCCTATGGAAATTCGGATGTCCCCTGTAACGCAGGTCTTAAATCAAGTTATAGCAGCGAACAGTGACAATGTCAATTTGGGGAGAGAAAGCTCACAAGATGACAAGCCTGCAAGCCTGCAAGCCTGCAAGCCTGCAAGCCTGCAAGCCTAAAAGCCTAAAAGCCTAAAAGCCTAAAAGCCTAAAAGCTTACAAGCTTGTCAGCCGGGTCGCGGGAGTCCGGGGCGAGACCCCTGAAGGCTCAGATCTGGTCGAGCGCCTGCTTCAGGTCCGCGATGAGATCGTCGACATCCTCAAGGCCCAGAGCGAGTCTGACGAGGTTGTCGACCATCCCGATCTCGCGGCGGTAGGCTTCGGGATAATCGAAGAAGGACATGGTCGACATCTGGGTTACAAGGCTTTCGCTTCCCCCGAGGCTCGGCGTGATCAGGAACAGTTCAAGGGCGTCGATGAACTTCCTCGTCTCGGCATTGCCGCCCCTGACAAGAAAGCTGATGACGCTGCCGAAGCCTTTCATATGCTCCATGGCAAGCTTGTGATCCGGGTGCGAGGCAAGGGCCGGATACCACACCCTCTCGATCTTCGGGTGGGCCTCCAGCATTTCTGCCACGGCAAGACCGGCCCTGTTATGGTGCTCCATGCGCATGCCGAAGGTCTTGAGACCGCGCTCCAGCAGGAAGCAGGTGAGTGGGCCGGGAGTTGCGCCGATCATACGCTGCATCCTGTAAAGGTCGTTCCCAAGGGCGGCAGAGCCGAGGGCCACACCCGCCATGAGGTCGTTGTGGCCCCCGAAGTACTTCGTCGCCGAGTGGATGACCACGTCCACGCCCAGCTCAAGGGGTCGCACGTTGTAAGGGGTGGCCAGCGTGGCGTCAATGATCGTCATGATGTTCCGTGCCTTGGCGACCTTCACGATCGCCGGGATGTCGAGCACGCGCAGATAGGGGTTTGTCGGAGACTCCGTAAAGATGATGTTCGTGTTCGGCTTGATCGCCTTTTCGATCGCCTCTGCCGCAGGATCCACGATGGATTGTTCGATGCCGAATTTGCCAAGGAAGTTCGTGGCAAAGTCCCGCGTCTGGCGATAACAGTCTCCGGTAAAGATGATATGCCCCTGTGGTTTCATGAAGGTCATGATCGTCAGCAGCACTGCCGCCATACCCGAGGAGTAGAGCACCGCGCGCTCCGCACCTTCTATTGCCGCAAGCTTGCGCTCGGTTTCCTGCTGGGTTGGGTTGCCGTAGCGGGCGTACTCGTGCTCGCGGATCACCTTCCCCTGGCCCTTGGCGCGCATGAATTCCTCTACCTCGTCGGCGGTGTCGAAGTAATAGTTGGAAGTATGGACGATCGGGGTCGAAACGGCGTAGTGGGCATGGGGGACACGGCCCAGGCCATGGATGGCCAGCGTGGCCGGATGCCAGCTGCGGGGGTCTGACGGCTTCTTAGGCATTCTCTTCTCTCCTCTTCTTTAATGCGTGATTAAGCGCCTCTTTTACGGCATCGACGGTAGGCTCAAGCTCTATCGGCTTGTTGGCGTATGTGCAGGGGAAATCGAGCGTCCCCTCGTGATACTTGACCTTGAAGTCGGTGAACTTCAGGCCGTGCGCGGTGGAGATTACCACCACGTGCTCGGATTTGTCTATCTTACCGGCCCTGATCAGTTTTATCAGCGCGGCCAGGGCCACACCGGTATGGGGGCAGTTGAACATTCCGGTGGTATCGCCGAGAGCGGCTGCGTCCGCCAGCTCCTGCTCCGTGGCCTGCTCTACAATGCCGTTGAACTGCTTCAGCGTACGGATCGCCTTCCGGATACTGACAGGATTCCCGATCTGGATCGCGCTTGCGAGCGTCTTCTGCGCCTGGATCGGCTCGTAGGTCTCGAAATTTTTCAGGTATGAACGATAGAGCGGGTTTGCGCGTTCGGCCTGGGCCACAACGATGCGCGGAAGCCTGGCTATCAGTCCGAGGTCCCGCATCATGAGCAGCCCGCTGCCGAGGGCCGAGACGTTCCCCAGGTTTCCTCCCGGGATGATGATCACATCGGGGACCGACCAGTCGAACTGCTGGACGATCTCGATTCCCACGGTCTTCTGCCCCTCGATGCGCAGGGAGTTCATCGAATTAGCCAGGTAGATCGTCTCGTCCTTCGTGATCTCCTTCACTATGCGCATGCAGCCGTCGAAATCGGTGTCGAGCGACAGGACGAGGGCGCCGTTGGCGATCGGCTGAACAAGCTGTGCGATCGATATCTTGCCCTTCGGCAAAAGCACAATGGACTGTATGCCGGCAGCGGCGCAGTAGACCGCAAGGGCCGCAGAGGTGTCGCCGGTAGACGCACAGGCCACCGCCTTGATCGGCGCTCCCTCGCTGATCATCTGCTTAACCTGCGATACGAGGACCGTCATCCCGAGGTCCTTGAAGGAGCCGCTGTGGGAGTTGCCGCATAGCTTGATCCAGAGGTTGTCGATCCCGATCAGTTTTCCGAACCTCTCGGCCCAGAAAAGGTTGGTGCCGCCCTCGTAAAGCGAGACGACGTTATCGTTATGTATCTGGGGCAGTATCCACTCCTTCTTGCCCCATACCCCCGAGCCGTAGGGCCACTCGGTGGACTTGTACCGGTCTTCGAAGAGTTTCATCCACGCCTTCGCGTCGCGCCGGGCAAGGGCTTCCATGTCGTGCTGGACACCGAGCAGCGAGCCGCAGTTCTTGCAGCGATAGATGATCGAGTTCAGCGGGTATGTCGCCCCGCACTCTTCATTGATGCATCGAAACCACGCTCTGTATGGCATAGCCCCCATCCTCGGTTATTCGTATTCCCCACGGCGTTCACGGCAGTCGGTTTTGCCTCAAGAACATTCATGAGGTTATCTCAGGAATACTGCGTGCTCTTCAACAACTTCCGAAATATATCATAACGGCCCGCTGCGAATCAATCGCTCCGATTTGACACGTCCGCAACCTCATGATAGGGTGGTTTTAGACATAAGCATACTTCCGAGAAAAGAGGGGGACGGTGATGCCGAAGGAACTGACTCCGAAAAAACTTCCCGAACCGCGCTGGATGACCGAATGCGATGTGATCAGGTATAACCTCCAAATACCTGAAGCCCTGAAGAAACAGCTGAAAAAGGAGGCCGGGGAAAAGGACATGACCATGAGTACTTACATCTGCGGACTCCTGTCGGGGGACATCAGGAGGAAGAAACCGCGGAAGTAAACCCGGCGTTGCAAAGAGGAACCGGGCGTGCTGAAAAACGCCATGGAATCGACAGAATACGACGTCCGGAGCCATCAGGGCTTCTGTCTTTCTTTGTGCGCAGCAAGTTTTTCAGGTTCCGGCTTGGCCGCTTTAAGGCGAATACCGTCCCTTCGGGTAGCGCTGTTTTAACACGGCGGGAAAGACAAAGGAGACGCCGTCCTCCACCCCGTTTTTCTTCACTGTTATCAGGAGTTCCCACTTGCCCTTTCGCTTCAGGTCGAGGCCCGAGACTATGTAAAGACCGTTATGCTTATCCGTTACCGTGAGCTTCAGGGGGACATCCTCTCCGGTTGCCAGGTCTTTCTGGACGATCATGAGGTCTGCGTCCTTTACGTCCTCATCATGCGAATTGTGGATGATGATGCCGGTCGTATTTTTCCCGATCGGATACTCCCTGTCGTTGAGCAGTACCTCAACGCTGTAATCGGCATGTGCGGTGATGTCGAAAAGCGTCTGCTGAAAATGCTTCGTAAAGAGTTTCTTCTCCGGCACGGGAGCGATACCGCCCTGGTGGGTCGCCATGGCCGGTCCTGCAGCGCAGAACAAAAATACAAGAGCAGCGGTTATCATGCCATGCAACACATTGAATTTCATTTTCCCTCCTTTCACTCGATCGCCTGATTTACTCACATTGTAGCCCTAAACGGCCTGAAAAAATAGCGCGCAGGCGATGACGCATCCCTGCTTGCTATTTTCCTCCTTATTCATTACCATAATGCAATAGGGAGAGACATGAAGCGCATCGCCGTTGTTTTCTTATTCGCCGCAGTATTCCTGACCGCCTGTGCCGGGGCGCAGACGAGATCGGCATTCGACAAGAACCTCGAAAAATACAACGAACTGCTCCGCTGGAACGATCTGGACGGGGCAGCCCTCTTCGCCTCTTCCTCCATTTCCGCCGAATTCGCGAAACGGGTCGCGGACGCCAGGAACGCAAAGATATTCGACTACAAGGTCATCAACGTGAAGTACGACGAAAAGAAGCGGGAAGCCGCGGCAGTAGTCGTTTACAGCTATTACACGTACGCGACGGGCGAGGTAAAAAAAGTGACGGATAGCCAGAAATGGGCGTATGCATCCGGAAACGGTATCGAGGGCTGGCAGTTGAGGAGTCCTCTGCCGGAGTTCCGGTAGGCACCCTTTCACTTCCCTCCCGGGCAAGCGGAAGGAATAAAATTAAAACGCCATGCATGTCGTCGGAATACACAGCCTCGCTGAGGGCAGGAAGAGCCGGGCCGCCGAGCTGGCTGCCGTCCTCGGGAAAACGGTCTATGAGGCCTCTTCACGGCTGCGCGTACCGGGCAACGGACCGATTGTAATAGCGGTATTCGCCGACCCCCTGAAGGCTTCCGGCCTTGCCGGCAAGCTGAACACAGCCGATTTCCCTGCTGTAGTCCTCACTGCTGCCGAAATAGAAGCTGAATCCCGTCAATTGACCGTCAGGAGATTCAGTCTGGCCGGCCAGGGGCTCATCATCGAATCCGCAAACGGAGGCGTCGAGATCCCATACCGGGAAGTCGGGCTGATCATCCGGGGAACTGCTATCGCCAGCGCCACTTCCATGGAAACCTCGACACAGCGGAAGTTCAGCCTCGAACGCGCCCTCCTTTCAGGGGGCGTAATGCTCACAAAGACAACGAAGACGGAGCGTGAGGTGACGACACAGGAGCGCGAAGTGTTTTTCACCCTTTACGCAAAGGGGCGTCCGGGCGTCATCTTCCGCGAAAACATCCTCTCATACGACTCTCTCGGCACGGTCCGCAGGCATTCGAGTTCAGCGAACATGGCCTATCTCATTTCGGAACTGCGCAGCCGCTGCCCCGTCTCCGGCTACGACGAACGCCTGCTCAACAGGGCATCTCAGGCCGCCCTTCTCGGTCCCACGCTCAGGCCGGAGAGGGATCTCAATGTTGCCACGGCCCTTCTTGCGAAGGTACTCACCGGAAGGGCATGACGGCCCGTTTCGCTTCCGCTATTGCCCGAAGAGTCCCTTGAACAGCCTCTTCCGGATCTCCTTTTTTATCCCCTTCTCAACCCCCTTCATGACTTTCGCCTTATTGAGACCGACGGACGGCTTGTCCGTCGTGCCCCTAATCCTGAGGGGAACGACGGTCCAGCCCCTTTCGTCCTTTACGTACGTGGCGATTGCCGACGGAGTGAGGCCGCCGGCGAGGGAAGGTGCGATCTTGAGGTCCGTCACAACGTCGATCCTCCTGTCAAAACCGACGACGCCCATCGGATCGAGGCTCAGTATGGCGGAGCTCAACAGTCCCCTGAGGTCCACCTTCTGATTTGCGATGGTAAAGAGGAAGTTCACCTTGTCGAACCGCGGGTTCGCCACTTCCTTTATCCCGGTAAAGAGGGCGATCGCATCGGTTATCTTCGACTTCTTCACTTCGCACCTGCTCAAATCGACCGACGCCCTGCCGGCAAGCGATCTTTTTACCGACTCCGCGGCGCTGCCGCCGGAAGCGAGCGAGAACCGGAGGTCGGCCTTGACCGTCCCTGCGACCTGAGTGCTGCTTCCCCCTGAGATTCCCATGCTGACGGGGGTTACCGTAACAATATCTTTCGCATAGCTGTAGCGCGCGGCAAAGTCCTTCAGGAGATAGTCCTTGTATCTGGCGGAAGCAATCTTGATCTCTCCCGATGCGCTCACCCCGGCGGCTTTTCCATTCCGCGCCTTTTCGGTCTTACCGGAAGGGGGGCGTTTTTCCCTTTGCATCTCTGCCGGGCCCTTATTGCCGGCCGAGAGGGCAAGAAGACCGCCAAGGTCGAGTTCCTTCGCGCTCGCATTCAGCTTTACCACGGGCGCATTCCTGTAATCTTTTATATCGCCCGAGAAATGAATGGTATCCTTGCCCACCACTGAAGAAAGATCGAGGGCGATGACATCCTTTTCGATCCCTATGGTCCCGGTGCTCTTTATCTCCCTGCCGCCGACCTTCATCGTCAGCTCCTTCACGTCCACTTTTCCCGATATCTCGGGACCGGCGCCCCTTGCCGCAACGACCTTCAGGTCGATATCCGATGCGAGAGAGACCGGGGGAATGACGCCCTCCCCGTCGGAAAAAGTCATCGTGGCATCCCGCACCGCTATTTTGTCGGTTATAACCGAAAAGGGAAGACCCCCTTCTCCGGCCCCCGCAGGCTTTGCCTCCGTTTTGCCGGCCTTTGCCTTTTCGATTATGTCCGAGAAATTGTAGGACCCGTCTTTATTCCTCACAAGGGCGACCGAGGGCGAAACCACTTCAATCTTCTTGATCACAAGCTGCTTATGGAGAAGCGGAAGCAGGCTGTAGTCGAGCACAAACTCGCGGACCTTCAGGAATTCGCCCGTTTCCTCTTTGTCCATGAGGCTTATGTCTTTGACATCTATGCCCTTGAAAAGCGAGACGTATATATTGCCTATGCCAGCCTTCCTCCCGGTGAATTCCTCTATCTTAGGGATAATGATCGCCTTTAGCCTGTCGCTCCTGAGGTAACTTTTTACGAAGATGGTCAGCCCGATAATGACAACGACTATCAGCGCGGCAACTATGCCGCCCGCATACAGTAGTTTTTTCTTCATGGCTCTGCCCCCTTTCCCGCTTCACCTGTTTATGATATTCTACCCGATTTTTTACGCATATCCATCGCTCCATCTCCCTGCCGCGACTTCTTTGCCATGTGGATCATGCTGCTGTTATGATTGTGAATGGCGATGACGGTCCGGGAATTCATCAGGATATGGCCTGTTCTCCGTAAACAGGTGAAAACCCTTCACGTGCCCTGGCTCGACGCCATGGCTTCTTCGGACAGGGACCCCTTTCACGTGCTGATCTCGTGCATCCTCAGTCTGAGGACAAAGGACGAAGTGACAGCAGCCGCTTCCTCCAGGCTTTTCAGCCTCGCTGCTACGCCGGAAGGATTATCGAGCCTTCCCGCAGCAAAGATCGAGAGGGCGATTTATCCTGCCGGGTTCTACAAGGTTAAGGCGCGCAGGATAAAAAAGATGAGCGCAGACATTCTCCGGAAATTTCACGGCAGCGTGCCCGACACGATCGACGATCTCCTCACACTCGAAGGCGTGGGAAGAAAGACCGCGAACCTTGTCGTCACGCTCGGCTATAACAAGTTCGGAATCTGCGTCGACACTCACGTGCACAGGATCACGAACAGATGGGGCCTCATCAGCACAAAGACCCCGCACGAGACCGAATTTGCGCTTCGTGAGACACTGCCGCGCAGATACTGGAAGGAGCTCAACGGCATGCTCGTCGCCTTCGGCCAGGGCATATGCAGGCCCGTCTCCCCTCTCTGCTCCCAATGCAGCATACGTTCCGCCTGCGCACGGGTCGGAGTGACAAAAAGCAGGTAACCACGAAGGCTGACAAGCTAACGGGCCGACAAGCTTCCCGGCTTGCAGGGCTGCCGGCTTTTAAGCTTGTTAGCGCAGCTTGTGAGCTTGTGAGCTTGCCGGCTTATCGGCTTTCCTGGTTGTGTAATCGGCCGATAGCCGCTACAATTGAATCAGTACTCACGGAACAGGAGGTAAAGGTGGAAAAGAACAATTACTGGTCTCCTTATCTCGCCGGGGCGGGGATCGGCCTGGTCCTGCTCTCTTCCTTCTATTTCATGGGGATGGGCGTCGGCGCTTCGAGCGCATTCGCGCGGGCCGCAGCGGACACGGCTCAGAAAGTCAACCCCGTCCATGCAAAAGAGCTCTCCTATTTTTCGGCATACCTGAAAGAGGGGACGCCGCTGAAGGACTGGATCGTGTTTGAAGTAGCCGGGCTGTTCATAGGCGCCCTCATCGCTTCAATCGCGAGCGGCAGCTTCCGCTTCAGATTCGACCGGGGGAAAAACATGAACCCCGTCATCCGTTTCTTCACCGCACTCCTGGGCGGTGGACTCATAGGTTTTTCGAGCAGGCTCGCACGGGGCTGCACAAGCGGCGTCGGCCTGACCGGCAGCGCACAGCTTGCGGTGGGCGGCTGGGTCTTTCTGATCGCAATGTTCCTGAGCGGGTTCCTGGCGGCCTTCATCCTGAGAAAGGAGATGTGGCAATGAGCGCCCCCCTCTATCAGTATGCCGCATTCGGCCGGGATATGTCCCTTGTCGTGGCGGTAGTTGCAGGTGTGTTCTTCGGCTTCTTCCTGGAAAGGGGAGGCCTCGGCAATCCCCACAAGCTCACGGGCGTTTTTTACCTCACCGACTTCACCGTCCCGAAGGTAATGTTCACCGCGGTGCTCGTCGCCTCCACGGGCCTGTATCTGCTGTCGGATCTCCGGCTTCTCGACATCGGCAGGGTCCTCTTCGTTCCGACATATTTCTGGCCGCAGGCGGCGGGCGGGGCTCTCTTCGGGATCGGATACGTGTTGAGCGGTTACTGCCCCGGCACCTCCGTGGCGGGCGCGGCTACGGGGCGGATCGATGCGCTGCTCACAATGGCCGGGATAGGGGCGGGCTCCTATCAGTTTGCGGTCTATTATCCCCGGATCGAGAGGTTCTATCTGTCTTCGCCGATGGGTACGGCCACCGTCCCGCGCCTGTTCCATTTCAATCACTGGGCGGTGATCGCAGTGCTCTGGATTCTGGCACTGGTCATGTTTTCGCTGATGGAAACCGCGGACAGAAAACAGGTCGAACCGGCGACAGGCGTCCGGGACCAATAGAATAAGGAGCCGGACATGCTGAAGGAGTTCAAAGAGTTTGCCGTCAAAGGAAACGCGATAGACCTTGCAGTCGCCGTTATCATCGGCGCCGCTTTCGGGGGAGTCGTAAAATCCCTCGTGTCCGATATCATCATGCCGCCGATAGGTCTCCTCGTGGGCAACGTGGATTTCTCGAACCTCTTCCTGGTCCTCAGGGAAGGCGCCTCTCATGGGCCCTACCTGTCAGTTGCCGAGGCCGGAAAGGCGGGTGCGGTAACGCTGAACTACGGCCTCTTTCTGAACACGCTGGTCGATTTCGTGATCGTCGGGTTCGCGGTCTTCCTGATGGTACGCAGCATCAACAGGCTGAAGGCCGGGCCAGAGGCCGAGGCCCCGCCGGAGCCGACGACAAGGGAGTGCCCTCACTGCATGTTTGCGATCCCGATCAGGGCGACCCGCTGCGCTTACTGCACGTCGGAAATAAAATAGGCGGGCAGCGGCAGGGGCGTGGTACACGTCCCCGCCGTTTCCCCGGCATTTACTACGAAGCAGCGATCGACACGTAAAATGTCGCTGCTCCCCGCTTTATAAGGAAAAGCACCGGTTTGTTTTTCCCTGACCTGCTTAGTGCGGATTCGAAATCACCGAGGTTTTTTACGGGGACACGGTTCGTCTCCTTTATGATATCCCCCGCCTGTATCCCGGCGTCGTCCGCCGGACTTCCAGACGCCACGCCGGTAACAACGACCCCTGTCCTGTCGCTCAGCCCCAACTCCCTCATTATCTGCGGAGTGATGTTTTCGACCGTGATCCCCAGTCTCTCTTCCGTCGGCGCCGCCTGCGCCGCCGCTCCGGCTTCGGGCATTTCCGCAATCCTGATATTCAGGGTCAGCTCCTTTCCCTCTCTTGTCACCTTCACCGGCACCGTTTTACCGGCCGGCGTCGCAGCGACGACCGCCGGGAGGTCGGACATTTTCCCGATCTCTTCCCCGTTAAAGGAAGTAATGATGTCTCCCCGTTTGACGCCGGCTGCAGCCGCCGGTCCGCCGGGGATCACCGAACTTACCAATGCCCCCTTCGCCTCCTTGAGACCGAACGATTGCGCGATCTCCGGGGTGACGGTCTGCACTGAAACGCCTATCCATCCCCTGACTACCTTGCCTTTTGTCTTCAGCTGCCCGATGATGTTGCTGGCCATATTGCTCGGGATCGCAAAGCCTATGCCCTGGCCTCCCGATATGATCGCCGTATTGATGCCGATAACCTCGCCTTTGAGGTTGATGAGGGGGCCGCCGCTGTTGCCGGGGTTGATAGGCGCATCGGTCTGGAGGAAGTTGTCGTAGGGGCCGGAACCGATCACCCTTCCGGTGGCGCTTATGATGCCCTGCGTGACCGTCTCTTCAAGGCCGAAGGGATTGCCTATCGCAAGCACCCAGTCGCCCACTCTCATCTTGTCGGAATCTCCGAGCTTCAGGACCGGCAGGTTCTTGAAAAAGGATGAGATTTTTATCAGCGCAAGGTCGGTCTTGGCGTCCCTTCCGATGACTTTTGCCTTGAATTCCCTCCCGTCGGCAAGCTTCACCCTGATCTCGTCGGCGCCCTGCACGACATGGTTGTTTGTAATGATGTAGCCGTCTTTATCTATGATAAATCCCGAACCAAGACTCTGCTGCTTCAATTCCTGATCGGGGATTTCACCGAAAAACTTGTGAAAGAAATCTCCGAACGGTCCCCCTTCGTCAGGCCCGAAAAATTGCCTGAAGGGGCTGCCCGGCACCTTTACCGTCGTCTCGGTGCTTATGTTCACTACAGCAGGTTTTACCATCTGCACGAGGTCCGCAAAGGACTGGGGAAAACCCGTGAACTGCGACCTGCCGGGGATCTTTTGACAACCGCGCTGCGAGCCTATAACGATCCCCAGAAAGACCGACAGGATAATCAATGCAACCAGATTTACGATCGTGCTCTTCTTCATCTTTACCTCCCGGGATTAAATATCTTCCGCTGCGGCCTGAAGGTCCGGCCGATCCTTCACTTCAGCCATGCGATGTTTTTTCGGGCCGAAAAATCACGTACCCAAAGATTTTAACACCGCAGGCGCGGGAAAGTTTTGCGAGAACCCGCCATTCATTTCACGACCTTCACTTCGACCGAGTGGATGCCCCTTGCGCCGTCGGGGAAGCTGCGGAAAATCAGGCCCAGCAGCGAGCCCGACTCCTGTACCTTTCCGTTTCTGCCGATGCCGCGCACCTTCAGGGTGTATTTCCCGGTCGACCCCGGCCTCCAGTCGTACCTCCAAAGCGTCCAGGCCCATTTCGAAAGCGGCGGTTTCAGTTCCGCATCGTGCCAGGTGTCTCCGTCGTTTGTGGAGACCTGTACCCTGCCTATTCCGTTTCTGCCGCCGAAGGCCACTCCCCCGACCACGTAATGGCCGAGAGGGATTTCCTTCCCGTCCATTGGCATCAGTATCTGCGAGTTGACGGGGATCACCGCTTCGTCCGACCAGCCCTGTTTTTCCCAGTAGCCCTTGAAATCGTAATTGACCAGCTCGATCTTGCGAAGCCACTTGACATGCTTCATGCCGTAAATGCCGGGAACGATAGCCCTTACTGGAAAGCCGTGCACCGCAGGCAAGGGCTTCGTGTTCATCCTGAAGGCAAGGAACACGTCCTGCGAAAGCGCCAGTGAATAGGGGATGCTGTCGGAGTACCCGTCTTCGGCGAAAAAGGCCGCCTTGACAATACCCCGCTTCGGCGCCGCCTTTTCGAGGATCTTTTTCAGCGTGACACCCTCCCAGAGGGCGTTGGAAATCGCATCTCCGCCGACCGGGTTGCCGATGCATTCGAGCGTGACGAATTCCGTAACATCCTGCATCGCCTCGAGGTCTTTCATCGAAAGCTCATAGGGCCGCTCTACCAGTCCCTGTATGCGCAGGCGGAACGTCTCTTCGGAAATGGAAGGCACCTTCGGGGAATAGGTAGTGATGTAAAACCGGTCATTGGGCGTTATCTCCTGCGCCATGAACCCCTTGAAGTTCACCGTGCCCTTCATCAGCAGGGTGTGCTTCTGCTCTTCGGTGAGGGCTTCGGCGGACTGCCAGATTCCATCGAAGACGGAGACCCCGAACCCGAGCCCTATCGTCCCTATCCCGATCTTTTTGAAAAACTCCCTCCTGTCCATTCCTTTTTTCATCTGGGGCGCCTCCTTATTCTGCCGGATTCATCCATTACCTGAAAACGACGGCTTCCCCGGCCGATACCCTCGGAGTAGGAGCCGGAACCCTTTCCGGATATCCGACAGGAACTATGGAAACCGGCCTGAGGCCGGCGGGAAGGCCGAGTATCTCCGCCACCGCTTCCTCCCGGAAGGCCCCTACCCAGCAAGTCCCGAGCCGGTTTTCATACGCCACGAGCATCATGCACATTATGCTCGCCGCAACGTCCTGTATTGCATAAAGCTCTTTTCCCCTGTCGCCGTATCGGGCCGCGATCGCCGCATCCGTGCAGCAGACGATCACCAGGGGCGCGGCCCTGATGAAATCCTGATTGAGGGCCGCAACAGCGATCCGATCCTTCAGTCCGGAGTCCTTTACAAAATAGAATCTTCTCGACTGGAGATTCCCCGCGCTCGGCGCCAGGATGAGGGCGTCGATCAATTCCTGAAGGATATTCCCGGGGATATCCTTCTTCGAAAATTTCCTGATGCTTCTTCTCCCTCTTACCGCTTCTGAAACATCCATAGACACTCCTGGAGAATCAAAGAGAAGTCCAGACGGAAAAACTACTATATACATAGCATGAAACAGGGCGGTTGACAAGACAGGGTCCGGCGCAAATGCAGCGTATAGCTGCAATCCGGCTTATTTTATCCGGCGTAATCGGGTACAATATCGGACAAAAGCGACAGTCGCTGTGTGGAGGGCTGCCGGAATTTTTCAAGGAGTGTCCCCATGGCAAAGGTCTATTTCGCCTCAGCAAGGGCAAGGAAGTGGAAGTACGAAGACAGCATGCCGGGAAAACTGGAAGGGCTGCTGAAAAAGATCGGGATGCTGCATTATTTCAGCCCGGACGAATGGGTCGCGGTAAAGACCCACTTCGGCTCCGAGGGAGCACACCGGATCATCCGCCCGATCTTTCTGAGAAAGGTCGTCGAAGCCCTCGGTAGAATCGGTGCAAAGCCGTTCGTGACCGATACGGTGAGGATCAACGGCCTCGACTACCTGGAGGTCGCAAACCGGAACGGCGTCAACCATCTTTCCGTGGGCGCCCCCGTCGTGCTTGCGGACGGCCTGTACGGAAACGACAGCATCATGGTCGATGCGGGGGAGATACTCGGGAAGGTCGCCGTTGCCTCTCTCATTCATGATGTTCCGGCGATGGTCGTCTGCTCGCACGTAAAGGGGCATATCAACGCAGGATACGCCGGGGCGATCAAGAACCTGGCGATGGGAGGGGTAAGCGCCCGCCATCGGACCTGCGGATGGAAGTGCGGAAGGGGGGCGATGCACACCATCGGCGAGGGGGAGCTGGTCTGGGACCCGGAAAAATGTGAGCTCTGCTACCAGTGCAGGGATATCTGTCCCCTCGATGCGATCGATTTTCGTGACGATGAGTTTGTCTGGGACGGAAATATCTGCTGGAGATGCGGCCGTTGTGAGCGCGTATGCCAGTTCGAATCGCTGACGATGCCCCAGAATAACGACCGGTTTATGCGCTCCCTTGCCGAGGCGGCAAGGGCGGTGATGGGGACCTTTGAACCCGGAAAGGTCCTTTTCGTCAACTTCCTCAGCGAGATCCAGCCGGAGTGCGATTGCATGCCGGCCGCCGACGTGCCGGTCATGCAGGACGCCGGTATCCTCGTATCCGACGATGTCGTGGCCATAGAACAGGCGAGCATAGACCTGCTCATTGCCTCCTCTCCTCTGCCCGGCTCACTGGCTGAAGACAAGACAGTGGCAAAGGGAGAAGACATTCTCGCCCGACTGCATGAAAGGCCCTACATTCTGCAGGTGGAAGAGGCGGAAAGACTCGGCCTCGGCACAAGAAAATACGAGATGGTCCTCCTTTAGGAAAAAAATGCTGCCGCCCGTGGGATGTGGGCAGCAGCTTAGGGGAGGTAACGAGGCGCTTAATAGTTATATTAAACCAGACTTCGAGATACTTGTCAAGCAAAAAAAACAATTTACCTGTAAATTTTAATTTTAGGATTCAATTTCCTCCGGGGCCATTCATTGTAATTTCGCTTGTTTTTTATTATTCTACTCTATGTTCGACCTTAGACAGGTCTCCATCTTCAGCACTCTGAGTGCACAGGACGCCAGGGAGGTATCCCGGTATCTTTTGTCAGGCAAATACAGGAAAAAGGAATCCATATTTTCCGAAGGCGACCCTTCCGAATGGTTTTATGCAGTCAAGACGGGGAAGATAAAGATCACAAAGCTCTCGCAGGATGGAAAGGAAATAATACTTGAGATCATTCATCCAATGGATTTCTTCGGCGGTATTGCCGTGGTGAGGGGGTTCCCC
>JBJKSM010000014.1:0-23115 GCA_046704045.1 Thermodesulfovibrionales bacterium | reverse complement strand
GTACAGGGCAGTCCGTACAGGCTCGCATACGCGTGCGCCATGAGCTCGTTCGCCTTCTTTGTGGCAGCATACAGCGAAACCGGGTGATCAACATCATGATGGACCGAAAAGGGCATCTTCGTATTCGCGCCGTACACCGAGCTCGAAGAGGCGAATACGAGATGCTTCACCCCGCTGTGCCTGCAGCCTTCGAGAACATTCAGGAACCCCTGGAGGTTGCTGTCGACGTAGGCATGAGGGTTTTGAAGGGAATATCTGACGCCGGCCTGGGCGGCAAGGTTTACGACCGCGTCGAACCTTTCCCTTTCGAAAAGTTTTTTCATTCCATCCCGGTCGGCCACGTCCAGTCTCACAGGGGTGAAGCTCCTCTCCAGGGAGAACTGCTTCAGCCTGTCGAGCTTCAGATTGACGTCATAGTAATCGTTGAGATTGTCGAGGCCCGTCACCTCGTCACCCTCTTCCAGCAGTCTCTTGCAGAGATGATAGCCTATGAAACCCGCCGCGCCCGTCACCAAAACCTTTTTATCTCTCATTATCCGGTCCGTTTATATCCTCTCTCTTTGAATTCCTGCCCGGTTCACGGGCATTTTTCTGAAACCCCTCCGCCTCCAGCCTGAGCATTTCTATCTCCTCTTTGAGCCTCTCGAACTCCTCAAGCTTTCTCTGCAGGAAGCCGTACGTCTGTGTCATTTTTGTGCTCAGCCCCTTCGGGGTGACAATGTACATATAGCCTATCTTGTTCCTCGAATTCTTGAAACGTCTCGCCTTAACGTATCCCTTCTTGAGCAGGCCGTTCACGACGTAGTTCACCCTTCCGAGACTCAGGCCCATTTTCTTCGCAAGGTCACGCTGCGAAAGCGTACCGTCCTTTGCCAATTCCTTCAGGGTCTTGAATTGAGACTCATCCATGACAAAATCCGGAGTTCAAGGTTCCAGGTCGAATCGTCGGAAGCGCGTTTGCAAAATTCGCCGGATGGAAAGTCAGGCGGGATATGCAATCCGTTGAACAATGAAGGTTGAGCAAATTTCGGGCGGACTACCGCCGTTGAAGGATTCTATGCCTTCGACCGGGAAATGAATCAGTGCGTTCAGACACTGAACTATCATAAGCAACCGCCTTTGAAACGTCAAGACAAAAGACTATGGTAACGGCCTGTTTTCCAGCACGGCTAACGGGTTTTCGAAAAAAATCCTTGCAGCCTCCGTCTCGCCGAGAATGCGCGCGACTTCCCGCTTCGCCCCGGACAGGACCGGCTTTCTCATGACCGGATCGTGGGCATCGGATGCGACAAAATCCACACTCCCCTTCCTGAGCAGCATCCGGGAAAACCACCGTATGCGGTCGTCAAAGCCGCCGGTGATGCTCATTGCGGTGAGCTGACACATCGCCCCGGCTTCCATGAGCGCGGTTAACCTTTCGGGCCTTGACAGCAGGCCGCAGTTTCTTTCGGGATGGGTTATGATCGGGAGGAAACCCTTCGCGCGGACATCGAGAAGGAACCCGGCGGTGTTCGGCGGGATAACGTCGGGCAGTTCGAGAAGAAAGTAACGCGAACCGTTTATCGTCGGAATCTCTTCCGTGCCTATCCTCTCGATGAGTTCCGGGGAAAGCCTGAGATCCGCTCCGGGACAGAGTCGCACAGGGATGCCTTCCTCTTCGGCTCTTTCCTTCAACGAAGCGAGTCCGCGGCATATATCATCAGGAGAAGGCCCCCCGTTGAAAACGATATGGGGAGAGGCCACCACCCGTTCTATTCCGTCTGCGGCCGCTATCTTCAGCATCCTGACGCTCGTCTCCAGATCGGCCGGACCGTCGTCGACGCCGGGAAGGATGTGGCAGTGGATGTCGATCATCCGTTCCGCCTCTTCAGGAGCAGCAGCAGGGGATTCAGCGCATAGTACAGGTACACCTTCTTCGATCCCGGTGGCAGATTATACCTGTATGATAACTCTTTGAAAGACGGGAATATCCATTGCGCCATCCTGAGCCAGACTTCGAAAAAGTCGAACTGAAGGAGGACCAGCCAGAACATCACGACTGAAAGTCTGACGTCGGCGAATACGAGTCTTTCTATCCTCCTGAAGATCCACCGTTCTTTCGGCGGTCGTTGAGCAAGCGCCTCCGCGACAACGCAGGGCAGCGGGGCGTCCAGCAGTTCGGAAGCCAGAAAGACCGACAGGAGAAAAGGTTTATGGACCTTGAAGGTCCTCGCGTTTTGCATCAACCCTTCCCAGTCCAGATCGTTGTTGTAGAGCCGCAGCATCTCGGCTATCCCGACGATGAACTTCAGGGGGGCATAGCCGTGTTCGAAAAGATGGAGACCCGCAAACAGGAGGTTCCTTTCAGGCGGGAGCGCTCTGCAGACATGCCCCTCATACCGCCGTTCCCTTAACTCCTCCCACCAGAAATCATCGGGAACGGCAAAATATCTGTTCCTTCCCAGGCCGGCGTGGAACTCGACCCCTTTCGCTCCTTCCCTGAAGAAATTCAATCTCCCGTACCGTTCGGGGGAAAACGGCTCCGGGCCGCACTCCTGACAATAGCCGATTTCCTTCATGATTTCCGCGGCACGCAGAACGTCCGATTCCCTTATCAGCAAGTCGATGTCCGAGGAAGGATAGAGCGCGGCCTCCCCGAATATCTCATCAGCGGTAACAGGGCCTTTTATCGCAACGTTTTCCACGCCCCCCCCGTCGAGGGCCCCGCTGATTTTTTTTAACTCGCCGGAAGTCCTTGTCACATCTGCGGCGTTGCGCAGGTAACTCGCAGTGAAACGCTGCGCGATGTCACGGGGCACTCCCTCCAGCAGAGACAGGTTCCTGCATATGAGCGGGGCGACGCCGTGCGCCAGGGAAATCCGGTATAGCGCATTCCAGTCCGCCTCGTCCTGCAGGAGGGCGTTTGCACGTTCGATGCACTCCGCAGAGGGCTTCACTCTCGCCAGAAGGAGAACAGCGTCGATGCTACTTCCGGAGCGCATCAATCCTTTCCCGCGCTGTCGCGTTATGCGGGGCGATGATCAGCGCCTTCCTGTATTCCTCCTCGGCCCTGTACGTGATGCCCGCCTTCTCATAGGCGTCACCTGCGGTGAGGTGTATGCCGGCGTCTTCCGGCAGTATCCTTTCCGCCCTGTTCATGACTGCAATCGCGTCATCGTATCTCCCCCTGTCCGCGTAGTAGCGGTAAACGCGATAAAAAAAAGACGGGTCGACCTGTCGGCTGTCCGCAAGCTGAAGTGCATTCCTGTATTCGTCATCCGCCATCCCGTCGTTGCCGGTCCCGGAAAGATATTCCGCAAGGGTCAGGCGCGGCTCGGCGAGGTCGGGTATGGCTCTTCTGATCTGGCCGTTTCCGAGACCGTACAGCACCATAAGCGTAATATATTCCCCGGTCTCCCCCGGCTCGAGCGTTATCGCCTTTTTGACCATACCCTCGCCTTCTTCCTTCTTCCCCCCCGCGAAAAGCCACGAGGCGTACCTTTTATATTCCTCGGGGTTGGTACCGTCGAGGCCGAGCCCCGCGCGAAGGAGGGCGTCGGCTGCCCGGCGCTCCCCGGTATTCGCTGTCAAAAGTCCGAGCATCTGGACATACTCCCCCCTGGCCGGGTCCAGGCGGCTCGCCCTCCTGTAATCGGCCAGCGCCGCCCCCGGGTCTCCAAGCCGCCACTCCGCGTCCGCGGCAGAACGATAATAGTTCGCACCGAGCGGATCGAACAGAGCGGCCCTGCGGGAAAGATCCCGGATCCTTGCCAGTTCCTGCCGCGTCGGCCCCGGCTGAAGGGCGAGGTCTCCGACGGAGGCAAAAGTGGCCCGCCCGAAAAGGAAGCCGGTATTGAAGAGGAGACTGACCGCCAGTACGAAAACGGATATCGTCCGCAGGCGACCGGGCGAAGGGCTTACCCTGCTGCCGAGTAAAGTCCCGTCAAGCCCCACCCGCATCCGTGTATGCGCCGCCGAAACCGCCAGCCCGGCGAGGAAGAAGAAGTAGAGGCCGTTGGCGCCTATCTGGAGGTTGAAGTCGACCGCGCTGTGTAAAAGGATCGAGACCAGTCCTGTCAAGGCCCCG
The DNA here is from genome assembly GCA_046704045.1 of Thermodesulfovibrionales bacterium. Classification (GTDB taxonomy): domain Bacteria; phylum Nitrospirota; class Thermodesulfovibrionia; order Thermodesulfovibrionales; family UBA6898; genus JAWOKY01. Next base: position 19,049 of record JBJKSM010000014.1, on the reverse strand, counting down.
ATGAAAACATAGATCGAATAAGGTTCGCGCCGCCGTGCGAAAGCCCTGTATGAGGAGGAAAAGACCTCGAACAGGAACCACCCGAAGAGAACGAACCCGATAAGGCCGCCCTCCGTCAGGAGTTCGAGATAATCGTTATGCGCGTGATCCAGGGTTCTCGCATCAGGCACGGAACGGTATTTCGGATAGATGTTTACGAAACTGCCGAACCCCGTGCCGGCAACCGGGAAATCTCTCACGATGCCCGAGCTGTCCTTCCAGATGCGCAGTCTCAGCTCGGACATTTCGGCATGCCCGGCGGGTTCGAATCTTTCAAGAAGAGGCTTCCAGCCGAACCACCCGATACAGAGCACCGTCAGGGAAAGGACCAGTATAAGGAGCCTGATCCGGCCGCTCTTTTTCTCCCTTTTCATCAGCAGGACGCTCATCATGATCACGGAGATGCTCAGACTCACGACACCGCCTCTCGAAAGAGTCAGGAAAACGGAGGTCCCCGTCAAAACGGTGGAAAGTCCGAGGAGGATGGAGACGTTCGTCATCTCGTCTTCGAACATCCCGGAGATTCTTTCGCGGAGTGACCCGCCGGTAAAGCCGGGTTTATGAAAAAGGAAGAGGCAGAGCACCACCGGGAATATCATTTCCATGAGTCCCGCAAAGTGATTGCGGTTGACGTACGGACCGAAGAAAGCCCCGCCCCGCGTCAGCTCCCTGATCCAGTATATCCTTCCGTTCGAAAGGACATTCTGGAGTATGGCGAACAGGGAAAGGAACGCCCCGAATATCGCCACGGCAACAACCGTGCGCTTCAGCAGGTCCCTCCGCGCCAGCAGTTGGACCGTGAGGACGTAAAAAGCGGCGTATGAGGCCAGCCGGAAAAACTCCATCACCGTCGCCCGTGCATTGATCGAAAGCGGCCGCCACCCGGGGTGCACGCCCGCCGATGCCGCGTAGAGAGAAAAGGTTTGAGGAGAGATGATCCGCAAAACGCCCGCGGGCAGTGGTACGACCTGAAGGCAGAGGTAGGACAGCAGCAGGAGAAGGGGAACAATACCGGGCACGTCGTAAAGTGGGGCGCCCCTCTTCGCCCTGTCATAAAAATACGCGCTCACGGCAGCAAGCGACGCCGTCTCCATGACGGCTAACGACCACGGCTCAACCGTGCCGAAGGCGAGCGGGGCGAAGACCAGGACAAAAATGAACAGCCTGTAGATAAATTTCATCGTCAGTCGTCATCCTGCCCGGCGCCAGCAGACCGCTCCCTCCGACTGCCGAATCCGGGAGCCTGCTACCCGCAGCGGCCGCGGCCCCGCTCCGCGCGGATCAGGCCCGGGGCTCCTCTTCTCCGGGGGCATACGCATAGTTATAATACCCCCGGTAATAGTAATCTCTCTTTCTCAAATCCACGGCGTTGATCACTATGCCCAGAAAAGGCGCCTGGATATCGTGCAGGGCCTTCAGTCCCCTTCGCAGGCCGTCATAGGTAGTGACGCCGTATTTTGTGACAACCACGGTCCCCTCCGCCACCCTGCTGAGGATCAGGCTGTCGGCCACTGTCAGCAGGGGCGAAGAATCCCATATTATAAAGTCGAACCTTTCATTGACGATGCGCACCAGGCTCTGCATCATTCCCGAACCGAGGAGTTCCGAAGGATTGGGAGGAACGGGGCCTGCGGGAACCACGGTGAGGTTCGGGCCCGCCTTCCGGAAGATTGAATCCGCTCCGGATGCACCGGCGAGATACGTGCTCAGTCCGGTTGAAGCGTCCAGTCCGAATATCTTGTGGATGCGCGGTTTCCTGAGGTCGCCGTCGATCAGCAGTACGGAATGCTCCGATTGAGCGATCGTCAGCGCCAGGTTCACAGAGGTCGCCGTCTTGCCCTCCCCGGGGATTATGCTCGTTACAAGCAGGTTCCTCGGGGGCTTAGCCGACTGGGAAAGCATGATCGCCGTCCTGATGGTCTTGTAGCACTCGGAAAACGGCGACTGCGGCTCGGTTGTGACAACATCCTCCACGTTTTTCTCCTTGGGAACCAGCGGCACGACACCGAAGACCGGCGCGCCAAGCTTCGTCTCCACATCATCGGGAGACTTGACAGTGTTGTCCAGATATTCGATAAAGAAAGCGGTTCCTATCCCGCCTGCGAGACCGACGATGAGGCCCAGAAGAATATCGAGCCCTTTTGCCGGTTTTGCGGGAGACTTCGGCATTGCGGCCTTCTCGACGACAAACACGTTCACCGTTTGAGCATCCTGTGTAATGCCCTGCTCCTTCATCTGTTTGATCATGGCTTCGTAGAGCTGCTGGCTCGTGTCGGCATCGCGCTTAAGAACGCCGTACTGGACAAACCTCTCGTTGAGGCTCTGCGTCTGGGCCTGTGTCTGCCCCGCCATTTCCCTGAAATTCTCCTCGGTCGCCCTCGCCAGCTCGTAATCGTTCTTCACGGATTCGATGACCCGCTTGATCTCCTTGTCCTTTCTCGCCCTAAGCGCCTTGAGGTCTTCCCTGGCGGCGATCATCGCCGGATGCTTCGGGCCGTATCTCTTCGAAAGGTCGGTGATCCTCTGTTCCGCGTCGAGTATCTGGACCCTCAGGGCCTGAATAGTAGGGTCAGAGGAAATGACGCTTACGGTATCGGCCTTTGCAGGATTGCCGGCAACGCTCCGCACCTGGTTGTAAAGTGCCTCCATCGCCTTTCTCTTCGTTTCGGCCTCGGCGACCTTCGAGGAAACCTCGGCAATCTTTTCCGGCACCATCGTGACCTTGTTTTCGAGCGTTACGATGTCGTTGTTCCTCATGTATTGCTGCAGCGCCTCTTCGGACTTTCCAAGCTTCGCCTTTTCCTCATCGGCCTTCTGCTGCATCCACTGCATCGCGTACTTTGAAGAACTCATTCTCATCTCAAGCAGGATATCCATATATGCCCTGGTCACCGTATTGACTATAAGGGCCGCGAACGCCGGGTTTGTCGAAATATAGCTGATCTGCACTATTTTGCTGTTTTTTACCGGCGTAACCACGATGGAGCCGCTGATCATTTTTGCGATGCTGTCCGCCCTCCGGGACTCGTCGGCTTTCACCGTATTCGCAGAGCCGTTTCCCGCGTGCGACGCGCCGCTACCGCCGAACCAGCCCCCGACCCATCTCACCAGGCCCGGGCCGCCACCGCCCTTTTTAAAATACCTGTCATACGTCGTGTCAAGAGAAAGCAGACTCACCACCCTCTGCGCAACGACTTCGCTTTTTATCAACTGATACTGTGTCTCCGCGAAATCGGGATCGTAGGGTTCGTAATAGAAATTCGGCGCGACCAGGTTGGTAGGCGCGCTTTTGTCGATCAGCACTTTCGTTGTTGCCATGTATAAAGGCGTAGCCGAAAGCGTCGCAACCAAAACGGTTACGAACACAACGATGAAGAAGGTGCCGACAGTGTATCTTCTCCTGTCGATGACCCTCAGATAATCCCTAAGGTGCAGCTCTTTTTCGTCCATGCAATCCCCCGCTAAAAATAACTTTCAGGGACGACTATGATATCGTTAATCTTGACAGGCGCATCCATCCCCGCTTTTTCGATAATCCGTTCCTTTCCGCCGACCCTCCGGATGATCCTGATCCTGCCCGCGGCCGCCTTGTCGGTGAGGCCGCCGGCGGTGGTAATAGCAGTGATAACGGTCGTCCCTTCTTCGTATTTATAGGCATCGGGCTTTTTCACCTCGCCGGTTATAAAAAACACGCCGGCCTTCGGGATATAGATGTTGTCTCCGTCCTCGACCGCGACATCGAGGGAGGTGTCTCCGCCTGCGACGAGCCTCTGCAGGTCTACGGTGATAATGCTGTCCGCCCGTCCGGCGACGGAAGATTTTCTGTTCAGGATGGCCCTGTCCCCTGCATCGGGCGCCAGGCCCCCCGCCTGCGAGAGCAGCTGGAGAAAAGTGGTGTCGCCGCTTAACACATAAATGCCCGGCCTCAAGACCTGACCGAGGATAGTCGCCTTCTTGCTCTTGTATTCCGCAACAAAGGCCGATACGTGGGGGTTGACGATATACCCGTCGGCAAGGAGGGCCGTAATCTTCCGGGCGATCTGCTGTGTCGTGAGACCGGCGACCTTCACGCTTCCTATGAGCGGGAAGCCGATAAGGCCGTCGCCGCTCACCCTGGCGGTCGTCGTCAGATCGGCGTGGTCATAGACGGTGATCCTTAAAATATCATCCTGGCCGACGATGTAGTCCTGGGCAAAGGAAACACGGTTTGTCAGGAAAACCGCGAGGATAAACGCTGCCACAAAATATTTTCTCATGTGCGTCGCACGTAGTGGTACATTATACCCGAAAAGATCCGGTGAAAAAAAGGGGGCACATCCCGCAATTCATGCTGCGCTTCGGCGAAAAATCCCGGCGACTCGCAAAGCCGCCCCGCTCCGCACCGGCGGCGGCCCGTGTATCCATCTAAATTGCTCCTCTGATTCTGAAGAACATCGTGTTGCTCGTATAACTGAAGTCCCCGAAGTTCGAATCCCTCCGCGTAAACTCGTAGCCTATGTCGCTCTCCAGCCACCTTTTAAACTGGTAGCGGAGAGAAAGGCTCCCGTCGTACACGCTGTCTTTCCGCTGTTTCGTGACCCCGTCAAGCGTGAAATCGCCGCCCTCGTATGCCTCTCTCGTATATCCGAGGCCGGCCCCGGCGGTGATACGCGTTGTCAGCCTGTGCAGAAATTCCGCCTTGGCCCCGTCAGCGGTGATGAACGACGACTGAAGAAAATCGGTTTCATCGGTTTGTCTGTATGCTGTCAGGGTCAGGGAGTTCATTGAGGAAAGATTGTGCGTAATCTGGGCCTCGAAGACATAGTTCCGGGTGTTCTCGTCAACATGCGAGAAATCCTTTAAACCGTATCCTGCCTTGACGATTCCCTTCGATTTAGCCGTAATATCCCACTGGACGCCGCCGAAGACGTGATGCTCCCTGCTGTCAAGCGTGCTGTCCTTGTCGTGGGTGATGTCGATAAAATCGTATTCCACGAACAGGGCGGTCTTCGGCTGGACCTGATAAAAGACGTACCCCTCAAGCGCATTGTCCATGCGGTCCTGGAAGTCGTTTGCCGGTTCGTCATAACGAAGCAGGAAGTTCGAGTAATCCAGCATGAGACGGAACCGGTTACCGGTGTCACAGGAGACGCGGAGGTCGACAAGATTGTCCTTATATTTGTCTACTTCGACTGGGTCAGAAGAGATGCCCGTCCCTTTGATGTCATAGGACCGCTCAAACTGGTCCATCAGGCTGGCAAAAACCCTGTTTCCATTGTAGGTGAATCCTCCCGCAGCCCGGTGGCTTACCGTCTTCGCAGACGGAAGAGTCGAATAGAGAGGGATATAGGCATGATAGAGAAGAAATGCCTCGTAGCGTCTCGAAACTTCCTGTTTCATCCTGCTCAGGATGAGTCCTCCCGGTGCCCTCGTGGAAATGTCTTCGATCGGCGGAAGCTGCTGTTCGGTGCGCGGCAACAGGACCCACACCTCCGGAGACAGGACGGTGCTCGAACCGCTCTTCCTGTTTTTGTTGCTTATATAGGCGTTATCCGTGACAAGCTGAGTAACCGCCAGGGAGGCATGGAAAAAACCCCGGCCGCCGAATATGTCGGAGGAAGGTTCCTCCGTACCGACCAGCATCTCCTGCGCCGCGACCTTCCCGCTTTCGCCCGTCACTGGAAGCTGCAGCGATTCCTTCGGCTGCTCGCCGTGCACCACGATAAAGACGCTGTAAATTGTCCTTTTGTCTTCGGTGTGTTCACTCCGGATCACCGTTTTATAGCCGCCGGAGCCTATCTTTTTTACAAATTTCTCGGCCTCTTCCTTCGTTGCAAAGCTTGAAACACGGATCTCGCTCTTTGCTTCACTGTCGCCCCGGTCGGTTACAGCGGCCGCGGCAGGCGCCGCAAGGGCTCCGCCGTCCCCGCCCGCAAATGCGGGCCGAAGACCGAAGCCGGCGATCAGAAGGATGCACGTTGCAACAATGAAAACAGCTGTTTTTCTCTTCCCCATTCAGGATGCTTTCCATATAATCGTCAACAAAGACCCTATTTTCAGGAAATTAAAATGCAAAGTCAAGGGAAATATCACTGCATGTCAAGGGAAATATCACTGCAGGCGCGCTCGCAATGACTTTTTTAACATCCTCTGCTATACTGTGACAAAGCACTTTCCGTTGATAGCAGGCGCTCAAGAAACGTTATGAAATATATCTATTACATGCTCGCCGTTGTGCTTTTCCTGTCGGCGGTCGTCGGGTTTGAGCTTCGCCCCCACAGGGTGCCGGCAGATAAGGAAGCGCTGCGCATCAACAGGAGGATCATTACTCTCGACGAATTCAACCGTCTTTATTCCTCTTTCCCCTCCTACGCGAAGGACAGGGGAGACTTCACAAACTCGCTGATCACCAGGGAACTCCTTGTACAGGAGGCCAGGAACGAGGGCATCGACAGGGACGAACGGTTCCGGCAGTCGATAGAAAACTTTTATGAGCAGTCGCTGATAAAGCTACTCATCGATCGGAAATTCGCATCCCTTCACGCGGTCGTAAGCGACGAAGACGTGGATCGCTATATGAGTTTCCTGAACAGGAAGGTGAGCATCACGATATTCGGCGTCGACGGCAACGGAGAGGCCGAGAAAGGCGATTTCCGGAGCGCCGAACACAGGACCGCGGCATTTGACGACCTTTCCGAAGACATGAGGGAAGCCGTCGCGGGTCTGAAGGTAGGAGAGATGACCGGACCGATCGATACGTGCAACGGATTCGTAGCGGTACGGCTCGACGGGATCGGGGGATCTTCTCACCGCCTGTCGCCGGTCGACAGGGAGACGGCAAGGATGGAGCTGACGCAGGCAAAAAAGCAGAAGATGATGAGAGACTGGGTCGCCGGCCTGAGGGAAAAGGCGTCCGTAAGGATCTACCCTGGCGCGGAGAAACGGGGGAAGCCGTGAAAAGAAGCTGGAGAAGAAGAAACTATTTCATCAAGAAGGAGCTTCAGGGGAAATATGTGTTCGGCATTTTTCTCCTGGTCGTTGCTTCCTGCGTGCTTCTCACGGCCGTCATGGGGATGATGTCCGCCGATACGATGACGATCGTGTATAAGGATTCCAGCCTGCAGGTGGGCAAAACCCCCGTCGTCCTGCTGAAGGAAATCCTCGGCGCAAACTGGCTGTTCATCGTCGCGGGCGGTATTCTCGTGACAGTGCTCGCCATGCTCCTCACGCACAGGCTCGCCGGACCGCTATACCGCTTCGAAAGATCCCTTGAACAGATGATCGACGGCAATTTCAACTTCGAGATCAGGCTCAGGCGCAAGGATGAGATAAAGGAACTGGCCGATATGATGAACGCTCTCAATACGCGGCTCTCGGATCGCCTTCGTGAGATGAGGGAGCTCTCGGAACAGGTGGGATCCCATCTGTCCGAGGCGCGCGAGACCGTCTCCGGTGAGAAGGCGGCAGACGCACTGGAAAAGGCGATCTCCCTGAACGGTGAAATGGGCAGGGCACTCCGCGGTTTCAAGCTGAAGAATGATGAGTAGCTATGCGCTCACAATTCTTGAAAGCGATCTTTGTCGGTCTCTTTCTCCTGTCTTCGGTCCCGGCATCGTTCGGGTACGAACTCAAAACGGAATACGCCACAGTAACCTATAAGCAGGAAGGACTGCTGCGGCGGTTCGATAGTGCGGTATCGCTCGGCAGCCTTTCCTATCTTCTGAAAAACCGGCTCAACGTGACCACCGAGGACGAGGTAAGAAACAAGGTGGACGTGCTTGTCGAAAGGGTGGAGACCGTTCTGGATATGTTCCCCCGCGAACTGAAGTTCAGGATCCTCCTTCTCCCCTCCCGGGAGGACGTGCAGAAAATATTCAGGGGAAGATACGGAAGGGGCTCCGATTACGTTGCATATTATTCTCCCCGCGAAAAAACCGTATATATCTCGGTTGACGACGTTCGCATCGGCATCCTCGCTCACGAGCTCGCGCATGTCGTACTGGACAACTATTTCGTTGTGCCGCCTCCCGAAAAGATACACGAAGTCCTCGCCCAGTTTGTCGAACTCCACCTCAGAGACTGAGGCGTATTTCCTGATCGATTCCGGGAATTTCCTTCAGGGGACGTACGAGCTGATCGGGGGAGGAGGAGGGGGAGGAGGAGGGGGAGGGCCCGGCGGCGTTATCGGGGGCTCGGAATAGCCGAGAGGCTGTACGTAGCAGGCATTCAAGCCGGCGTTTCTCAGGTCCGCCAGAACTTCTCCGACGGCCGCACCGGCATCGAGCGAACACCGTGCGATTACATCAGACGGTGCGCCTGCGTCTATGGCGCCGGCGATGACCTCTTTGGGGTCCCCGCCGCTGCCGAGGGCGCATTTCACGACCGCGCACGCGTTATAGCCCATCTGTATGCTCGTCTTTACGATCGACCTGATGCCCGCTCCCCTGTCCAGATCCTGCTGAACGAGGCTGCAGACCCGCTGGTCCTGCGGAAGAAAAGACGACCCTGAAGGCAGCCCCGCCCCTGTTTGAAGCGAAAAGACCTCGGGGGAGTTTCCCGCAGCGATACACAGCATCAATGCAAGAGATGAGACGATTTTCCTCAACATGCTTTTTTATAGACCTGTCGCACGTGTCTTGTCAACACAAAAAAACAATCCGCCACCAACGCCGCGCAGCTGCGACGCAGCCCTTACCTCCTGCACTCCTTCTCCTCTGTCACGAGCTGCACCCTCCTGTTGCTCTGCCGGCAATCGTTTTTATTGAAAGCTCTCTTTATCTTCCGAGATTTCATCCTGTGCGCCGTCATCCTCTTCGGCAGCGGACACGACGGCCTCCTTTTCCGTAACGCGCGCCTCTTGCGGAGCCTGTGCCTTTTCCCGGCCTTGACCCGCCCTGCCTTCTTACAGAGAGGCTTGTTGTCGCCGTACCCCTTTACGTCGAGCCTGTCTCCCGATACGCCCAACTTCACGAGGTAGTATTTTATCGCCTCAGCTCTTTTCTCACTCAGCACAAGGTTGTATCGGCCGTCTCCTCTGTCGTCGCTGTGGCCTTCGATAAGTATTTTAGTTGCAGGATGATCTTTCAGCCATTCCGCGGCGACCCGGAGACCGGGTTTCGCATCATCGGGAATCTCGTACCGGCCGGTAGCGAAATAGATGTCCTCGAACGCGGGAGGGCAGGGTGTCTTCTCCGTCACCTTCGGCACGTTCACGTTCACGATATCCACTTTTTTCTGCGGCGTTACTGTCGGCGGCGCTACTTTTTCCGTCGCCGGGACCGATGACTCCACGCTGCGCGCCGTAACCGTACCGGCCTTTTCCCGCAGGCAGCCGGCCGAGGCATCCCTGATCATGTCAGGCGTCGCGACCGGGCCTTCCTTCGCTCCTCCCGAGGCGCAGCGGAACCCCGTATAAGGGTACTTCTCCTCCGGATCGAGCCAGAACCGGTGCGAGCTTTCAAGAAACGAAGGCCTCGTGTCATGCCACGATCCTCCCCGGAGGACCTTGAAACTCCCCAAATAGGGGCCCTGGGGATCATGATTGGAGAAAGAAGCGTCGTTTTTCTTCAGCTCAGCTCGAATGATATTGTTGTCGACACATATAAGCTGCGCCGCGGCCTGCAGATAGTCCCCGTCCTTCTGGCCGCAGTATTCACAGTAGTTATGCCGGTACCAGTCGTTCACCCATTCGAGAACGTTGCCCGCCATATTGAAGACGCCGTAATAAGAAACGCCGTCTGACTGGGAATCGACCGGGGACAAAACCGAAAGCCCGTCCTTTTTCAGTTCCCTGTCAAACCTTGCCTTCGCATCGTCCGGCCCGTCGTCTCCCCAGGGGTACGTCCTCCTGTCGTCGCCCCTCGCCGCCTTCTCCCATTCCGCTTCTGTGGGCAGACGCTTTCCCTTCCACCTGCAGTATGCGTCGGCGCCGAGCCAGGAAACGTCGTTCGCAGGATAATTCTCATACCCTTTTCTCGGTTCGTATTGCGCGGCAATGCCGGATGTCCCCTGCCCGCCGGAGGCGGAAGACGCCTCTACGACAGTGGAATAGTCGCCGGGAGAAAAATACCTGTTTCCAGGGTTGCCCTTCTCGTTCAGGAAGATGGCAAAGTCCCGGGCGGAGACTTCGTACTTATCGATCGAAAATGCGCTGAGGAAGACGTCGTGCTCGGGCCGTTCATTGGTGTCCGCTCCGTTCATCCCCATTTTGAACCAGCCCTCCGGAACGTTCACCATCGCGTCGGAACGTCCTCCTGCCGAGGGTCCCGCAGACGCGCAGGCACTCAGAAACACCGCGACAAAGAATATAATGGCGTAACGGATCTTCATTTCCCCGATCATTTTATACTTTTCTTCCGGGACAATACAAGAACCAAATCATATGACGCCTGCGTCCGCCGGGGCCGGCGGTCCCCATGACTTATCGCGACCCAAGCCCTGCATTTTGACAATGGAAATTAATGCTTTTTTCTTTTTCCTGAAACAAGACAATCCTTGACAGCCATCGGGCAAAAAACCGAACAAGAGAACATCATTTTCCCTTTCTGATACAAATTATTTCACGGCCTCCCCGGTTTCCGGAAAACGGGCGCGCAAGAGTTGAGAAGCCCAAAAAAGCTTTATTATCAATGCGATAGAATGCCTGTCAGGGTGCAACAGGAAGGCCGTCAGGAAAATCACTGCAACCCTGCCTGATAATTGCCGCAAGGCATACTACTTGCTATTATCCATTATTGTGGCTTTGAACACCTTGGATAAGGTATCATTAACCCATATTTTTTGCGGCTGCAGATGATCGATTATCCCGGGAGGCAAGAGGCAATTATGATAAGAACATCCCTTAACAGGAATCCTTTCTGCCGGATCATAATATCGGAGATTGAAGACCTCTTCAGCTGCTTACTCCCTGCTTTCCTCCATGACAGGGAAAAAACTCACCTGAACTTCCCAAACAATATTCTTCTGCCGGTCTTCGCAATTGTCTTCGCCGTTTTGACATTTCAGGGAGGATTCGGGCCGAAAGAGGCGCAGGCGGCCACCTATTCGCTGTCTCTTGTGCCTGTCTCCGGAAGCGACACATCCGACGGAAAATTCAACGTGACGAACGTCCAGTATGACGACGCGGTACGCGATGCCTATTCCGCCCCTCTCTATGCATACGACGAAACGATTTACCAGGAGTACCTCTTCAATTACCACCTCTGCAGCACTGCAACAATAAATTCGGTTACTGTGACGTTATTCAACTGGATGGTGAAGAAAACGCCGGCCGCAAAGCTCGAAATCTTCGATCATACGGGTGCGGCAGTCTCTTATAGCCTGAGTCCGCCGCCGAACACCAACGGCGAAATAACGAGCTCGATCACCGCGACAAATATCACGACTCCCGCCGACGTAAACAACCTGAAGATTCGCTTCCTCGCCTATGGCGGGACTACGCCGCAGATCGACTACGTGCTTGTAACGGTAAATTATTCGGACTCCAATGTTTGCGTGACTCCCGACAATTATCTCTATGTGAACGGCGGGACGGTCTCATACCCGCATCTGATCACCTCCGAGCCCAACACCGCGGTCAGTCTTTCCCTGGCCTCCGAAAACGGTTGGCCGGTGCGCACGTATCAGGGCACGGGATCGATCAATGTAGACGGGTCTCTGAATGTGACAAAGACAGGCAGTACTGTCACATCCGTAACGACAGACGGTAACGGCAATGCATTTGTGGTAGTAGAAACCGACGTCCAGGCGGGATCGCAGGACGACACCGCCACGATCACTGCTACGGCGGCGTCCTCTTCCGATTCGGCGACCGACACCTCCGTAAAGCCGGCTGACGGAATAAAGGATGCGGAATACTCCTCCCCCAGCGCCATACTCGACCTGTTCGACTACGGTCCCGACCCCAACAGGGCATCCGGCGAGGTTTACCGCTATGTCAAAGACGGCATGATGCATATCTTTTACACCCAGAACGCCAGGAACATCAACGACAACACCTACGGCACCTGGGCGCAGGCCGGCTGGGGAACCGGCGGCCATACCCTTGGCGACCTTGCGCTGACCGACAAGACCGAGTTCATCTTCTACGACGAAAACGGCAACATCAAGCTCGATTTTTTCGCCGACTATGTAAGCACGATTACGCCGACCGCGCAGTATCCGGGCGGCTACCATTCCTGCGGATTTCTCGCCACATGCCCCGACGGCTCCGCAAGCGACGGCTCTATCGTTATAAACAATACCGGCTTTTCGAACGATCAGCTTGCGAGCCTTATCAGCATCGAATCCTCCGAGGCATACAATATCAACCATTACACCCCGACGGTCGGCGGAAGCACGACCGTGGACTGCGGCTCTTACGGGACTGTCGACCTCACGCAGAACTCTCCCCCGATCAATACGACGAACTACGATCTGCTTTGTCCGAACGCCGCCGGTTTTCAGTTCTCCTATGCGATAGAAGTGGTGCTGCCGGTGGATAAGATCTTCCCGAACGAGCCTGCGCTCACGATCGTGGCACGGGCCCATAACTCGCCCAACAAAAACGGCGACAAGGACAATCCGCCCACGCCCGCCGGCGCCTCCATCGGCGATTATGTCTGGTACGACATGAACGCAAACGGCCTTGAGGATTCATGGGAGCCGGGAATCCCGGACGTAAGGGTCGTCCTCTACTGGGACAGAAACGGTGACGGATTGTTTTCTCCGGATGAGGAGCTTGAGGAAACGCGCACGGACGCAACCGGGCATTACCTCTTTGAAGGAATCTACGGCGGGAAATTCTACAGCAAGAATGAAGGGGTAACCATAGACGACGGCCAGTACAAGGTGTGGGTGGACGAAAGCACAATCCCTTCTGGTTTTGTAAGAAGCTCCACGCCCAACCCTTATATCCTTTCGGACACGATTCCCGGCGCATGCAGCCTTACGCAGTACGGAACACAAACCGACTGCACATCTGCCGGAGGCACATGGACGTCCACGAGCCGCGGCTCACTCGGAAATACCGAGTCGTGCCTCACAGCAGACTTCGGGTACAAACCGACAGGCGGAGTGATAGGAGATTTTGTCTGGTACGACGCAAACGCAAACGGAATCGAAGATCAGGGCGAGGTCGGGATAGGGAACGTCACGCTTAACCTCCTGGATTCTTCAACCGGAAACGTCGTGCAGACAACGACGACCGATTCCGAGGGAAGGTATTTCTTCACCGGCCTTGTTGCCGGCACCTATAAGGTGCAGGTGACCGATATAAACGGCGTGCTCGCCGGATATACGCACACGCTCGGAAACGACAGTCTTACAAGCCCGACGCGGGATATCGTCCTGGGAACCAACGGCGTTGCGCTCTATGCCGACTTCGGCTATTACACGACCGCATCCTGCGCGACCGGAAATGTAACCGGGCAGGACTTCTTCGACCAGAACTGGAACCGGGTCTTCGACGGCACGGATTCGGGGATCGCGAATGTCGGCGTAAGCATCTGGCAAGATGCAAACGGCAACGGCCTCCTCGACACAACCGACCCCTTCATCGGCAGCACCACGACCGACAGCAGCGGCAATTTCCATTTCAGCGGACTTCCGGTTTCGGCAGGAGGAACAACCTATATTCTCCAGGTCCCTACAGACCCTTCGGGGCTCAGCAAGTTTTATCCGGGCGGAGGCGATATCGTGACTCTGACCGGCAGCGCCTGCAGTTCGACGGCAAACTTTCCGTATGTGGGCACCGGGGTCATCGGAGATTTTGTCTGGAACGACCTGAACAATAACGGCATCCAGGATGCAGGTGAGCCGGGGATAGGCGGTGTCACGGTCCAGGCCGAGTACTGCAGCCCGGGCACCCCGCCTCCCGGCTGCGACGACACGTTTACCTTCAACACCACGACCGACAGCACGGGTCATTACATGTTCAGCGGCCTGCGCACAACCGATCTGCAGGGAAATCCCGGCGCGCGTTACAGGATCGTCGTGACGGACACGAACAATGTGCTGGCCGGATGGAACCCCTCGCCGCAGTATCAGGGCAGCGACAACGCAGTAGACAGCAATAATCCCAATTACACCGATGTCACCCTCGGAACAGGAGGACCCTCTACGTTCGGCGACCTCACGAACGACTTTGGCTACAATAATCCCAGCGCAGTCTTCGGCTCGATAGGCGATTACATTTGGGAAGACGTCAACGGCAACGGCTTACAGGATGAAGGCCCCGGGTACGGTTTCAATGGCGTCACCGTCGAGCTTCACGGCGCCAACAACAACCTCATCGCAACAACCACTACGTCCGGCGACGGCGGTTACCTCTTCCAGGGTCTTCCGGTGAGCGACGGCGGCGTACAGTACCATGTCGTTATCACGGACGTAAACGGCGTGCTCAACGGCTACTCGATGACTACGGACTCCAATGCGCTGAACGTCACGCTCACTTCGGCCGCTCCGAATGTCCTTACCGCGGATGCAGGTTATCAGTATCGGCCCATGAAGGCTGTCGTCTCTGACTTCCGTGCATCCAACGACAACGGCCGCGTTACCGTCAAATGGGACACTGTATCCGAGATCGGCACGGCAGGCTTTTACCTCTTCCGCCTCAATAAGGAGACAGGCAAGTTCATGCAGATAAACAACCGCCTTCTCCCGGCTCTTGTCGGCTCGCCCCAGGGCGGGAGCTACAGGCTTATCGACAACGGCGCCTCCCCCGGCGGCAACAATACTTACCTGCTGGTTGAAGTTGAAAACAGGGGCAAGCAGAAGACCTTCGGTCCTTACGTGATCCCCGGGGCTGCGCCGGATGCCGGGAAGACCGCGCTGCCGAGGATACCGCGGGCGCCGTTCGATCTTAAAAAAGATATAAAATCGATGGTTTCGGACTGCAGCAGAACCCCGCATCCGTCGATGCGCAAAGCAGTGGTCGCCTCTCCGATGCCTTATACGACCCGGACACAGGCTATTGCAGCCGGCGCTGCAACTGTATTCCGACCGCTGAAGGTGCAGGTCAGCGAAAGCGGAATGTATTATATCGACGCGTCGACTATCGCCTCTGCGCTCCGGACAACTACCCCGAGAGTGACGGCCATGATCAGACAAAACAGGTTGTCCGTGAGCAATATGGGTTATCCGGTGGCATACGGCACTGCGGCCGGGGGCTCCGGCATCATTTTTTACGGACAGGCCGCCGACGGCCCGTACGCGGCCGACAATGTCTATTGGATCACTAACACGGAAGGACTGAGGATGGATGATGTAACGGACGCTGCTCCCCGGGAAACGAACCCGGACGGGATGTTTTCGGACACCGTCCATTACGAGAAAAACGTCTTCAACGCCACGGCGCTGTTTTCTGACCCTTCGGCGGATTATTGGTTCTGGGACTATGTTGTCGCAGGCGATCCGACCGACGGGACGAAGTCTTTTACGCTCCATGCAGACGGGGTCGCACAGACATCAGACACCGCGTCACTCACCGTAAACCTTCAGGGGGCTACCGACACACCAGCCGCTATAGATCACCATGTAGTAATCTCCCTTAACGGCGTGGTAATAGGAGAAAGTTCGTGGGCCGGGCTCGATGGCACAACAATCACGGCCTCCTTCAGCCAGGGTCTTCTGCGCGAAGGGGATAATACCGTTGAGGTAACCGGCCTTCTCGACCCGGATGTCCCTTACAGCATCTTCTATGTCAACTCCTTCGACCTTTCATACCGGAGGCTTTATGAGGCGTACGGCGACAACCTCGTCTTCCGCGGGGACGATAATCAGATCGTAACGGTATCGGGGTTTGCCGACGACAATATCACTCTCTATGACATCACGAATCCCCGGAAGCCCCGGATAGTCGGCTCCGCCGCAACAGGCGGGACAACGGGCGATTACAGCATTACCTTCAGCCCGGCTTCGCCTGCGAACCTTTATCTTGCCGTGGCGCAGGATGCCATCACTTCGCTGAGCTCCGTGACGCCTGTCAGACTGACCACACTCAGGAACAGGTCAAACGGGGCCGATTACCTGGTCATCACTACTCCGGAGCTGAAGCCGGCGGCTGATTCTCTTGCCCTTTACCGGAGCGGGCAGGGACTTACGACAAAGGTAGTGCTGCTTCAGGACATTATAGACGCCTTCAACTACGGCGTCTTCAGCCCTGATGCTATAAAGAGCTTCCTGACCTACGCGTTCAATTACTGGAGCCGGCCTCCCCGGTATGTTCTTCTCGCCGGAAACGGCACGAATGATTACAAAAACTACATGGGATACGGCGACAATCTGATACCGCCAATGATGGTCGGAACCCCCAACGGACTTTTTGCGTCGGACAATTATTATGCCGATGTGAACAACGATTACTTCCCGGAAATGGTGATAGGAAGGATCCCGGCCACGACAGATGCGGAACTGCAAGGCGTAGTAGACAAGATCATTTCCTATGAAAGTTCTTCGGGGACATGGACCGATAACGTGCTGATGCTCGCCGACAATCCGGACGACAGCGGCAATTATCCGGCGGACAGCGACAAACTCGCTTCCCTCCTGCCACCGGCTTACATGACCTCGAAAATCTATCTTTCGCAGTACCCGATAGACAAGGCGCGAAGCCTTATGATGAGCGCCATAGACGGCGGCGCGATGCTTATCAACTATACCGGCCACGCCGGTGTGGACAGGCTTGCCCAGGCCGGGCTCCTTACAACGGCCGACGTGCCGTCGCTTACGGACTCCCGGACCCTTCCCGTCCTGACCGCCATGACCTGCGTGGTGGCGCAATTCGACATACCGGGCTTCGACACCGTCGGAGAAACGCTCGTCCTTCAGCCGGCAGGCGGAGCGGTGGCGGTATGGTCGCCTACCGGGATGTCGATAGATTTCCAGGGCAACATCGTAAACAGGGCGTTCTTCAACTCGGTCTTTGTTGAGAAACAGAAGGTGCTGGGGGAGGCTGTCATGGAGTCTCTCGGCAACTACATGCTGACAGGAAACGACCCGTATCTCATAGATATCCTGGCCCTTCTCGGCGACCCCGCGCTGAGGCTGAGGTGAAAGGGCCGTGACGGCAGGTATAGAGATGCCCGGCAGGGTTTTCAGAAAGAGGGAAGAGATTGTGTCGAGAAAAATCGCCGGGGAGACTATCCTTGTTCCGGTTACAGGAAGGCTTGCGGACATGAAGAGGATATTTTCCCTGAACCCGGTTGCAGATTTCATTTGGGACCGTATCGACGGCGCAAGGAGTGTTAGTGATATCGTCGTCGAAGTCGTTTCGGCCTTCGACACAGAGCCGGGAAAAGCGGGGGCTGACGTACTGGAGTTCGTCTCGGAACTCGAAAGGGAAGGCGTGGTAGAGGAGGCGAAGCAGCCGTGACCTGCGCGATAACTGCGGACGTCGGGGAATACATGAAGCGGTTCAATGACAGGATCGCGCAATGCAGGGTACCCTTCACCGGCAGCATGGACCTCACGAAGCGCTGCAACCTCGGATGTGTCCACTGTTATGTCGCTGCAGGGTCCCCGGGGGCACAGGCTGAAAGCGAAATGGATACGGCGAGGATCATATCGGTCATCGACGAGATAGCCGAAGCGGGCTGTCTGCTCCTGCTCATGACCGGGGGCGAGCCTCTCCTGCGGCATGACTTTGCCGGAATATACGAGCACGCGAGGACGAAGGGCATCCTTGTCACGGTCTTTACGAACGGGACCCTCATAACGGAACCGGTTGCCGAACTCTTTCGCGCCCTGCCGCCGCAGGCTGTCGAGATCAGCCTCTACGGGGCGTCTGCCGAGACTTACGAAAAAATAACCGGCGTCAGCGGCTCCTACGAGCGATGCCTTGAAGGTGTGAGACTTCTCACGAAGCGTAAGATCAACGTTAAGTTGAAGACGATACTTATGACCCTGAACAGTCATGAATTTTTCGCGATGGAACGCATGGCCGAAGACCTCGGCATAAGGTTCCGTTTCGATGCCGCTATTTTTCCCCGTCTGGACGGGGACAAAACGCCACTCGATTTTCGTGTCAGTCCCGAAGAAGCGGTGGGCAAGGAATTGCACAGCAGGGAGCGACTGTACGACTGGATCGAATTCGACAGGAAATACGGCGACCGGAAGGCTTCCGGGGCTCTTTACACCTGCGCGGCAGGCATTACCAGTTTTCATATCGACGCGCTCGGATATCTCCAGCCCTGTCTCATGGCGCCCCATGTGCGCTACGATCTCGCTTCGGGAAGTTTTATGACGGGATGGCGAGAGGCAATGCCCGCCATACGACAGAGGACAGCGAACACGGGATATGCGTGCAATAGCTGCGAAAACCGCAACCTTTGCGGGTATTGCCCGGCGTTTTTCAAAATGGAAAACAACGATGAAGAACTACGCTCGGAATATCTCTGCGCGCTTGGCAATAACAGGGCACGAGTGATAAGAGAAATCAAGGCCTGAGGGGTGCTATGGAAAAGGAAATCGACGGGAAAAGAGAAGGCAGAATGACATATGAAAAGCCCATTCTCCGGATCATAGAACTTTCGGCTGAAGAAGTTCTCAGTGTAGGGTGCAAGTCTTCTTCAGGGGGATTCAGCGTGGCATCACCGCCCCCCTGTATTGCGCATACATGCGCAGGACCCGGTTCGTAAGACCGGACGATAAAAAGACCCGTGGGAAATGGGATTGGCATTGAAATAGCGGGGCTGCGGATTGCCGTATGCTGCACGAAGGCGTCGGTCCATCCGGAACCGGACACCGCATACGAGCAGTTTCTCGGGGAACAGCCTGATCCCGGGACAGCCGACATGACCGTTTCTCTTGAATTTCAGGAAATGCCGGACATCGGCCGCATGACCAGGATATTTGACAGCGGTCAGTCATGGTCTCTTTCCCGGGATAACGATGATTATTTTCTATCCCTCATCAATCCTCCGGAGACCTGCGGCAGGCCGGTCTGGGTCGCAAGGTTCGACCGCGACCTCAGAGAGGCTGCGGTATACTGCGATAAGGGACTTTACGTCAGGGAAGAGCGCGGAAATGTCATAACAAACCCCGTCAGGTATCCT
>JBJKSM010000013.1:0-19908 GCA_046704045.1 Thermodesulfovibrionales bacterium | reverse complement strand
AGCTGATGCGGCTCCAGCGTCTGACGGTCAACTGGCTGAAGGCGAAGGGATTCAGGGCATTTCCGATCCCGCCTGATTCCGACAGGAAAATGGGGACATACATCTCGAAGCTCTACGGGCTCGTGAGTCACAAAACAGCAGCAACCTGCTCGGGGCTGGGCTGGATCGGGAAGAACGGGCTGCTGATCAACAGGGAATACGGCTCGAAGCTCACGTGGGCTACGGTGCTCACCGATGCGCCGTTCGAGGCGGACAGGCCCACCACGGAATCCGAGTGCGGCGACTGCGAGCTCTGTGTCAGGCATTGTCCTTCCGGCGCGATCAAGGGCTGCCTCTGGTCGAGCGGCGCGCCGATGAAGGAGCTCGTAACGTACGAAAAATGCAGGTCCCTGAAAAAGAAACGGACGCCCCTGAACGGGAAACCCAATTGCGGGCTCTGCTCGACGATATGCCCCTATTCGAGAAACGGACGTGTGAAACAATGGCAGTAATCAAGAAGGCGTCACAGGAGGAAAGAGATATATGAGCCGTACATACAAGGTGATTTTCCAGCCCGCGGGCAGAAGGGGCGAGATCGAGGAAGGAAAGACCATCCTCGAAGCCGCCCAGTCGCTCGGTGTCGACCTTGAGGCGCTCTGCGGGAACAAGAAGGTCTGCGGGAAGTGCAAGGTGAGGATAGAGGAAGGCTATTTCGAAAAAGACAACATCGAGTCCGGAATGGCGCATGTCGTGCCGAGGGAGCCTTCGAAGGACGAGCTTAAGCATATCAAGGCCGAGGACGGTCCGGGCATAAGGCTCGCCTGTTCCTGCGCGATCCACGGGGACCTCAAGGTATATGTCCCTGAAAGGTCCAGGGCGGGCAAACAGGTGGTGAGGAAGGCCGCGAGGGAACTCTCGATCGCGCTCGACCCGGCGGTAAAAAAGTACACCGTGGTATTGAAGGCGCCGACGCTCCACGATATGACGACCGGAGACTACGAGCGGGTCCTGAAGGTCCTCGAAGACGACTACGGCCTCAAGGACCTCGCCTTCGACTACCTCGTGCTCAGGGACCTGCAGGATATCCTGAGGCAGGGCGAATGGATGGCGACCTTCACCGTCTGGATGGACAGGGAGATCATAAAGGTCGAGCCGGGACCGGTCGAGGTCTGCTACGGCCTCGCGGTGGACATAGGGACCACGACCTGCGTCGGTTATCTCTGCGACCTCAGCACCGGCAAGGTCATCAACACCGAGTCGATGATGAACCCCCAGGTGCCCTACGGCGAGGATGTCATGTCCCGGATCACTTATGCGATGACGAACCCCGACGGACTGGAGACTATGCAGGACGCGATCATCACCGGTCTCAACGAGATAATCGGGAGGGTGGTGAGCGAGGTGAAAAAAGACGGTCCCGATCCGGGCTTTGCGATCGACGACCTCACGATCGTCTTCAATACCGCGATGCACCACATTTTTTTAGGGCTGTACCCGGTCTACATCGGACGTTCGCCGTTCATCCCTGCGGTGCAGCGTTCGCTGAACATAAAGGCGCGCGACCTCGGGCTGAGGATCAACCCCGCGGCTTTTGTGCACGTGCTTCCGATAGTGGCGGGCTTTGTCGGCGCGGACAACCTGGGCGTGCTTATTGCGCAGGAACAGTATTTCCAGAACGAGATGGTGCTGGTTATCGATATCGGCACGAACGGCGAGCTCCTGCTCGGAAACAAGGACAGGGTCTGTTCCACCTCCTGCGCGACCGGTCCCGCCTTCGAAGGAGCGCAGATAAAGTTCGGCATGAGGGCCGCGCCCGGCGCGATCGAGAAGGTCAAGATAGACCCCGTCACAAAAGAGCCGCAGTACAAGGTGATCGGAAAGGCCGACTGGCATACGCATATCGAGGACGGAAAGATCAACGCAAAGGGCATCTGCGGATCGGCGATCATCGATGTCATCGCCGAGATGTTCAAGTCCGGCATCATCGACAGGACAGGGAAGTTCGTGATGAACCTCGATACCAACAGGGTGAGGAGGGACTCGGCAGGCAAGCCCGAGTATGTCCTTGCCTGGGCGGACGAGACCTCGATCAACCAGGATATCACGGTGACGCAGTCGGACGTAAGGGCGCTCCAGCTCGCCAAGGGCGCTCTTTACACCGGCGCCAAGCTTATGATGCAGAAGATGGGCGTAACGAAGCTCGACAGGGTCGAGCTCGCCGGGGCCTTCGGAAGCCATATCGACAGGGAGGCATCGCTCACCCTGGGGTTGTTCCCGGATGTGCCGATCGAGAAGGTCGTGGTCGTCGGCAACGCCGCCGGGGACGGGGCGCGCATGGCGCTTCTCAACAGGGCGAAGAGGCAGGAGGCGGACGAGCGGGCGCGGTGGGTCGAGTTCGTCGAAATAGCAACGGAGCCGGCCTTCGAAAAGGAATTCATGCAGGCGATGCACATCCCGCATATGAAGGAGAAGTTCCCGAACCTCAAAAAGATGCTCGAAGAACAGAAGGCACCAATCGCTCCGAGCATCAAGGGATAGAGGAGCAGCGCTTGAGAATTGACCGCAGATGGCGCGGAGTAAGCGGAGAAAAAGCAGGACATTCTCTTTATCTTGATTCATCCTCTGTGATCTCTGCGTTCTCTGCGGTGAAGATATTTTTTTTGGCTTCTGCCTTGCCGGATCGGATTAAATGAGATGACAAAAGTTAAGGTAAACCCGGGGGCCTGCGGGATGCAGGCCGTGATAGAGGTCGTAAAGAAGGACAGCAGGACGTATACTCTGAAGATAAGTTCGGAATGCGAGATGGTGGTGAAGCTTGGAAAAGAGGTGCCGGAGCTCACAATGATGGATGCGTTCAAGAGGATCATGAACAACCCGGTATACAGAAAGGGGGCGACATGCCTCAAGCATGTCGCCTGTCCGGTGCCCTCAGCGGTGCTGAAGGCGCTTGAGGTGGAGGCCGGACTGAACGTGCCGAAAGATGTGACCATAACCTTTGTAAAGGAAGGGAACCATAATTCCTCCTGACCTCCCATTACCTCAAGGGGAGGGATCGCAACCCCTCTTGGGTCAAGAGGGGGAGGTGGGAGTTACTTGTGAGGTGTATGCGGATAATCCTGTTTCTGGCCGCCTATATCGTGTTTGCGGCCTTCCTGTACCGCATTATTTTTCATGCCCTTGCCTGGTTCAGGGCAACCGGGAGGTACGGGGTTACACCCGTGCTGAGGCCGGGACAGTCGGCCCGCGTCTGCGCCGTATCCGGCCTGGACCTGCTCCTTCTGAGGAGGCTTTTTGCATCGAGCAAGATGCTCTGGCTGGGGTCCTGGACATTTCACATCTCCTTTGTCTTCGTCATCCTCAGGCACCTCAGATACTTTCTCAATCCCGTCCCTGCATGCATCACCTTTATCCAGCCGGCGGGCGTCGTGGCGGGGTATACGCTTCCGGCGTCACTCTTCTACCTTATATTGCTCAGGCTCCTCGGCAGAAAAAGATACGTCTCGAAGTATGTCTCCTACTACAATTTTTTCCTGCTGGGGCTGCTTTTTTCGATCAGCTGCGTCGGCCTGCTGATGCACCTGTATTTCGTGCCGGACCTGATGAGCGTAAAGGAGTTCGTTATGGGGATTCTTGCCTTCAGACCCGAACACGTTCCCGGAAGCGCTCTCTTCATCATCCATTTCGTCCTCGTCCTCTTCCTGCTGCCCTGTCTTCCGACCCACTTTTTTTCGGCGCCGCTCGTTATCGCAGAGGCGAGAAAGAGGGAGGAGGGACTGCATGAGGTGCTGCATGAATGAGCGTGGCAGCGGCATCAGGAGAACCCTGCCTCCCGTGAAAACCGGGCAGTCGGCCGTGAGTTATAATAATATTGAGGGCCGGTTGTAGGAGCATGATGAAGAAAAAAGAATCTTTTACGGAAGGACTTTCACCGCAGCAGCTCATCGAAATCGACGCCTGCACCCGGTGCGGCGAGTGCCTGAAGTATTGTCCCGTGCAGGATGTCACGGGAAATCCCTCCATATCGCCGCCGGAGAAGATACGCATCTTCAGGGAATTCATTAAAGCGACGAGCGGCCTGAAATCAAAACTCTTCGGTCCCGGGATCGACAGGAAACTCCTCGAAGATTTCACTAAAGCGGTCTATGAATGCACGACCTGCGGCGCATGCGGGGAAAACTGTCCTGTCGGCATCTTCACTCAGAGGCTCTGGCCGATGCTCAGGAAAGAGATGGTGCGGCGCGGGCTCGGGCCGATCGGGGCCCAGGCGGAGATGCCGGAGGCGGTGCGGAAAACGGGGAACCCTTACAACAGTCCTGCAGAGGAACGGTTCAGTCCATGGTTTCCCGAAGACGTGAGGGTGGCTGAAAAGGCGGAGACGGGGTACTACGCCGGGTGCACCGGTGCTTACCAGGCATGGCCGATGGTGCGGGGCGATGTGACCGTCCTCGACGCGATCGGAGAACCATTTACGATGCTGCCTCCCGAGGAGGAGGTCTGCTGCGGTTTCCCCCTCTTCATCACCGGCCAGCACGACATGCTCGAAGACCTCGTAAAGAGGCTCGTGTCTGGGTACAAGGCGAAAGGGGTGAGGACCCTCGTCTGCTCCTGCCCCTGCTGCGTGAATATGATGTCGAGGGACTGGCCTGGTTTTTACGGCGCGCAACTTCCCTTCAGGATAAGGCATATCACCCAGATCGCTGCAGATGCACTGAAGGAGAAAAAACTGGTGATAAAAAAAGAGCTCAGGGAAAGGTTGATCTACCACGACCCATGTTATCTGAGCCGGGGCGTCGGTGTTATAGAGGAGCCGCGGGCGGTGCTCAGGGCCATACCCGGCGTCGAGCTTATCGAGTTCGACAGGCGCGGGCTCAATTCGAGGTGCTGCGGGGCCGGCGGCGCGGCGCGCAAGGTATTCCACGAAAATGCGATCGCGATGGGGAGAATCGTCATCGATGAGGCGTGTATGAAAAAGGCGGACAGGCTTATTCTGAGCTGTCCCGCCTGCTACGAAAAAGTGAACGCTGCCATGGAGGGATACGGGCAACAGGTGAGGATAACCGATATAATGGAGTTGTTTGCGGATTGCCTAAGAAATGAAAAGAAAAGTTGAACGCAGAGATCACGGAGAACCCTGTGGCATTTTTTTAGAGGATTTTTGTTTTTTCTCTGCGCGCTCTGCGGTGAAAACCATATTATGGTTCCGGCAATGCCGGGCTTAAGGAGAAAATTGTGAGTCATTTCACCATCAGGTGCAGAAACTGCGGGACGGAGCTGAAAGAGGTGTACTGCGCGTTCTGTGAACATTGCAGGGACGCTCTGCTTGTCACGGAATACGCGGAAAAGGAGTTCAGGTACGACGGCGGAAATGGCATTTGGCGGTACAACTGGCTGCCTGTGCATTCTCCCCGGTTCGACCAGCCCGGCCCCGTTGTCTACCGGTCGAAGGGCCTGGCCGGGCGCCTCGGGCTGGGGAATCTCTATATCGCCTTCAACGGCTACTGGCCCGAGAAGAACGCCCTGCTTCAGACCTGCACCTTCAAGGAATTCGAGGCTGCCGTGGTGCTTCAAAACGCCGTCGAAAACGGGATGGAGGGGCTTGTCGTGGCATCGGCCGGCAATACGGCACGGGCCTTTTCGCATCTCTCGGTCGTTGCGGGTTTCCCGGTTGTCATCGTCGTTCCCACGATGTGCCTCATGGAGATGTGGTACCTGGAGAGTTCTTCAATGATACCCACCCTTGCCGTCGGAAACGGCGACTATTCCGATGCCATCGACGTGGCAAGGAGGGTAGCATCGATGGCAGGTTTCCCCTTCGAGGGGGGCGTAAAGAACATCGCCAAGCGCGACGGTCTCGGGGCGGTGCTTCTCGAAGCCGTGAGAGAGACAGGACGGCTCCCCGAACACTATTTCCAGGCGGTGGGCAGCGGTACAGGCGCTGTCGGCGTCTGGGAGATGGCGGAGAGGTTCCTCCGCGACGGCAGGTTCGGGAATAAACCGCCCAGACTCCACCTTGCCCAGAACCTTCCCTTTGCGCCGATGGTGAAGGCATGGGAGAAGAAAAGCAGGGAGCTTTTCCCCGAAGACCTCCGGCCCGAACTCATCGGCCTGATAACGACGAGGGTCCTCTCGACCCGGTATCCCGCATATGCCGTCAAGGGGGGCGTCTTTGACGCGCTCGTTGCGACTGACGGGCGGATGTACGGCATAGAGAACAAGGACGTTTACCGCGCGATGGACCTCTTCGAAGAGTCGGAAGGCGTCGATATCGTCCCGGCGGCGGGGGTTGCCGTTGCTGCGCTGAAGAGCGCCGTTGCGGCAGGGAACGTCAAGGCCGGGGAGATCATCCTCCTCAACATCACCGGGGGCGGCGAAAAGAGGCTCGGCAGGGAAAAGAAGACCTACGACGTCGAGCCGAGGGTCATATCGAAGGATATCACCGAAAAGGAGATCGAGGAGATTATATGCGAAACCCTGAAGAGACGCTGACAGGATTACTGAAGGATGCAGGAGTGGACTTCACCGCGTCGCTTCCCTGCGAGAAGATAAAAGGGCTTCTCGAAATGGTGGGAGAGACCTTCTTCCACCTGCCCCTTACGCGCGAAGAGGAGGGGGTCGGCATCTGCGCCGGCGCGGCGCTTGCGGGAAAGAGACCGGCGATCTTCGTTCAGAGTTCGGGCGTGGGAAACATGATCAACGCGCTTCTTTCCCTCACCGGGTTTTATGAACTGCCTGTTGCGATGTTCGTCAGCCGGCGGGGGATCTACCAGGAAAAGATCGAGGCCCAGGTGCCGATGGGCAAGAGACTTCCCGGCATCCTCAAAGGAGCCGCCATCCCCCATACGGCAATAAACACCGCAGAAGATTTCAGGCTTGTCGTAAAAAAGCTGCCCGACGTTTACAGGAAAAACGAGATACACGCCTTTCTCCTCAGTCCCGCGCTCTGGGCGGAATCGTGTTACACAAAACCGCAGGCGGCGGGGCTGTGCCCTGTCGCCTGCCGGCCCCTCAAATACGATATGGAGGAGATGACACCCGTGTTCACGCGCTATGAGATACTGGAAGCAGCGGCGCCTTACCTCGATTCGAAGGCGGTCGTCTGCAACCTCGGGTTTCCCTCGAAGGAGCTTTTCAGTATCAGGCATCAGCCCTCGAATTTCTATATGCTCGGGAGCATGGGGATGGCCGCGCCGATCGGCCTCGGCATAAGCCTGTCATCGAAGAAGGAGGTAGTAGTCATCGACGGCGACGGCAGTCTCCTTATGAACCCCGGGACCCTCGCAACGGTTGCCAATGCCGCGCCGGAAAACCTCACGATACTCGCGATAGACAACAGCTCTTATGGCTCAACCGGCAACCAGCTGACCCTCACCGGATCGTGCGTCGACCTCGAACTCGTCGCGAAGGGGTTCGGCTTGCGGGATACCGTGAAGGCTGCCACGAGGGAACAACTCGTCGCCGCGCTGAAAAGGTCTGGCAGAGGACCGCGCTTTATTCATGCCCTCGCCGTTTCGGGCAACAGGGACGTGCCGAATATTTCGCTTCACCGCCTGGAGATAAAAAAACAGGTGCAGGATTTCCTGGCCTCATAAAGACAGCAGGGCGATCCTATTCGCAGGTCGCCGGGTCGCGCTGGCATTTTTCCTCCCGCTTTTTTTCGGCTAAGCGCGCTTCCCTGCGTATCTTTGCCTCGCGGTTCCTGCGGCGCTCTTCCTCCGTTTCGAGTACGAGCGGCGGCACCTGTTTCGGTTTTCCGTTGTCGTCGAGCGCGACAAAGGTGAGATAGGCCGAGGCGGTATGTCTCACTTCTCCCGTCATGATATTTTCCGCCTCGACTCTGACGCCGACCTCCATCGAGGTCCTGCCGACGAAATTGAGGCTCCCCTTGATGAACAGGAGATCCCCGACGAACACGGGATGATGGAAATCGAGCCTGTCGATCGACGCGGTCACGGCGTTGCTCCTCGCATGCCTCGATGCGACTACGCCCGCCGCCGTGTCGATAAGCTTCATGACGACTCCACCGTGGATGTTTCCCGATGGATTGGCGTCCTGAGGGATCATCACCTGCGCCATTACGACGCTGCTGTCATTGATTTTTCTGCCTTCCAAATTATTCTCTCCTTAACCCGGCAAAGCCGAAACCCCAAAAAGCTTCCCCGCGCGAAGCCGCAAAGGACGCGAAGAAACCAAAACCCGTAATGACCCCGGACCTCCCCTACAGCGGCCTTTCGATCGTACCTTCGGCCTTGATGAAATTACAGGAGAACTCTGACGGCTTTCTCCCGAAGCAGATGCCTAGGCCCTCGAACAGGGCGATCTCGGAGAGGTCCACCTCTCTCCTTTTGATAGCGTCCGGTGTCGGGATATAGATGACATTACTGCCCGCGACGTTGACCACTGTGTTGCCCGTCTTGCCTTCGAGAAGCAGAAGCACCGCAGCAGCGCCTGCCCGGTAGCCGAAGTTTACGTCGTAGGCCGAAGAGCCGCCGGACCTCACGAGGTGCCCCGGCGTAACCTCGCGCACCTCCGGTATCACGTAAACACCGGGGACGAACATGCCTGACTTTTTCATGAAGTCGGCGACGTCGGGGTCGGCCTTCAGCCTTTTTTCGAGCTGCTGCCTGACGTACTTGCCCGCGCCCGCGAGTTTCTTGTGCCCGAAGGCGTCTACTCCCGCCGATTCGTCGTAGAGCATCTCGCCGCTTGCGTTTTTCAGCCCCTCCGCAACGACGATCACGTAGGTCCCGGCCTTCACGTCGCTCCTGAGGACCCGGTTGAAATAGGTCGTCTTCATATGGTCGTATACCACGTCGAAGTCCGCCGGGATCTCAGGTATCAGGATGCAGTCGGCCTCCGCGCCGACGCCGCCCCGGAAGGCGGTGTGCCCGACGTACCTGCCGAAGACCTCTATAACGAGTATGCGGTTGTGGCTCATTCCCGTTGTCTTGAGGTCCCTCGTGAAGGTCGCGATCCTGTTGATCGCGGAATCCCCGCCGACGCTGTAGGGCTGAAGGTCGAGGTCCATAGTCTTGGGCACGTGCACGCAGGGTATGCCGTGTGAGCCGAGGTCGACCACCACGCTCCCGGTGTCGTCGCCTCCGCTTATGATGAGAGCCTCTACGCCGAATTTTCCGAGGCCTGCCTTGATGCGCTCATACTTGTTCGGATCGTCGATTTTCGATATCTTGACCCTCGAATGCCCGGCCTCCGAACCGGCAAGGGACGCCTCGATGCGGCTGACCCTCTCCGCGCTCAGCCGGACGACTTCGCTGAAATCGACGAGGTTGTAAAGGCCGGCATAACCGTTTGGTATGACGACCGCTTCGATTCCCTTGGCATATGCCTCCCGCGCCACACCCTTGATAACGGCGTTGAGACCTCCGCAGTCTCCGCCGCTTGTAATGATTCCAATTTTTTTGATAGATGCCATACGACCCTCCTGTCGATTTGTTGTGGTTTGCGACGATCTCTTTTTCTACGCGCGGAGATGGCCTCCGTTTTCCATCAATGCCTGGATCGGCCTCAGCCCGTAGGCGCTTCCCTGCTCGATGGCGGTAAGGACGGTGCCCCCGCCGGTGAAAAAATAATATTGCGCGTTATCGAGCACCGAAAGGTAAAGGCCTGGACAGAGGTCCTTGAATTCCTGCAGCGTGTCGCCGCCTCCGTAAAGCTTCTTTGCATGGGTATTCCTGTCGATCGTCTCGTCGAGCGCCTGGGAGCCCTCGCTGAAGTGCGGGGTGAAGCCCATCACCGCGTTTACGAATATGGTGTTGGCGCCGAGGATGCCGTCGAGAACCGCATTGTCGGCGAAGGATTCCCTGTCGATGTCGAGCACATAGCCGTACCTGCCGTCTCTCTTGAGGTCTTTCACAGCTACTGTCCTGTATTTGCCTTCGACCTTCCCGTCAAGGATGTCCGACTCGACGATGTAGGGAAGTTCCACGATTTTGCCGTCTTTATTGTCCATGTCGACAAGTTCTCTTGCGGCTTCGATATCCTTTTCCGATACGCCCTCGATGCGCACGCCGTACTTTGCGCAGAGAAAAGTGTTATATATTACACCGCCCAGAATCAATCTGTCAGCCTTTCTGTAGATCGCGTAAAGCGGTCCGATCTTGGTATCGTACTTCGATCCGGCGACCACGGCGGTGAAGGGTCTCGCCGGGTTGAGCACGTAGTCGAGGTTCGCTATCTCTTCCTGCATCAGGAAACCCGCAAATGAGGGGAGAAATTTCGTGATGTCGTAAGTCGAAACATGAGGCTGCCACGAGCCGAAGGCGTCGTTTATGAAGACGTCGGCAAGACCCGCAAGCTGCAGGGCCAGCTTCTCCCTGATGTTCCCGGATGACTCTTCCGCCTGGAACCAGCGGGTGTTCGGGAGGTAGATGCCGCCGATCCTCCTCTCCCGAAGGGCCCTGATAGCGAGGTTTATCGACGTGTCGATACCGGTGATCCCCTGGCCGGACGTGATATTGAACTCCGGGATATGAAATCGTATATGCAGTTTTCTTTCGAGGTATTCAACAATAGGTTTCACCGATTCCTCTTCCCGGCAGCGTATTTCTCCGGTCTTCTTGTCCTTCGGCCTGCCGATGTGGGTCATCAGGATCGGCCTTCCGCCCCTTTCGACGATGTTGTAGAGGGTGCCGAGCGTCCTGTCGATCCGGTAGGGGTCCCTGATCTGGCCGTTCTTGACGACGTTGTGGTCGAACCTCACGAGCACGACCTTCCCTTCGATAGGGGCGTTCTGCACAATCGGCAGACCGGGATCTATGTTGAACATTTAAACACCTCCGGGAATGATGAGTCGTCCTTGGACTGTTGCAGATACATACACAAGATAGCACAGGGGCGCTTCTGTTGCAAGCCGCGGAATGCGGCATCCCTCATGCTGCTTCTTGCCCGGTCCACCGGGGCCTTGACAAATTGAGGCAAAGATGGTTCAAATTGAAGAGGTTTGACCGGCGCTCAAACAACGGGCGATCCGGAAGGGAAAGCGGCCTTTCTGCGGAGAGACCGCCGGCAAGGACCTCGTGAACCTGTACCGCTTTTCACTGATTCTTTTTGGAGGAAGGTATGACGGCTGAAAAAGGAGCTTTCCGCAGGTCGGGGCCGGAGCTGGCACGACTTCTTGTTCTCTACAAGGCTGTCTGTTTCCTGCTGATCGGACTCGCCATTGTCCTTTTACCCCCCATGTTCTCCGCTGAAAATTACAACGTAAACATTCACGTTTCACCGTTGCCTCATTCGATTGCCCGTTATTTCCAGACGTGGGATGCGCAGCAGTACCTGTTGATAAGCCGCTACGGTTACGGGGCGGACCCCTGGACCGATGTCTGCTTTCCGTTGTGGCCTTTCTGTATTCGCTTTTTTTCTTACCTGACCGGCGGGAACTATCTGTTGTCGGGGTTGATCCTCGCAAATCTTTTTTCCATAACGGCCCTGGTGCTTCTTTACAGATTCGTCGAGAAAGAAAATGACCCGGGTTCTGCGGATCGCACCCTGTTGTTGATGCTCGCCTTTCCGGGGGCCATTTTCCTGCTTTTCCCATATTCTGAGCCTCTTTTTCTCCTGCTTTCGGTGGCGATGTTCATCTTCCTGTCGAAAAACGATTATCTCAAAGCGGGCATAGTCTCCTTTCTGGCCGCCCTGACAAGACCTGTGGGAGTGCTGTGGATAGTCCCTTTTGCTGTTCATATTCTGAGAAACAGGAAGCCCGCTGCGCTTGCATATACTTCGCTTACGCTGCTCGGCTATGTATCCTATCTCGGCATCATGTATTTATCCACCGGCAACGCATTTGCCGGTTTTGCCTTGCAGGGTGGCTTTCTTGGCCATGCTTCGATAGGAAAATTATTCGATCCTGCCGGGTTTATCAGGGTTCTGACGGCGGCTCCAAGCGTTCACAGTTTCATCGGTTCCGCTATAGACAGGACATGGTTTTTTATCTTTGTCATCTTGCTTTTTCCCCTGTGGAAAAGGGACAAGGTCATGTTTGCCTACTCGCTTGTCATGGGACTCGTCCCGGCTATCACACTTTCCCTGATGGCCTTCACCCGTTACAGCCTGGTGCTTATTCCCACCTTTATGGTCGCCGGCGATTTCTTTACCCCTGCTGCCAGAAGGGGTTATTTTTATCTTGCATTAGCCGCACTGTTCGGTCTGCAGGTCATTTTTTTGATAAGGCACATAAACTTTTACTGGGTGGGGTAACCCTGCACTCCGTGTTCTTCTCTCGTAACGTCGTTGCGTCAGACGGCGAAACCTGCGGACTTCCCCCATGATCACGCGATGTTTGATTTTTCCGCCCTCTGCGGGTATCATTTCAAAAGCGGAAAAGAAATAACCGATGACCCCAAAATTCCGGAGTGATATTGTATCGGCAGTGCATCTCATCTTGTGGGTCGTGCTTGCCTGCTACATCGGCAGTTTCCTGATCTCAGCAGCGAAGAACCCTTCATACGGCATATTCTACCAGTCCGAAGGCAATGTCGAGGTCCTGAGAATTCGCGACTTCCCATTCCTTTTCAACTTTGCCCAGAGGGCGTGGCGGGGCGAGACGACTGTAAACTCGGGGGCCTCGATTTATTCGGTCAGGAACCATTTGAAAGTCACCTCCGACTGGGCAGGGTCGAAAGTTGCCGGTACCCTGCAGTTCGCATACTCGCCGACAATGCTGTGGGTCCTCGCCCCTCTCGTTCCCTTTTCGAACGCAACGGCATTCCTTTTTTTCGATATCGCGGGGCTGTTTGCCATATTCTGGATGACGCGCCCCAGCCGATCCCGCTGGGGTATCGGGCTGCTTTCATTTTTCAGCGGCGTCGCACTTGGCTGCTTTGTGCTCGGTCAGACTGCACTGGCGACGGGAGCGGGACTTTTATTTATCGCCGAAAAAACCCGGGCGGACGCTCATAAAGAAGGATGGCGCGATTCATTGATATCTGCGGTCGTTTTGTGGGCCCTTACCGCGAAACCGCAGATAGCCATGGCAGCAGCAGCAGTCCTCGTCGGGCTTCGCCAATGGCGTACTCTTGTTGTGGGGGGTCTTCTCACTGTTATTTCGACCTTTCTTGTCTGGCCCTTGCTGGGACCGCACTGGATGACCGACTATCTGCACCTGATCGGAACATTTAACAAGATGGATGCCGGACGGGTTTTTGTCATGGCGTTTGTTCCCGGCATTATGGCAAATCTCCGTGCCGTCCTGAGTGTCGATATCGGCCTTCGGGACGATATCTCCAGCCTCGTTTCGGCAATTATGTGGCTCGCTGCGCTGGGCTATATTGTAGTAAAAGGGCTGCGCTCCCGTTTACCGGCTGCCGCGCTCTGGTCGATGAGCATCCTGTCGTACCTTCTTTTCTGCCCGCACGTCAGTCCGACCGAGGAATTGCAGGTTGTGATCATCCTTGCGCTCTGCGTGTCTATGCGTGAAAAACTTGCCCGGTACGAGCTGGTTCTCCTCATAACTTTGCCGCTGCTCGTTTTCATGTCGCCTTTTTCAGGACCCTTCCAGGGAATTCGTCTGCCGCTTTTCATTACACAGCTTGCCCTGTTCTTCTTTTTTGCATCGAGCGGGGAAAGATTTTCGCCGCCAGGCCTTGCCGGCTGCCATCCGCAGTTACCGCATGCCGGGTCTGGCCTTTATCATCCTGAAGTACGGAATACCGGATCAACTGCCTGAAAAATATGAGAGCCGCGTCAAATCGTATCAGATCTTCCCTCTAAAAATGTCCGTAATCCGACACTATGTATTTTCCATGCCATAGCTGACCAACAGAGAAAGAGGCCGAGATTGATGAGCACTTTAGAGGCCACGGGTTCCACAAGGAGATAGCTCTGCCTGCTGACTAAGAGAGATGCATCAATGATTATGAATGATAAAAGGGCGATCCGCAAGAGCCATCGGCTCTCTTTATTCGAAGGAGGCAGGAGGCATACATAAGAAAAAATTAGAAGTGTCAGGTGGTGATATTCCACAATCGGCATTAACAGGAACGCGGCCGGGATCGTAAACGCGACGAGCAGGAGGTAATCGGTATATCGGTATCGATAAAGTATTGCCGCCGTGAAACCTGTTACGGCAGCGATGTATAATGCGGCGGGCAAGGCGAAGCTCCCACCCTCCAACAGGGAATATGTGAACATGGAGTCGGCCTTGTAAATATGGCCTATGGCCGCAAACCACCTCAGCGAGCCCGGAATAAGTAAGGAAATGACGAAAAAAAGGGCGCAGTAAGCTGAAATGCGCCAGTTTTTTACTCCCAGCGCCATTGCGATGGCCAGTGGGAAAAGTTTGAATAGTGCGGCAGCTGCGAGCAGGAGACCGCTAAAGACGATACGCTCTTTCGCTGCAGAATAGGCGGCAAGTATGATCAGGAATAGAATAACGGCGTTCACTTGTCCTCCCCGTATTCCCTGTACAAAAGGGAACCACAGCCAGCCCAGGAAGAGGGGATACGTAAACTGGCGGCCCGATGCCTCCTTGAACCTTAGGATGAGGGCAATGGATGCGAGATAAAGTACAATGTTTATGAAAATCATCGTAGCCTTGGCCGTAAAATAAGGCATCAGTGCCAACGGAGCCAGAAGATATGCGGCGGCAACCGAATATATGAAGGTTTTTTCCTTTGAGCAGGTTTCCGGGGCCTTATAGCTGCTCAGCCTGCTGACGTCGTAGACCGAGCTGTTGGGAGTCTGCGGTTCAAGAATTTTTTTGGCCGCAGCATAGAAAACAGGAAAATCACTGTTAAAACTGGTACGAGCGGTAAAAAGAGAAAAACAGGCTATCACAAATATAAGGCCAATGATCAAAATGGTTCTCACCCATCCTCCTGATATCGAACGGCCCCTTTTCCCCTCAGTGACAGCACCGGCCGAAACATGAATCCGGCGGTACCCGTATTTCTTCAGTATATCGCAGAATTATTTCCTGTGGTACTCCTGGACCGGTTTGATCGTTATTTTCTTTTTCTTCAGCATCTCGATTGCGCTCACGACCGCCCGCGCACCTGCAACTGTGGTCGTGTAAGGGACCCCGTACTGGAGGGAGCTGCGTCTTATCGAAAACGAGTCCTTCTGCGCCTGGGCGTCGCTGACCGTGTTGATGACGAAGACGATCTCCTTGTTCTTTATCAGGTCTACGATGTGCGGCCTTCCTTCGGCGACCTTGTTGATAACCTCCACATCGAAACCCTTCTCCGAAAGAAATCTTGCGGTACCCTTTGTGGCGATGACCGAGAAGCCGGCGGCGAAGAGCCGTTCGACGACCTTGCAGATGCCCGGTTTGTCCTCGTCGCGAATGCTTATCACTATCTTTCCGGAAAGCGGTATCCTGTTGTTCACCGATGCCTGGGCTTTCCAGAATGCCCGGCCGAAATCTTCGTCGATGCCCATCACCTCGCCCGTGGATTTCATCTCGGGACCGAGGATAGTGTCCACGCCGGGGAACTTGTCGAAGGGGAACACCGCCTCTTTGACCGCCACGTGTTTCATCTCCTTTTCGACTGTAACGCCGAGTTCCTTCAGAGTCCGGCCCGCCATAACCTTTGCCGCTATCTTCGCAAGCGGCACGCCTGTTGCCTTGCTCACAAAGGGGATTGTCCTCGATGCCCTCGGGTTGACTTCGAGGATATATATCTCGTCCTTTTTTACGGCGAACTGGACGTTCATGAGCCCTATGACCCCGAGTTCTCTTGCGAGCGCCTTCGTCTGGCTCCTGATCTCTTCGGTGATAGATGCGCTCAGGGAGTAAGGCGGCAGCGAGCAGGCGGAATCGCCCGAATGTATTCCCGCCTCTTCGATATGCTCCATCACCCCCCCGACGACAACGTCCGCGCCGTCGGCGACCGCGTCGACGTCGACTTCGATCGCGTCGTTCAGGTATTTGTCGACGAGGATCGGATGTTCCGGAGACTTCTTGACCGCCCGCTCCATATAGTTTCTCATCGAGTCCTCGTCGTAGACGATCTCCATCGCCCTGCCGCCCAGTACGTATGACGGCCTGACCATCACGGGATAGCCTATCTTCTTCGCCGCCTCGACCGCCTCTCCGACCGACATGGCGGTGTCGCTTTCGGGCTGTTTCAGGCCGAGCTTGTGGAGGAGTTCCTTGAACCTCCTCCTGTCTTCCGCCCTGTCTATCGAATCCGGCGACGTGCCGAGAATACTGATCCCCTCTTTTTCGAGCGGCACCGCCAGCTTGAGGGGCGTCTGTCCGCCGAACTGTACGATCACGCCTACCGGCTTTTCCGCGTCGATGATGTTCATCACGTCCTCTATCGTGAGCGGCTCGAAGTAGAGCCTGTCGGATGTGTCGTAGTCGGTGCTGACCGTCTCGGGGTTGCAGTTTACCATGATAGTTTCGAACCCCAGTTCCCTCAGGGCGAAGACCGCGTGCACGCAGCAGTAATCGAACTCTATCCCCTGGCCGATCCTGTTGGGCCCTGAGCCGAGGATGACGATCTTCTTTTTGTCGGTGGGGTTTGTCTCGGAATCGAAGCAGCTTGTGAGCTTGCCGGCCTGTAAGCTTGTCAGCTGATAAAACGGCCTTTCGTACGTCGAATACAGATACGGCGTAAACGCCTCGAACTCCGCTGCGCAGGTGTCCACCATCTTGTATACAGGACGGATATCGTTTTCGCTTCTGATCCTTCTGATCTCGGGTTCCCCGAGACCGAGCAGCTGTGCAAGTCTCCGGTCAGAAAACCCGTATTCTTTCGCTTCTCGCACGATGGACGGGAAGACAGGAAGTCCGGAAGGCCGGTGACTGGTTGCTTCCGCACTTCCGCGCTTCCGCGCTTCCGTTCTGATGCGTTCTTCCATCTCGATGATCTCCCGCATATTGTTCAGAAACCATGGGTCGATCTTCGTCAACCCGTAAATCTCCTCCACTGTCATGCCGTTGCGGATCGCCTGGGCGACGTGCCAGAACCTGTCCACCCCCGGGATCTGCAGCCCGCTCTTTATCCTTTCGGGGCTTTCTTCGACCTCCTCCATGCCGTAGCTTCCGCTTTCGAGGCTGCGGAGCGATTTCTGGAGGGACTCCTTGAAGGTCCTCCCGATGGACATAACCTCCCCGACGGACTTCATCTGCGTCGTAAGCACCGGGTCGGCCTCGGGGAACTTTTCAAAGGCGAACCTCGGGAATTTCGTCACCACGTAGTCTATCGCAGGCTCGAAGGAGGCGGGCGTCTCCCTCGTGATGTCGTTCCGTATCTCGTCGAGGGTGAGGCCGACGGCGAGTTTGGCTGCTATCTTTGCGATCGGGAAGCCCGTTGCCTTCGACGCAAGCGCCGAACTTCTCGAAACCCTCGGGTTCATCTCGATGACGACCATCCTGCCGTCCTCCGGGTTCAGGGCGAACTGGATATTCGAGCCGCCCGTGTCGACGCCGATCTCCCGGATGATCGCGATCGAGGCGTCCCGCATCCGCTGGTATTCCCTGTCGGTGAGCGTCTGGGCCGGGGCGACGGTGATAGAATCGCCCGTATGGACACCCATAGGATCGAAGTTTTCTATCGAGCAGACGATAACCACGTTGTCCTTCCTGTCGCGCATTACTTCGAGTTCGTATTCCTTCCAGCCGAGGGCCGACTCCTCGATGAGCACCTGGTTTACCGGGCTCAGCTTCAGTCCCTTGTCGAGGAGCCCGACGAATTCCTCCCGGTTGTATGCGATCCCTCCGCCGGTGCCGCCGAGGGTAAAGGCGGGCCGCAGGATCGCCGGGAACCCGATATCCTCTACCGCTTCGAGTCCCTCCTTCACGCTGATGACAGCCGCGCTCTTCGGCACCTCAAGGCCGATGGCTGCCATCGCCTCCTTGAAGAGCTCCCTGTCTTCGGCCTTCTTTATCGCATGGAGCTTCGCGCCGATAAGCTCGACGTCGTATTTTTCGAGTATCCCCTTTTCCGAAAGCTCCACCGCAAGGTTCAGCGCCGTCTGTCCGCCCATGGTCGGAAGGATCGCATCGGGCCTCTCTCTTTCGATGACGAGTTCGAGAACCTCGGGGGTGAGCGGCTCTATAGAGGTGGCGTCGGCGGTCTCGGGATCGGTCATGATCGTTGCCGGGTTCGAATTCACGAGGATCACCCTGTAACCTTCATCCCGCAACGCCTTGCATGCCTGAGTTCCGGAGTAGTCGAACTCGCACGCCTGCCCGATTACGATCGGGCCCGAACCGATGATAAGGATGCTTCTGATATCTTCTCTTTTCGGCAAATTAACCTCTCGGATACCCTGAATTATTCATCACATTTTAAGAAATGCCATTATCTCGCCGTGAGCTTCCATCACGGCCTGCATGTCCCTGTCCGCATATATAGTTCTGTAAGTATCGTCGGCGAGTTTGAGCCTGAGCAGATACCGCACCGTCTCTTCTCCGAACCCGGGGATCGCCACCCCGTGCTGGAGCGATATCTTTTCGACGAACTCCACGCCGTCGGGGTTTTCGACCTTCTGTTTCCTCGACTCGATCAGGACCTGCACGATATCCTTCAGAAGTATGGTCTCTTTCTTCCCCGTCACGATTCCTGCGACGGAAATCACCGCCTTACCCCGGGCGGTGTCGAAGACGGTCTCCATATATCTTTCCTTGAAGACGAATGTCCTGAAAAAGGGAAAACCGCCGACAAAGATTACGATAAAGACGATGTTGAAAAGCACCGTCTTTTCGAAGTGTGTCTTAAGCAGCAGGTAGACGAGTCCAGCGACCGCAAGAGACGCCAGGACCGAGGAGAATTCCCTGTTATAGATGCCGCTGTGCAGGACGCTCGCCGTCTCGTCCGAAAAGGATGCCGTCCTGAAAATGAGCGCGCCGCTTTCCCGGCGTATGCTGTATCTTTGTTTCTTTTCGTCGGGGATCACGCCTTCCCGTCCTCGATCATGTCCCGGAACCTCCTGAAGAGATGGACCGAATCGTTCGGCCCGGGCCCGGCCTCAGGATGATGCTGAACGGAGAAGAGCGGAAATTCCACGTGCCTCATCCCCTCTTCGGTGCCGTCGTAGAGGTTGACGTGGGTGAGCTCCGCCTGTCCGTGGAGGCTCTTTATGTCGACGCAGTAGTTGTGGTTCTGTGACGTGATCTCGACCCTGTTCGTCGAGAGGTCCTTCACGGGGTGGTTGCCCCCGTGATGGCCGAACTTGAGCTTGTAGGTGCGGCCGCCCATGGCCAGGCCGAGTATCTGGTGACCGAGGCAGATGCCGAATACGGGCTTTTTCCCGATCAGCTCCTTTGCCGCAGCGATCGCGTAGGTCACCGTTTCCGGGTCCCCGGGGCCGTTGCTCAGTATTATACCGTCAGGACCCATATCGAGGACCTTTGCAGCCGGTGTCTGCGCCGGCACGACCGTGACGTCGAAGCCCGCCTCCACGAGGTTCCTCAGTATATTGAACTTTATGCCGAAGTCGTAGACGACGACGGACAGAGAGGAGCGGGGAGTAAGGTGTGAGGAGTTCTCTCCTGAAGCATTACTCCTCACTCTTAACCCCTCACTCCTCACCTCCGTCTTCAGCCTTTTTACTTCTTCCGTGCACCACTTCCAGCAGCCTTCCTGCCAGTGGTATGCCTCTTTTGCGGTCACGTCCCTGACGAGGTCGAAAGCGGATATGCCGGGGTGGGCCCGCACCTTATCGAGCAGGCTCGCCGGGTCGGGATCGGCGGTGGAGATGATCCCCATCTGGGCCCCGTGATTTCTGAGATGTCTTGTGAGTGTCCGCGTGTCGATGCCCTGGATGCCGACCACGCCGTTTTTTCTCATATATCCGACGAGGCTCGCCGATGACCGCCAGTTGCTCGGGTAGTCGCATGCCTCTTTTACTATAAAACCCTCCGCCTTGATCCCTCCTGCAGATTCGATGTCTTCCCCGTTTACGCCGTAGTTTCCGATCTGGGTATAGGTCATCGTCACGATCTGGCCCTTGTAAGAGGAGTCG
>JBJKSM010000012.1:0-24286 GCA_046704045.1 Thermodesulfovibrionales bacterium | reverse complement strand
GAGTTTGTGGATATCTCCAATTCTGACTTCTCTGCGCTGATGACTCTGCCCTGTGCTTTTTCCCGCCTGAATGCGGACCCCTCCATATACAAAACCGTGAAGTCCCGGAGATCTTCGTCGGTTTTTCCCTGAGGGGTCTTCCCTTCGTGGAAACGCCTTCCTGCAGCCATCTGTATAGGGTTCCGTTGCGGTAACAAGAATTGAGGAAGTAAACAACCTCTAAGAAAAATCATAGGACTGAATCGGGGCAGCGTCAAGAACTATTTTTTGCTCGGCCCGTCCGGGTAAAGCAGGCGATAAAAAAGTGGTGTTTGCTCCTCTCTTCCCGGCGGTTTAAATACATTACGTCATACTGCCCGAGACCCTAAACGTCTCTGCTGTCCTTAACCTTTCTGCCGGGTCCGGGAGGAGCAAGACCACGCATCCTATTGAGGACCTATCAGCACCTCAAACAACTTATTGAAGTCAGCCTTGGATGTTTCCACGAACACGCCGATATTGCCGCCGATGGCCACTGTCCAGTCCCCGCCGCAGTAGGCCCAACCCTTCTGGGGAATCCATTCCATTTTGCTCAGCTGGCTGAATGAGCCTGCCAGCATATTGAACAGAAGTGTCACCGTTGCACAGAATTGAGCCGTCATTGACGCCATTTCCGGTCTCATATCCATAGCAGTCCTGTAACTGGTCATCTTGCCGTCGGCGGTGAATTCACCTGCTGCAACGACTCCGTCAATTTTGAGTAATTCTTCCAGTTTCGCCATATCGCTTTCTCCTTTCACGTGATGATACTGTCAATAATGAAGCGGCAATTACCGATAAAAGCGCCGCCGACCTGATTCACGGACTCAAGTTTAATGCGATCTCAATATGTGAAGATGTTCCGTATGGTTTCTATTTTCACTTTATAAGCTTTTTGCCGCCTTGTAAAGGGCGGTTGGGACCGATTTTCCAGGCAGGGGAAAAAGCCGGTAAGTTCTTCCTTGACAAGGTTCGCATAAAGCTGATAGGCTTAGTTATCAAAAAACTACTGTACCCGGATGAAAACTACGTCACTGTAAACCCGCCGAATACATCTGGCTTTTTTCCCCGAACACAGAAAAAAGGAGTCTATGGAATTTCAGGAATTTAATTTTCACCCCCATGTTGCGGCCGGGGTAAAGGCCGCAGGTTATGTCAGCCCTACGCCGATTCAGGCGCAGGCTATCCCGCCGGTCATGCAGGGACGCGACGTCATGGGCCTCGCACAGACCGGAACAGGCAAGACCGCAGCGTTCGTACTGCCGGTTCTGGAGCGGCTTATGCAGGGGCCCCGCGGCCGGGTCCGCGCGCTCGTCATCGCGCCGACGCGTGAACTGGCAGAGCAGATCCACCAGTCCTTCCGCACACTCGGAAGAGAGACACGCCTCCGCAGCGTCACCGTCTACGGCGGCGTAAGCGTCCATCTCCAGGCGGAGAAGCTGAGGCGCGGCGTGGAGATCGTAGTTGCCTGCCCGGGCCGTCTCCTGGACCATATCAACCAGCGCACGGTCGCCCTGTCGCATCTCGAAGTGCTCGTCCTTGACGAGGCCGACCGGATGTTCGACATGGGATTTCTGCCGGACATCCGCAGGATCATGAAGCACGTTCCGGCAAAGCGCCAGACACTTCTGTTTTCTGCGACGATGCCGGACGACATCCGCCGGCTTGCAGGCGAGGTCCTGCAGGGGCCGGTCACGGTGCAGATAGACCATGCCGCACCCGCAGACACCGTGGCGCACGCGCTCTATCCCGTCGACCAGCACCTTAAGACGCCGCTTCTCCTTGAACTGCTGCGCCATACGGACACCGACTCGGTCCTGGTCTTTACACGCACCAAACACCGGGCGAAACGCGTTGCCGAACAACTCGTAAGGGCCGGCTACCGGACCGCATCGCTTCAGGGGAACCTCTCCCAGAACCGGCGGCAGGCCGCGCTCGACGGCTTCAGAAGCGGCGCTTACCAGATTCTCGTGGCGACCGACATAGCTGCCCGCGGCATCGATGTGTCGAGCATATCTCATGTCATCAACTACGACATGCCCGATACCGTCGACGCCTATACGCACAGGATCGGCCGCACCGGCCGTGCCTCGAAGACCGGCGACGCCTTCACCTTCACCGCGCACGAAGACGAGGCGATGGTGCGGAGCATCGAGCGGGTACTCGGGGAGAAAGTTGAAAGGCGCACACTTGAGGGGTTCGACTACAAGAAGTCCGCGCCGCATCGCGACACGGAATTTGCCCGCCCTCCCCGGCAGTCCGGGCGGCCGGCAAAAAAAATCGAAGCCCGCAAGTCCGCTCATGCCGAAAAAGGAAGTACAAGGCAGCAGGGCCCCGGACCGGCCGGCCGGCATGGCGAATCTCCGAAGGCATCGGGAGGCGCAGAAGTCCGGAATGCCGGAAGCACAGAAGATAAAAAGCACTGGCATCGCAGGTCCTCCCGCCGGAATCCCGGCCGCCGGCCTGCGGTTTCATCCATGGGTGCATAAGAAAAACTTTTCTTTACCGAGAAAACGCGGGCGTTGAGCTGCAGGCTTATAATGCCCGCGTTTCCATCTCCTCCGCATGCCCCTGGAACATCCTTATCTTTCGGTCAGCCGCATTTGCAAGTTCGGTACTGTGGGTGACGAGTATAAAGCTTATCCCGCTCTCGCTGTTTATCTTCCTGAAGAGGTTCATGACCTCGCGTTCGGTTTCCTCGTCGAGGTCTCCCGTGGGCTCGTCGGCAAGTATGGCCGACGGGTCGTTCATCAGCGCCCTGGCGATGGCGACCCTGCGTTGTTGGCCGCCGCTGAGCTGCCCCGGATAGGCGTTCACCTTGTCCTTAAGGCCCACCAGCTCAAGATATTCAACGGCCTTCTTCTCCATCGCGCCCGGGCCGGCGCCGTTCTTACCGGTAAACAGCGTCGGCAGGAGAAGGTTCTCCTTGGCGGTTAGGGCGGGCAGGAGGCTCGCAAACTGGAACACATAACCGACCTTCCTCGCCCTGTATTCCGAAAGGGCGTCCTCGCCCATGTTGTAGACGTCCGTGCCCTCAAATAAGACCTTGCCTGATGAGGGCTTCAGAATACAGCCGATCATCGAAAGCAGGGTCGTCTTGCCCGAACCAGAATGGCCCACAATGCAGATGAAATCCCCTTTCCTTATCACCAGGGATACCTCCTGCACCGCCGTTATGGGGGAGCCTTCCAAAATATAATTCTTAGCCAGTCCCTGCAGAACTATCTGCTCCACTTATACCTCCTTCAAGACCGAAAGCGGTTCAAGATTCTTTATCCTGATTATGGAAGAGAGGGCACCGATGACGCATATGCCCACACCCACCGCCAGGCCCAGCACGCTCACCTCCACGCGCTGCGTCATGGTAAGCGTGGCGGAGAGGTCGCGCAGGAGCACGAACGACCTCGAAAGGGAAGCCGACATGTACATACCTGCAGCGGTCCCGAGAAGACTTCCGATGAGACCGAGTAGCAGCACCTCCATGACAAAGAGCTTCACAATGTGAGAGCCCTTGGCGCCGATCGCCCTCATGATGCCTATCTCCCTGAAGCGCTCGTTCACGATGGCGGAGAATATGGTCCACGTCAGGAATATCGAAAGAACGGATGACAGCGCGATCGTAATAAGGAAGATCCTGTTTATGTCGCCCAGGGTGGAGAGCATCCTGCCGCCGATATTGGCCCTCTGGATGACGTCCACCTGCATGATGTCGTTCATGATATCCCTCGCAACTATCTTGGGGTCAAAGCCTTTCTTGACCTTGACGAATATGATCGAGATCTGGTTCTTTTTGAGCTTCACCATGCTGCTGTGCGACAGTATGTCATTGATGTTGTCGTCGCTCATGAATATCGCGTTATCGAGGCCGGTTCCCGTTTTTTCGAGCACGCCCACGAATTTGAATTTCACGTTGAACAGCAGGCTGTTCATATTGAGAAGGCCAAGGTTCTTGTTCGCCTCGTAACCGATAATGGCCTCGCCCGTTCCCAGTTTCCGGTGGATCGTCTTCCTGAGCCACGGCTTCACGATGAAATCGGTATCCTGGTTGAAGGCGACTATCTTGGCCGGTGGTATGGAGCAGCACTGGCCGGGCACGCTCGACAGGTAGGTCTGCCAGGTAAGCGGGCCGACCCCCTTCACCTTTTCCACCCTCTGAATGATGTCCTTGTCCATGTAGAACACCTTTATTTTCGATTCCAGCAGCACGTCCGAGGCCACATCAACGGCCCCCGAGGGCACCACCAGCAGGTCCGCCCCCAGCCGGTCCGAAGCCTTCCCGATGCTCGAGCCGACGCTGAGTACGAACGAAGCCCCGAACACGAGGATGCAGACAAGGAGACCTATGGAGACGATAAGGACCGCCGTTCTGAAGGACTTTCTCTTAAGGTTCTTTATTGCAACGCTGAATAGGCTGAACTTCACGTTTCTCCTTTCGGTGAAGAGGCGGGCGCCCTCCTTCCTGCCGGAGGGCGCCCGCCCGAAAGCAGGCAGTCGGCAAACCGGCTGTT
The DNA here is from genome assembly GCA_046704045.1 of Thermodesulfovibrionales bacterium. Classification (GTDB taxonomy): domain Bacteria; phylum Nitrospirota; class Thermodesulfovibrionia; order Thermodesulfovibrionales; family UBA6898; genus JAWOKY01. The sequence continues at coordinate 19,760 of JBJKSM010000012.1, read as the reverse complement.
ACTTATTCCAGTTTGCGTCTATTCCGCAGAGGGCTGCGCTGAAGTGCATTCCCATCTTGGTATGGCAGGCATTGCAGATGGAAACGGGCTTGCCGATTATCTTGTGCGCGCCGATATCGTAAAGCTGCAGTTCGCCGTCCTGGTTCTTGTCGGGCGACCTGAGCGTCATTACCGCGTACTTGCTGTCAGGCGTGCCGATATCGTCGTGGTTTTCGCCGGCCGACATCATCCTCCTGTCAACGAGCTTCAGGGTGTGGGCATCGAAGACGTACATCCTGTCGGCGCCGGACTGGAGGATATAATTGCCGTCAGGGGTAAAATACTGCCTGAAGGTAAATGTCCCCGAACCGGTAGGGCCTGTGCCGCCCGGACTGGCTGAAACCGTGTTCCTGGCCAGCACCTTTATCTTTCCCCTGACGAGCGAAGGCAGGTCCAGAAGAAGCATATCGACCTTGCCGTTGCGGTCGCTGAAATTCGCGGTCGCAGGGTTTACCCACTGTTTGGTCCTGTTAATGGTGACTACGAAGGTCTTATAGTCAGGGGAGTTCGTTCCGTGGAAAAACATATAGTTGTTATTGTACCCCAGCTTTGAGAGGAACACGCGATGCAGCAGCTTCAGGGTCTTCTTGCTCCTGATGTCGATATAGGCGGGGTTTGTCATGGTGATATCGATGTAGTCGTTCTTCGTCTGTCCGGAGGCGCAGTAGACGGCCCCGTCCCACTTGACACCGCGGTCGAGCTTGACCTTGATGTCCCTGATTTTCTTGCCCGTGGCAAGGTCTGTCTCGCCCACGTGTACGTATTTTCCGCCTTTGATGGATTTGTCGACGTTGTAGGTGGACCAGAACATCTTGGTCCTGTCGTTGTTGTCGATTCTCGGGTCATGCACCGGATGGTCGCTATTGGTGCCGATAAGAACCCTGTCCAGGCTCTCGACCTTGATGGGATTTTCCGTGTCCGAAGGGTCTATCTTGACCTTCACCTTTGCGAAGTGTCCTCCCATACCGGCCACGTAAAGCGTGCCCGAATAGGTGGAGCCGTTGGCAAATGCTGCGGGGGCTTTGGCGCTCACCGCGTCATAGCCGAGATATGCTGCGAAGACTAACAGCAGACATGAGAATACGACTAAAACTCTCTTCATTTACTTTCCTCCCTCTTTCCCCCCGGTTGAGCTTTTTTGGTCAACCCACTCCCAAAATGAATAGCCGGGTTTTTTATCACCTCCTCTTGTTGACTTGAATCCCGGAATCTCCCGACTGTCGCTTTTTCAAGCTCTTGAGTCAAGTATATTAAAAAAAGCGGTTTGGGATCAACTTGAAGTCGAAACTTTAGAATATCTTATAACTGCAGGAAAAGGCTTACGGGCCGCTCCTGCCCGCCCTCTGCGGCAGGGCGACAGCCGAAAGAGACAGGCTAAAAGCCGGCCCTGTAAAGCAGAAAGGCAACGAATGAAAAGCAGAGGCAGTAGATCCCGAACAGATGCCAGCGGCCGCGCTCGAGCCAGCTCGAAAGCCAGCGGAGCGCCAGGATCCCTGAGACAAAGCTGAGCGCCATACCCAGCAGGCTCGGATAGAAAAGAGACGTCATGCCGGCCGCATCCGACAGCGACGCGTGATGCGCCTTCAGCAATCTCCATATTTCCCGGACGATCACCGGCGGAGTGAGAACAACGGCGAGGGCAAAGCTGAATTCCTCGATCCTTGCCTTCGAGACGCCGAAAAGGAGACCGGTCGAAATTGTCGCCCCGGAGCGCGAGAATCCCCGGAAAGGGAGACAAACGCCCTGCACCGCCCCTATCCAGCAGGACCCCTTCATGTCAAGGCCGTCTCCGCCGCCGGCGGGGCGGCGCCCTTTCCATTCCGCGAAAATAATGAATAAGCCGACCGCGGCGAGCGACGCAGAGATCAGGCCGAGGTTCCCGAAGATAAGCTCGATCTGGGCATGCGGCACGTTCCCGAGCACGAACCGCTCGATAAGGAATTTGAGAAACAGGCCTATGATCCCCGTAAAAAAAGTCGCCGCAACTACGAGTTTCATCGAATCCCGGAAGGCCCTTCCCGAAGAGAAGAAGCTCTTTTTCCACGAACTCCAGAAAAAGAAAATGACCGCGAACATCGTTCCCGTGTGGAGCATGACAAGCAGAAGCGTCATCTCGGGCCTGGTCGGGTCAAGCCCCATCAACTTCTCCGCCACGATCACGTGCGCGGAACTCGAGACCGGCAGCAGTTCGGCGGCCCCCTGGATAATGGCGAGTACAAGTATCTTCAGAAAAGTCATGGGATGAGACTATCCGTCCTTTCTCTCCGCCTTTGCGCTGGGCATCTTCCGTTCATTTGTCCCGAAATGTACCCTGCAACTGGCTGACGATAACGAGATGCCGTTATTATGGCAAATCATCGGTCGAAAAAACTACCGGCAGGAGGGGGGGACCGGAAGAACGTTTTTTAATGTGATATACTTAAGCATGAAAGGGCGGAAATCGAAGCTTAAACAGCTCGTGATAAAGAGCTACTCGGCGGTGGCGCTCAATCAGCCGTCCGCTCTTCCCCTGACGAGCTGCTGTTCGCCGGATGCCGGGAGGGTAAGCCTTCTCGAAACGGGAAGACGGCTCGGGTACTCGGAAGAAGAGCTGAAGACCGGCCTTGGGGAGGCGAACCTCGGCCTCGGCTGCGGCAATCCTCACGCGATCGCGGATCTCAGGGAAGGCGAAATGGTGCTCGACCTCGGAAGCGGAGCGGGATTCGACTCCCTTCTTTCTTCGATGAAGGTCGGCAGGAGCGGCCGCGTGATCGGCATCGACATGACGCCCGAAATGGTCGCGCGTGCACGGGAAAACGCCAAAAAATTCGCGGCGGAAAACATAGAATTCAGACTCGGCGAGATCGAACACCTCCCTGTGGAGGACGCCTCGGTCGACGTTGTCATCTCAAACTGCGTGATCAACCTGTCTCCCGACAAGCAGGCGGTCTTCAACGAGGCGTTCAGGGTGCTGAAGCCCGGCGGCAGGATCGCGGTGTCCGATGTACTCAAGAAGGCGGAATTCTCCGACGAAATAAGACGGAACGAAAGCGCTTACAGCGGTTGAATAACGGGCTCGGTTCCCGTGGAGGAACTGAAGGGGATCCTCGAAAAGGCCGGTTTCACGGACATCGCCGTCCGGGACAAGGACAACTCCGATGAGATCATACGGGGCTGGAATTTCGGCGAGGGCGTCGAGAAGTTGGTTTTTTCGGCGTACAAAAAGGCATCCAGGCCGCACTGTTAAGAAGCGCTTTTATCTCAAAACCATTAATGAAGACACTCATCGCCGCCGATATCGGCGGAACGCACAGCAGGTTCGGCATCTTCCATGTCAAGGGAGACGGCGGGCTCTCGCTCACAAAGGTCCACTGGCTGAATACCGCCGATTACGAATCGTTCGGCGGGCTGGTAGAGGGCCTTCGCGCAGGCGGGTTCCCCATCGCCCCTGAAGATGCCGATATCGTCGTCATCGCAATAGCCGGCCCGGTCGAAAAGGGCGCCAGGAGCTCTCCTCCCTTCATCTCATGGAGTATCGACATCTCGAACGCGAAGGAGGACTTCGGCTTCAGGAGGGCCGCGTTGATCAACGACTTCGTGGCACAGGCATTTGCCTGCCTTTCGCCGGCAGGAGCCGCGGCGGAGCTGATCGTCGGCGGAGAGCCCGTGAAAGGGGCGGCTGCTGCGGTTATCGGGGCCGGAACGGGCCTCGGCAAGGCGGTCGTTCTTCCCGGCGGAAAGGGTGGCCACAGGGCCATGCCCTCCGAGGGCGGTCACGCCAACTTCCCCTTTGTCTCCGGGAGGGAATGCGAGTTCCAGGAATTCCTCCTCAGGATGTCTGCAGAGAGATACATCACCGCAAACGACGTTGTCTCCGGCCGCGGACTGAGCTCCCTTCATCTCTTCCTCACCGGGGAAAAACTGGAGCCCCGCGAGGTTGCCGAACGATTCCGCCAATACCCAAGGACGCTCGAATGGGCATCGAGGTTTTACGGCCGCGTCTGCCGCAATTATGTCCTCGAAACGCTCGCCCTGGGCGGTCTTTACATCGCCGGGGGTGTGGCGGCAAGGAACCCGGAGCTGGTGAAGGGCACCGTTTTCGAGGCGGAATTCAGGAGTTCCGACACCATGGGCGCGCTGCTTGCGAAGATACCGGTCTACCTCATCACGGACGAAAACAGCGGCCTATGGGGCGCAGCGGTTTACGGAATGCAGGAATTAAAAGGCTGATGGGCGGACGCTTCCCCTATTTCTCCCTGATGTATTCGTAGATATTGGCGTAGTGCCGGCCGGGATGGTTCCATGAGAAGTCGTACCGCATGCCGTTTAGCATAAGCTCCCTGAAGTGCCGCGGGTAGGAATACCACATGCCTGTCGCCCGGTGCATGGCTGACTCAAGCCCGGTGAAATTGAAGTCCCTGAACACGTACCCGTTTCTTTCATTGTAGGGCCTGCCGGCGTAATCCGCGTCGAAGACCGTGTCGGCCAGCCCTCCCGTCTCCCTCACGACCGGCACTGTGCCGTATTTCATCGCGATCATCTGGGTCAGGCCGCAGGGCTCAAACAGGCTCGGCACGAGGATCATGTCCGCCCCGGCATAGATGAGATGGGACAACTCCTCGTTGAAGCCCATCTCGATATGGCAGTCGGGGTTGTCGTTCAGCCGGCTCTTCAGATGATGGAAATAATTACTGATCGCGGGGTCGGGGCTCGACCCGAGCAGTACGAACTGGCAGCCGTTTGCGAGCGCATAGAATATCCCGTCCCGTATCAGGTCGACGCCCTTCTGGTGGTCGAGACGGCCGATATAGGCAATGATCGGTCTGTATTCCTGCCTCAGGAGAAACCGGTGACGGAGCGCCTCCTTGTTCGCGTATTTCCCGTCGATCGTGTCGACGCCGTACTTTCGGGGAATGAAACGGTCGATCTCGGGGTTCCAGACGTCATAGTCCACGCCGTTGAGAATCCCGCCCAGCTTGCCGGAGTGGACGTGAAGCGTTTGTCCGAGTCCGTAGGAAAGGTCGGTATGCCGTATCTCCCAGGCATACCTCGGCGACACGGTCGTCACGAAATTGGAATAGACTATGCCGCCCTTCATCAGGTTGATCGCTGAGGGGTTGAAATCATCCTGCAGCCTGTCCCGGTGGAAAAAGTAATCCGGCCTGTTCAGACCGGCGGCGCGGAGGATGAACTCCCCCGTCACCCCCTGATGTTTCAGGTTATGGAGGGTATAGCAGACGCGGCTGTGGCCCATGCCCAGGTACTTGTAAATCTCGAAGAGGAGCACCGGCGCCAGCCCGGTCTGCCAGTCGTGGCAGTGGATGATATCCGGCCGCTTCCCTGACTTCAGCATGAATTCGAGCGCCGCCCGGCAGAAAAAAGCGAACCGCTCGGGGTCGTCATGATGGCCGTAATAGATCCCGCGGTTGAAAAAATTCGCGGGCGAATGGGGATCGATGAAGAAACACTTCCTGCCGTGGACAAAGCCGAAGAATACGGTGCAGTGCACCCACTGGCCGTAAAAAGGCACGTAGAGGTCGCGGTACGCCTCCTGGAGTCCGTAGATCTGGTCATACCGCATGCAGTCGTATTTCGGCAGGATGATCTCGACGGAGTTTCCCCGTATCTCGAGCTCATGGCTCAAACCGTAAATGACGTCGCCGAGGCCCCCGACCTTGGCGGCCGGCGCGCACTCCGGCGTGATCATGACGATGTACATTACGGCGTTTCGCCCGCCGTACGGCGGTACCCGGTCATGAAAGAAGTTCCGTGCATTGTCTGTCACCCTGTCCGGAAATGAGCGGTCTCAAAACATTCTCATTGTAGCACGATTCCCCCGGTTGCACCATATGAGGGATTTTACCGGGAATGCAGGAGATACACGAGGGAAGAGCCGATAAAATAGACCGCGAGAAGAAGGAGGAAGACGCCGAAACCGACATTGATCTTCCTCATCTTTTTTATCGAGATAAACCTCTTGGCCCAGTAGAGAAACAGGGCGAGGCCGCCGAGGTAGGATGCAAGGCCTAAGCTTCCCGCCGAAAGGTAGTAGAGGGCGACGCGGGACGTGAACTGCCGTATGAGCCCCACGTCCTTGAAGATCTTCACCCCGGAAAGCCACCAGAGTATCAACATCGGGTTCATGACCGCAAGCGACAGCCCCCCGATAAAACCCCAGCGCTTCTTCTTCATGCGGTCTTCATTATAGCCGGCTTCTTCGCTTTTCAGACTGCTCCGTATAACGACCGTGCCGAGGACGATCAGTATGACGCCGCCGGCCAGCCAGAAGACCGCCATGACCTCTTTTACCTCGAGAAAGGGCGCGATGCCGAAGAAAGCGATGCCGCCGTAGAAGACATCGGCGCAAAAGGCGCCGAAGATGACCATTAAAGACGACTTGAGATGGCCGTTGATCGCCCTTCGGACGACCTCGATCTGGACCGGACCGGCGGGGACCGCGGAGATGAACCCCATCAGGTACGCTGCTATGATAAAGATGATAAAGTTCATGGCCGTTTCACAGGAGATGTATTATAGCCGCTCACTTCAAAAAGAAAAAGCACCCCGCTCCCCCCATCGCCCCGCGAACTCAACAATGCTTACCTCAGGGCCGTCGCCCGCCCCTCCTCATCAGCCCCGACTGGACTGCGACGCCGACGGCTATGAGCAGGACGATAAGGAGCCGCTTCGCGTGCACCCCTGCATGGAGGGGCCCGAGGATCATGATAGCCCCGGAAACCGAGGAAAGGATGATCAACGCCCAGTCAAAAAGCACCGACACGAGAATGAGGCCCGCGACGCCGCCCGCCAGAAACAGTATCCAGTGTGGTGTCGCAGACCGCCACCCGAGCTCACCGAGGATAACGGGAAACACGTACCCGCCAAGCACAAAGCCCGCAACCGCTATCGCCAGTCGCTGAAGAAAAACGGCGAAGAGCGCACCGAGCAGGCCCGCGCCGGTCGCTATCGCAATCGTAATCCATTCCGGCCTGCCGCGTGGAAGGAGGGCGGCGATATGCATGCCGAAGATGAACCCCGCGGCGCCCACGAAGAGCCAGAAAAGCCTCCTCCCGAAAAGGAGCATCCCGATCCCGAGGAGGATTTCGGGAATACGCATGTTCCAGCCCGGTTCCACGTGTATCACTTCGAAGTATGACCGCCGACCCGCGGCCTCCCAAGCACAAGGACCGCGTTCACCCCGCCGAACCCGAATGAACCCGACAGGGCGGTTTTTATCCCTGTCACTGTCCTATCCGTCACCACGTCCAGCCCGCATCCTTCATCCCGTTCCTTCAGGTTGAGAGTGGGGGGGATCAGTCCCTCAAGGATGCTCATCGCTGCAAACGCCGTCTCCAGCGCCCCCGATGCAGCAAGCATATGTCCGGTCATCGACTTTATCGCGCTCACCGGCACGGAAACGGCCCTTCCGCCGAAGGTCATTTTGATCGCCTCTGTCTCGACCCTGTCTCCAAGGGGGGTTGAGGTGGCGTGGGCGCTTATGTAATCGATGTCCCCGGGTGTCATGGCCGCATCTGCGATCGCTGCATGCATCGCCCGCGCCTGGCCTTCGGCCTGGGGCCTGGTCTGATGGAAGGCATCGCAGGAGCCGGCGTATCCCGCGATTTCTCCGACGATTGCGGCGCCCCTTTTCAGTGCCTCGCCCATTTCTTCGAGCACCATCACGCAGGCGCCTTCGGCGAGTACAAAGCCGTCTCTCGCCCTGTCAAAGGGCCTGCTCGCATGGGGACCTTCCTTTTTCGACAGTGCTCCGGCAACTCCGTAGCCCTCGAAACACCCCCGGCACAGCGGCGCCTCCGCACCCCCGGCTATCACCGGCCCGGCGTATCCGCTCCTGATCATCCGGTAAGCCTCGCCTATGGCGCTCGTCCCGGAGGCACAGGCGTTCGAGATGCCGAGGCAATGGCCTTTCATCCCCAGTTTCCGCGCCGCATACGAAGATGCGGCGACCACCGTCGTGGCAGGCATGAGATAAGGCGTGACCCTTTTTTGGTTGGTCTTCGCGGCGCGGTCAAATGCCGCCTGAAGTGTGCCGATCCCCCCCCTGCCCGAGCCGATGACCACTCCGCCCGCGGCAAGATAATCGGGGCGCTTAGCCAATCCAGCATCCTCAACAGCCATAACGGCGGCTGCGACGGCGTAGACGGCGAAAGGATCGAGGCGCCTCTGTTCCTTCGCAGACAGGTATCCATCCGCATTGAAGCCCCTCACCTCTCCGGCCGATTTCCACGGCAGACCGCCTGCTTCGAACTGGGTGACCGGACCGATCCCGGACAGCCCGTTCTTTGCCGCCCCCCAGGAATCGTAAAAGGTGTTACCGAGGGGCGTGACGGCGCCGATACCCGTTATCACCACTCTCTTCATCGTCAATTATCTTACCATTTGCCCCGCCTCCGAATGCGACTGAATTTTTCCTTTGCTAATGATGTGAATATATGTTATTTTTATTCCAAATTTCCTAAGGGCAGGGTTTTGGCTGGAGAAATTCTCAAAAAAAAACGCGAAGACTTGGGCATCTCTGTTCAGGAAGCAGCCTCAGCGCTCAAGATCAGAAAAGACTACCTTTCTTTCATCGAAGACGACACATTCGAAAAGCTCCCGGTCCCGGTATACACGGTGGGATATATCAGGGCGTACGCAAAGTACCTTGACGTCGATCCCGGGCCGATCGTGGAATTTTACAAAAAACACCTGGCCCAGCCTGAATCCGCTGCGATAATGCCGATAGCCTTTTCGCGAAAGAAGGGGCCGGGAATATTCGGCGTTATCGCGCTCATTGCGATCGTTGCGGTCGCAGCCGCCCTCTTTCTGTTCTTCGCCGGCAGGAGCAGCAACCGGGCGGGCCTGCCTGCAAGCCGGCCGCCTGCACAACGGCAGGCCGGACCGACCGGCGTTTTTCATGAGGCGGCTCCGCGGAGAAAACCTCAGGCGACAAAACAGCACAGACTCGGGATCACCGCAAAGGAGACGACATGGCTGGCGATACGGTTCAGCGACGGGAGGAAGGATGAAGCCCTGCTGCAGCCGGGCGATTCAAAGAACTGGACATTTTCCGGCAGGGCAACGCTGAAAATCGGAAACGCCGGCGGTATCGACATACGGTTCGACGGAAAAGATCTGGGCGCCCCCGGCACCCCCTCGGAGGTGATGACGCTTACCCTGCCCGAAGGCCCGGCGGGCGGAACTACTTCCCCTTGAAGCCCGGACAGCCCTCGAAGCCGGAACATCCCGCCTTTTTCCTCATGACGCATCCGGCGTTCAGGCAGATCGGGACATCGCCCCCATAGGCCTTTTCCTGTCGCCTCGCGCCGGTCCCGGCCGCACAGGCCTTCTTCTTCTCGTCCCTGTCTCGTTTCCTCATCGCCTCTTTTTCCTGCCGAACCCTGCCGAACTTGTCGGAAATCGATTTATAATAATATAATTATTGACGCGGTGTGAAATCGAAATCCGGATACGGTTCCGGAGAAAATCCTTTACACGTATGCTGCGATCGCCATGAAGAAACCGGTAGAACATACGGCAGAGAACCCGGCCCTCGAAGAGGGGATTTCGGCGGCCCTCAGAAAGTATTCGATGCTCGCCGGTGGAGAGACGGCCCTGGTGGGGCTTTCAGGGGGGCCGGACTCGGTATGCCTCCTTACACTCCTGTACAGGATCAGGGATATGCTCCGCCTCTCAATCCGCGCTGTTTATGTAAACCATAACCTCAGACCGGGAGAGACCGGAAGAGAGATTGAATTCTGCAGGGGCCTCTGCGACGGATACGGCATCCCACTTGTCGTGAAATCGATCGACGTGGCCGCTTATGCGGAGCAGTTCGGGATGAACAGGCAGGAGGCGGCGAGGGAGTTGAGATACAGGGCGTTCGAAGAGGCCGCCTTTGAAGTAAAGGCAGACCGGATCGCCCTTGCGCATAACGCCGACGACCAGGTCGAGACTTTCTTCATGCGGCTGCTGAGAGGGTCCGGCCCGAAAGGTCTTTCGGGCATTCCGCCGACGCGGGGTAAGATCATACGGCCCCTCATCGAAACCGGGCGGGACGCGATCGAGAGGTTTCTTGAGGCAGAAAAGATACCCTTTGTCGTCGACTCCTCGAACCTGGAAGTCCATTACCTGAGAAACCGGCTGAGGAAATTCCTGGTGCCGGAAATGAAAGCCCTGAACCCGAACCTGGCCGCCACCCTCCTGAACACCGTCTCGATCCTTCAGGAGGAAGAGCGCTTTTTCGGCGTCACGGTGACAAAAAAGCTGATGAAGATGATCAGCAGAAAGACCGACGAAAAAATCGAACTCTTCATCGCCCCGATGGAGGTGATGGACACGGTTATCCTTAGACGGGTGCTGAGGCGGGCCATTGAGGAAACGCGGGGGTTGAGGGGAATCGGTTATATCCATATCGAGGCTATCATGCGACTGATCAGGAGCGGCTCACCGGGCAACAGGCTCTATCTGCCGAAAGGCGTGAGGGTGATCAGGGAATATTCATTACTCATCATAACCTCGGCCCCTCCCCAAAAGATAAAGGAGTATGAACTCCGGCCGCCGGCCGAACTCGCGATCCGGGAGGCCGGGCTCGTCGTCAGGGCTTTCATCGGGGAAACAGCCCCGGATTCGGGCGATGGAAAGTCGTCCGTCGTGCTCGATGCGGATGCGGTTCGGTTCCCGCTGACGGTCAGGTCAAGGAGAAACGGAGATTTTTTCTTCCCCCTCGGCTTCGGAAAGAGGAAGAAACTCCAGGACTTCTTTGTCGATGAAAAGGTCCCGAGGGACGAGAGGGACAGCGTCCCGGTGGTTCTGTCCGGCGACGACATCGTCTGGATCGCAGGTCACCGGGCGGATGAGCGGTTCAGGATAACGGACAGGACGAGGAGTTTCCTGAAGCTCTCGCTTCTGCAGGGGAACTTCTGAAGGTGAAGCCTTAATATAGGCAGAGCACCATTGGGAAAATTACTTTTTCCCCGGCATAATTCCTCCTTGGCCTCCCCTTACCCTAAGGGGGAGGAATCAATTTCCCCTCTTGGGGTAAGAGGGGGGCAGGGGGCGTTACTCAACGTGCGTGCTGTTATAAGACCCCTATTAATGGTGTATAATTGCCGGATATACTGAGCGGTAACGGGAGGAGGCTATCTTGACCGAAAAAGTGAGAGTTCGTTTTGCACCGAGTCCTACAGGGTTTCTCCATATCGGCGGGGCAAGGACTGCACTGTTCAACTGGCTTTTTGCCAGGCACAACAGCGGCACATTTGTCCTGCGCATCGAGGACACCGACAGGAGCCGCTCGACGGACGAATATATCGGGGCGATCATCGAGGGGATGAAGTGGCTCGGCCTCGACTGGGACGAGGGCCCCTTCAGGCAGACGGACAGGTTCGATGTCTACAGGAGCTACGTCGACAGGCTGGTAAAAGAAGGCAGGGCATACTACTGTTACTGCTCACCCGAAGAGCTCGAGGCAAGACGCCGTGAGGCGCTCGCGTCCGGCAGAACCCCGAAATACGACGGCAGGTGCAGGAACAGGAAAGAGCCGGTACCCGGCGTTTCACCTGCTGTGAGGTTCATGATGCCGCAGGAGGGCCACACCGTCGTCGACGATCTCATAAGGGGAAAGGTCGTATTCGAAAACGCCCAGCTCGACGACCTGATCATACTTCGTTCCGACGGCACCCCTACTTATAACTTCGTTGTCGTCGTCGACGACGTCGACATGAAGATGACACACGTCATCAGGGGAGACGACCATCTGAACAATACCCCGAAGCAGATACACATATACGGGGCCTTCGGCTACGAGGTGCCGAAATTCGCGCATCTGCCGATGATCCTCGGCTCGGACAAGACCCGGCTTTCCAAGAGACATGGGGCCACGTCGGTAACGGCATACAGGGACATGGGGTATCTGCCCGAGGCGCTGATCAACTACCTCGTCAGTCTTGGCTGGTCGTACGGCGACCAGGAGATATTCACAAAGGAAGAACTCACACAACACTTCTCATTTGAAAACGTCGGAAAGGCGGCGGCCGTCTTCAACCCTGAGAAGCTGCTCTGGCTGAACGGGCAGTACATGATGAACACTCCCTCCGACAGGCTCGTAGAGATGGTGATGCCCTTTCTCGTTCAGGATAAGGTGATCACAGGGGAGTCGAAGGTCGATGCGGCATGGCTTGCAAAGGCGGTCGATACGCTCAAGGAGCGGGCGAAGACGCTCGTCGAGCTGGCGCGTTCGCTCCGCTACTACATCGCCGGAGAGGTCGAATACGATGAAAAGGCCAAGGCGAAATTTCTGAATGAAAAGAGCCTGCCCTATCTGACCGAATTGCGTGAGTCCCTTGACGGCCTTTCGGTTTTTTCCCACGACGAGCTCGATAAGATATTCAGGTCGATCACTGGAAAACACGGGATAAAGCTCGGCGCCCTCGCCCAGCCCGTCCGCGTTGCGGCGACGGGGGGCACGGAAAGCCCGGGGATATTCGAGGTGCTTGAAGTCATGGGGAAGGAAAAGACGCTGGCAAGGCTCGACAAGGCGATAGGCACTATCGAAGGCAAGTAACAGGAAAGGAGCGGAGATGACCGAAACGGCAGGGCCCTCGAATTTCATCGGGGCTATAATCGAAGAAGACCTGAAGACGGGCAAAAACGACGGAAGGGTGCATACCCGCTTTCCTCCGGAGCCAAACGGCTATCTCCACATCGGTCACGCGAAATCGATCTGTCTGAACTTCGGCCTTGCAGCCGAATTCGGCGGCCTGTGCAACCTGCGTTTCGACGACACCAATCCGAGCAGGGAAGAAGTGGAATACGTCGATTCGATCAAGGCCGATGTGCGGTGGCTCGGTTTCGACTGGCAGGACCGCGAGTATTATGCCTCCGACTACTTCGAGCAGCTCTATGAGTCCGCCGTGCAGCTGGTTAAAGCGGGCAAGGCGTACGTCTGTGACCTTAGCCCCGAGGAGATCAGGGAATACCGCGGCACGCTTACGGAGCCGGGCAGGAACAGCCCATGCCGGGACCGCACGGTCGGGGAGAACCTCGACCTCTTCAGTCGCATGCGCGCCGGGAAATTCCCCGACGGCTCGCGCACGCTCAGGGCGAAGATCGACATGAAATCAGGAAACCTCAACATGCGCGACCCTGTGATGTTCCGCATCCTGCGCTCGCACCATCACAGGACGGGCGACAAGTGGTGCATCTACCCGATGTACGATTTCGCCCACTGCGTCTCCGATTCGATCGAGCGGATCACCCATTCGATCTGCACCCTCGAATTCGAAGACCACCGTCCGCTTTACGACTGGTTCCTCGACGAGCTGAAGGCCGGATGCCACCCGCAACAGATCGAGTTCGCACGCCTGAACCTCAGCCATACCATTCTGAGCAAACGGAAGCTCATCCGGCTCGTGCAGGAGGGGCATGTCTCGGGATGGGACGATCCGCGGATGCCGACGATAGCGGGAATCAGGAGACGCGGCTACACGCCAGGGGCTATCCGCAATTTCTGCGACCGCATCGGAGTGGCAAAGCGCGACAGCCTGGTCGATATCGCACTCCTCGAATTCTGCATAAGGGAAGAACTGAACAAAAGCGCTCCCCGGGTCATGGCGGTGCTCCGGCCCCTGCGCGTGGTGATCGATAACTACCCGCAAGACAGCGTGGAGGAGCTCGACGCCGTGAACAACCCGGAGGACCCGTCCATGGGCACGAGGAAGGTGCCTTTCTCGCGCGTGCTCTACATCGAGCGCGAGGATTTCCGGGAAGACCCACCGAAGGGCTTCTACCGCCTCTCTCCCGGAAAAGAGGTAAGACTGCGGTACGCCTATTTCATCACCTGCACCGGCGTCTTGAAGGACGAAAACGGAGAGGTTGTCGAGCTGCACTGCACCTATGACCCGAAGACCCGCGGCGGCGATTCACCCGACGGCAGGAAGGTCAAGGCAACGCTCCACTGGGTATCAGCCGCCCGGTCGATCGAAGCGGAGGTGCGACTGTACGATCATCTCTTTGCAAAGCCGAACCCTGCGGAGGAAGAGGACTTCAAGACAGCCGTTAATCCGAATTCCCTCGAAACCCTTACAGGTTGCAGGGCAGAACCGGGACTCGCCGGAGCCGCGCCGGGAAGCAGATACCAGTTCGAGAGGCTCGGGTATTTCTGCGCGGACCCCGACTCTTCGGCAGAAAGGCCGGTTTTTAACCGCATCGTCACGCTCCGCGACACCTGGGCAAAGATCGAAAAAGCCCGGAAATAGACGGTGCGTGCCAGGGCGTTCAGTCCGTGTTGCGATTCATGGGCATCGCGGCCGCCTTTTCGAGTTTCAGGTGAAGTTGCCTCTCACCCGACTTCGCAAATACCAGCGTCAGAGTAAAGGGCGATCCCTCGACCATTGTCTTCGGCATGTCCTCGATCATGATATGGCTGTCCCCCATCTTGAATACCGTCGAGCTCCCGCCGGGGATATCCACCGTTGCAACGCGTGCCATGCGTCCGCCCTCCATCACGTGGAACGAGACCTTCGCGCCGGGCACGTCCGTGCCGACGCCCTTGAGCACATCCGCGCCCCCGTCGTTTTTGATCGTCATGGCCACCATCGCCTCGCCGTAAATGGCGGGTGACAATACGGCCTTTGCCCCCTCGATGCTGATCCGGGGCGGTGCGCTGTGACATTCCGCCAGGATGACGGCCCCCAGAAATAAGATCACTGCGATCAGTGAAGACTTCCCCTGCTTCCATGATTTCCCGGTCATTCTCTTCCTCCTTTGCCGCTTGATATGAGAAAAGACTAACACTTGGGAAGAAAATGATCAAGCCAGCAGTGACCGGCGGGCGCGCGCCGGCTTTTCTCCTTTCCAGAGCCAGCCGAAATTTGTTATATTCCCATGTCAGGACAAAAAGATGAGTTACATCAGCGTCATAGGAGCAGGAAGCTGGGGGACGACCCTTGCATGTCTGCTCGTGGAAAAGGGTTACGACGTCTCGCTCTGGGTACACGAGCAGGACGTCGCAGATGAGATAAATGACATCGGGAAGAACAGTATCTATCTTCCCGATGTCCCCCTTCCCGCAGGTCTGAAGGCCACCCACAAACTCCCGGAGGCGGTCGGGAAGGCGCGCTATGTGCTGAACGTCGTGCCGACCCAGTTTATGCGGCCGGTATTCAGGGAGGCTGCGATCCACCTCACGCAGGACGCGATACTGATAACCGCTTCAAAGGGCATCGAGCAGGGGACCCTTCTTACCGGCTATTCGATCCTGAAAGAACTCACGGGCAGGGAGATTGCGGTGCTCTCGGGGCCGAGCTTTGCGAAGGAAGTGATAAGGAAGCTTCCCACGGCCGTGACGCTCGCCACAAAGAACGCCGATACAGGCCTCCTCCTTCAGGAGATATTCAACACGAATTATTTCAGGGTCTATACGCACGGCGACATCACGGGCGTCGAGCTCGGGGGGGCGCTGAAAAACGTGATCGCCATCGCCTCGGGGATCTCCGACGGACTCGGACTGGGTCATGACGCGCGCGCCGCACTCATTACGCGGGGGCTCGCCGAGATGGCAAGGCTCGGGGCGGCCCTGGGCGCGGATGAGAGGACGTTTTCGGGCCTTAGCGGTCTCGGGGATCTCGTGCTCACCTGCACCGGCCCCTTGTCGAGGAACTATTCCGTCGGCGTAAAGCTCGGTCAGGGAGCGAAGCTTAAGGAGATCCTCGCGTCGACCAGGAGCATTGCAGAAGGGGTGGCCACCTCAATGTCTGCATTCGAGCTTTCGAAAAAATACGGGGTGGAGATGCCGATCGTCGAGCAGGTCTACAAGGTCATCCACAAAGACAAGAACCCTGCGGATGCGGTGCGCAAGCTGATGAACCGCGCGCTCAAATCCGAATTCTGATGTCCCCGCAGCCGGCTCCGGGAGCGGAAAAATGAACAGGGCCATGATAGAGGACATTTTAAGGTCGGTCAGGGACGGAAGGCTTTCCGTCGACGATGCGGTGAAGGACCTCAAGCACCTGCCCTACGAAGATATCTCGTTTGCGAAGATCGATCATCACCGTCATCTGAGGCAGGGTGTGCCCGAGGTCATCTTCGGGGCTGGCAAGACCGTCGCGCAGGCGGTGCGAATCGCAAAGGCGATGCACAAAAAAAGCGGCAGGTTCCTTATCACAAAGGCTAACAGGAAGATCCACGCCGCGCTCGGAATAAAGGGCGCCGTATATCATGCCGCCTCCGGGCTCATCTCCTTCGGCGAAGAAAAGCGGAAACAGGGCGGCGTCCTCGTGCTGACCGCCGGGACATCGGACATAGCGGTTGCTGAAGAAGCGGCCGTCACCGCCTCCTTTCTCGGCAGCAGGGTGGACACCCTCCACGACGTGGGCATCGCCGGCCTCCACAGGCTCATGGACAAGGCGGACGAGATAGGAAAGGCGCGCGTGCTCGTGATCGCAGCCGGGATGGAAGGCGCCCTCCCCTCCGTAGTCGGAGGGATGACCGACAAGCCCATCGTCGCGGTGCCGACTTCGACGGGGTACGGCACGAGTTTCGGCGGCCTTACCGCGCTCTTTGCGATGCTGAACTCGTGCGTGCCGGGCATCGCGGTAGTCAATATCGACAACGGCTTTGGCGCCGGTTGCCTCGCGCACAAGATCAATATCGGCGCTGATCGTTAGAAAGAAGCGACCTTTACACCCTGTCCGGTTCAGTTCGGACATTTGCGCCGATTCAGATCACACGATTTAAAAAATCCGGAAACGTCAGTTCCCGACAGGAACGGGCAGAGCTCTGTCGCTCGCGGTGCGGAGTTGTTTCGGAAACCTTGATTCGTACAATTTTGCCGCGCTGAACTGCAGGAATCCGAGTGATGACGGCGTACGCTCCCATTCCGGCTTCGTTACGAGCCGTCGGAATGCATCCTCGCGAAGCGGTGAAGGCGGATTTTGGACCAAACGGCGGTTTGACTTTAAAACTCCGCCTGCACTATACTTAATTCAACCCTTGGGGGAGGCTCGATGCCTGAGAGTCTCTCGTGCTGCGAGAGAGACCCCTTGAACCTGATACGGACAATTCCGGCGTAGGGATTAGGGAACAAGCGAGGCTACCGTATCCCAAAAGGGATGCGGTTTTTTGTTTTTATGCTATTGAAGATAAATGGTGAAGTCGTAGACGGCGTCAGGGCCTCGACGGTTCAGGAACTGCTCGACGAGATGAAGATCACGGCCGGCAGGGTGGCGGTCGAGGTGAATCTCTCGATAGTAAGAAAAGCCGATTTCGGGAATTTCAGGCTCAGCGACGGAGACTCGGTCGAAATCGTCAATTTCGTCGGAGGCGGATAGGCTGTTTTCTTCCAAAAAAACGGCAAGATCTGCAACAAAAAGGGAGAAGAAAAATGAATGATACTCTGATAATCAGGGGGATAGAATTCAGGTCGAGGCTCTGGGTCGGCACCGGCAAGTACAAGGACTTCGAGGAGACTAAGAAGGCGATAGAGGCCTCGGGTGCGGACGTCGTGACCGTTTCGGTGAGAAGGGTGAACATCATCGACAGGAAGTCGGAGAACCTCCTCGATTATATCGACCCGAAGAGATACAAGATACTTCCGAACACCGCCGGCTGTTACACCGTCGAAGACGCCCTCAGGTATTCGAGGCTCGCGCGCGAGGCGGGTATTTCAGATCTCGTGAAGCTCGAGGTTATCGGGGATGAAAAAACGCTCTTTCCCGACACGATCGGGCTTCTGCGGGCCACCGAGACACTCGCGAAAGAGGGGTTTATCGTCCTTCCCTATACGAATGACGATCCGATAATGGCCAGGCGGCTCGAAGACGCGGGAGCCGCTGCGGTGATGCCCCTCGGCGCGCCGATAGGGTCGGCACTCGGCATCAGGAACCCATACAACATCAGGATCATAATCGAGACGGCGGTGAAGATCCCCGTCGTCGTGGATGCAGGGGTCGGCACTGCTTCGGATGCGGCGATCGCGATGGAACTCGGCTGCGACGCCGTACTGATCAATACCGGGATCGCCGGGGCGAAGGACCCTGTAGCGATGGCCGCGGCGATGAAACACGCGGTCATAGCAGGCAGACTGGCATACAAGGCAGGGAGGATTTCGAAAAAATTATACGCAACTGCGAGCAGCCCCCTGGAAGGGTTGCTGTGACCCCTCACCCTGCACCTCTCCCCCAGGGGGGCGAGGGTGAATAAATGGCTGAAATGTGGACTATGGATTTCAGACTGTACCTGATCACAGACAGGAAGCTGTTCAGGGATGACGGCGCATTTTTCGGCGCCGTCGAACAGGCGCTGGCAGGAGGGCTGAGAGCGGTACAGCTGAGAGAAAAAGACCTTCCAGAGAGAGAGCTGCTCGACATGGCATACAGGATGAGAGAACTTACCGGAAGATACAACGCCAGGCTCTTTGTAAACGACAGGCTCGACATTGCCCTTGCGGTAGAGGCGGACGGTGTTCATCTTGGCGGCTCTTCCCTGCCGGCCGGGGCGGCGAGAAGGGTCGCGGGAGAAAAATTTCTTATCGGTATTTCGACGCACGGCGTGGAAGAGGCTGAGGAGGCCCAGCGGGAGGGCGCCGACTTTGTCACCGTCGGTCCCGTATATGAGACCCCCTCGAAGATGCGATACGGCAGGCCGCTTGGTCCGGAGGTCCTGAAAAATGTGAAAGAAAAAACATCGGTCCCGATTTTCGCGATAGGAGGAATAAAACAGGAGAGGGTTGGAGAGGTCCTTGGATCCGGGGCATACGGCGTAGCCCTTATTTCGGCGGTCCTGGCAGCCCGCGATATAAAATCAACTACCGAAACTTTTATGAGGTTACTGAAATGACGAGAATCGAGCTTGCAAAAAAGGGGATCGTGACCGACGAGATAAAACTCGTGGCTTCGGCCGAGGGGCTTACTGCCGAACAGCTTTCGGAGGATATCGCGGCAGGCGTGAGCGCCATCCCGATCAACAGAAATCACGCCGTTAAGCCGATAGGGATCGGCAGGAACATGCGCACCAAGATAAACGCCAATATCGGCACATCGAAGGACAGAGTATCGCTCGACGAGGAGATGGAGAAGCTCGACGTCCTCGTGAAATACGGGGCGGACGCCGTAATGGACCTCTCAACCGGAGGTCCTATCAGGGAGCTCCGCCACATGATGCTCAAGAAATCGCCGGTTGCGGTCGGCACGGTCCCCATTTACGAGGCGGCGGTCAGGGCCGCCGGGCAGAAGGGCTCCATCTCGAAGATGAGCGCCGACGACCTCTTTTCGGTTATCGAGGAGCACGGCTCTTCGGGCGTGGACTTCATCACAGTCCATGCCGGTCTCACGATGAAGGCGGTCGAACGGCTGAAGACAGAGGGCAGGATCCTCGACGTCGTCAGCAGGGGGGGGTCTTTCCTGATCGAGTGGATGATCTGCAACGAGAGGGAAAACCCGGTGTACGAGCAGTTTGACCGGCTCCTCGAAATCGCTGCCCGATACGATATGACCCTCAGCCTCGGAGACGGCATGCGGCCCGGATGTCTTGCCGACGCGACCGACCGGACGCAGATCGAGGAGCTCCTCACCCTCGGCGAACTCAGAGACAGGGCGGTCGAAAACGGCGTACAGGTGATCATCGAGGGACCGGGGCACGTCCCGCTCAACCAGGTGGAGCTGAACGTGAAGATCGAAAAGGAGATCTGCAAGGGCGCGCCCTTTTATGTGCTCGGGCCGCTCGTGACCGATATCGGCATGGGC
>JBJKSM010000011.1:0-54107 GCA_046704045.1 Thermodesulfovibrionales bacterium | reverse complement strand
CAGAGGAGGATAGGATGAAGCCGTAGTCTCTGCACCACAACCCTCAGCTGCATATCCGCAGTTCCGCCTAAGCACGCCCACCCTTAGGCAAAATAGCCCATATGCACTCAATCGATGTGGTTCAATTTTTGATATCCCCCAGCATAATTACAAAACTTGCTCGCTGGAGGGGATTATCCCGGCATTTCTTTTTTACAGTGTCTGAATTACAGGCGGCGCTGATATCGAGTTGACATGAGTATCAGATTTGATAGCCTTTAAATATCGCGGATTCGTTTAAACGATCGCCGTTGCCGCACGCACAGGAGTCCTCTATGAAGGAAAGAAGACAATATTCGAGGTTTGCCGTCGATGATCTGGACGTCCAGACCTCTGTGGTTGTTTCTTCAGAAGTGGAGATCCACGACATAAGTCCGACCGGCGTCTCCATAATATGTCCGAGAAGTCTCAGGGTAGGCGGGGAGTACACGCTGAGGCTGGAAGTGGAGGGCCACCCGGCTGTTGCGGTCAGAGGGGTCGTCAAGTGGGAAATGACGCTGGGAAGGAAAAGGATAAAAGGAAAGGAACCAGGTTATCTGTTTCTGACTGGAATGGAGCTAAAGGACGTTCTGACCGCAAAGATGGCGCATATTATAGATTTCATAAAGGAAATCGTGGCCGTCAAGGACAAGCGGATCAAGGGGATCAGGTTTAAAATCCGCACCCGTGAAAAGGCGGTTCTCGACCGGGTGGAGACCTATTCGGTCAAGCTGATAAGCCTCAGCGGCATGCTCATAGAGACGGCACGTGCCTTGCCCCCGGGGCACGTATTCCCCATGGAACTAATTCTGCCCGACGATGGCAGGCCTATACTTTTCAGGGGAAGAACAGCATCGGGCCGGGAAGTGCTGACGGAGGGCATCAGGCATTTCCAGACCGGAATAGAGTTCAGCGAGATGATGCTGGATGACAAGGCACGGCTCAAGGCATTCCTCAGTTTCCTCTGAAAACGCGCGCGACCGCTCCGGCGCCGGAAAGCTCTTCCGCAGTCACTCAGGCGGAGATGGGGGCAGCGGTTTTCCTGCCTTAATGATTTCTACCGCCTGGGCGAACCTCCAGAGGAACGTCGTTTTTGTGAAATGCGTCGCCACATTCAGCGAACGCTTACGTTTTGTGACAACGGTGACCTTTGTGTCCTCGCTGTCCACAGGCTCCACCCACGCACACGCGACCGCATCGTAAAAGAAGGGGTGACTGCCTCTGCTGGCCAGTATGTAATCTCTGTTGCGGTGTTCTTCAATAGCTTCGGCGCCCTCCCAGCGAAACACGGCCTTTGCGATATCCCACGCCTGGTCTTTACTCACCGGATAGACGATGCTCGTCCCCCCGGCTTTGGAGTGGGCAATGTCGGACACCGTGGCGCACCCCTGGAGCGCGAAGACAAGAAGAAATGACGTAAGGATAAAGGCTGAGGGTTTCATGCATGCTCCTCCCTTTTCAGAAAGATGAGGGCCTTTAAAAAGGCGGTGCGATACTTTACCACAATCTTTCGGGATTGGAAAGGCTGTCAGGCGTGATCACGGCCGAGTCACTGCTCATCCTGTCCGGTAAGGACAGGGGGAACCCTGATATTCTATTATAGAGAAATGAAGGTTCTTCTCATTAATCCGAACAGGTACCAGTCTCCGCCGGTTCCGCCGATAGGGCTCGAACATCTCGCCGCCGCACTTGAGCTGGGCGGACACGAGACGGAGATCCTCGACCTCTGTTTTTCCGACTCGCCTATCCGGGAGATTGACCGGGCGATAGATGCTTTCGCGCCCGCTGTCGCCGGTATAACGGTGAGGAACATCGATACCGTTCTTTATCATACCAACGAGTTCTTTCTCGTTGAGATAAGGGAGATCATAGCTCACATCAGGAGAAAGTATGCCCTGAATGTCCTGATCGGAGGGGCAGGCGTCTCGGCCGACCCCGAAGCGGTCCTCGAATACCTGCGCGCTGATTGCGCAATCATCGGACCGGCAGAGGACGCGATAAACGACGTTATCGAAAGTGTCGCATCGGGGAGGGAGCCGGGGAAGATCCACAGGCGGAAATACCGGTATGACCTTTCGTGCCCGAGAAACATGGAAGGGATCGATTACAGGAAGTATTATGAGCGGGGCGGGATGGCCGGCTTCGAGACGCACAGGGGCTGCGGCTCTTCCTGCGTCTACTGTCTTGAGGCGAATACCGATGCCGCCTTTAAGCGCATCAAGGACGTCATCGGCGAGATAAGAGGTTTTGTGGGGACGGGCCACCGCCGGTTTCACCTCTGCGACCCCGAGTTTAACGAAGACCTCGATTACTGCCTGGAATTCTGCACCGCGCTCCTGAGGGAAAACATCGATATCGACTGGGCTGTCTACATGAAGCCCGCCAACTTCAACAGGCGTCTGCTGCAGCTCATGAAAGAGTGCGGCGTTTCGCTCATCACCCTTACCGTGGATTCCTGGAAGAAGTGCCCGCTGTATTATGCGGATATCGAGAAGATCGTATTCAGCGCAAGGTCGGCCGGCATGAAGGTTGCGGTGGATTTCCTCGCCGGCTTTCCCTATGAGACCGAGGACACCCTTCTTTTTTACCTGGACATGTTCAGGAGACTCCAGCCGGACAGTGTGGGCATCAACACCTATATCAGGCTTTACAAGTCGCTCAGGATCACGAACATCATCATGAGGGACGAGGCGCTGAAGAAAAACCTGACCGGGGCGATCGAAGACGACACCATGATAAGACCCGTTTTCTACAACCAGACCAGTCCCGAAAGGCTGAAGGAGTTGATCGGGGGCGACGCCCTCTTCAGGGTAGAAGACATCGAAAAAGGTGTGAATTACCAGAGGCTGCGGCCCTGAGAATCCGCGGGCGGACGCCCGCAGATTCCCGGCCCTATCCTGTCAGAAACTGACGCTCTGCCGCTCCATGAGCATCTCCCCGAGAAAGGACCCCGGTTTGGGTGTCGCATTCCTGATCAGTTCCGCGCCTTCAAGGCCGTAGGGCTTTATACACGATGCGCATATGTAGAAGTTTACGCCGAAGTCCTCTGTAAGGGTCCTGAGAAGCTCGTGTACCGGCGAGAAGCCGTCTTTCTTCTGCCAGGTGATGCTTTCCGCAAAGCCTTTCTTTGCGAGGAGGACCCCCTCGTTGATGAGGAAGAAGTCGAGTTCGGCGTCGAAGGACTTCATGTTTGCAGCCAGCTGGAGCGCCCCCGCCGCCATATCGGGCTTATCAAAGGAATGATTGATGATGAAGACGAATTTCTTTTTTTCCACGGCAAACCTCCGTATTTTTTTATCATTATATCATCGGAAGCACAATTAAGGAAAACTGCAACCCTGAAACTGCGGAAAGGGTTCAGGAAAAAATTCTGAAGAGAAAGAAGGTGAGAAGAGACCCCATGAGGGCTCCGGCGACGACCTCCCAGGGGGTGTGGACTTTGGCGGAAACCCTGCTCTGGGCAATGACCACGGCCAGGACAAAACAGAGCGCAGAAACCAGAAAATCACCGCTTACGTAAGTGACGGAAACCCATACCGAAAAGGCAAGGGCGGCATGACCGCTCGGCATTCCGCCGCTGAGGGGGTGTCCCTTCCCGAAATAAGACTTTCCTATCACAACGAAAATAAGGACAAGCACGAAGGCTATAAGCGATATCTCTTCCCCCGAATGACGCGCTATATAAAATCCCTGTCGAAAGAAAAGAGATATGTACGGGAAAAGAATGATATAACCGAGGACCGCAGCGCCGAAGGCGGCGATGAATACAGCGCCGGCCGCCAGGTCCTTCGCCGCCCGCGCCTTCTCCGAGTACTGCGGGGAGAGCAGGTCCACGACGGTTTCTATCGCGCTGTTGAGCATCTCCGCCGCAAGCACGAGAATCACCGCGAGGGATATGACGACGAACTCCATCCTGGAGACGCCGAGAACATAGCTCAACAACAAAACAGCGGCTGCGGAAAAGAAATGGTAACGCAGGTGCCGCTGCGTCCTTGCCCCGTGGAGGATCCCCTCTATGGCGTAATTTGCGCTCCTAAGCCAGTGTCGAAAGGGCATTCAGAAGCTCCCTCTCCTTTTTCTCCATCTTTCGCTTCCGATATGCGCCCCTTTCATGGTCGTACCCCAGAAGGTGAAGAAGGCCGTGGACGAGCAGCCGGAGCAGTTCGTCGTAAAGCGTGACCCCGTATTCCCGGGACTGGCTCTCCGCCTTCGGCACGCAGATCACGATATCTCCGAGGAGAGCGCGGCACGCCGCGGGGCCTGCCTCCGACAGCGGAAACGAAAGCACGTCCGTGGATTTTACCATCCCGCGGTAACGCGCGTTGAGGTCCCTCATCCTCCTGCTGTTGACGAAAAGGACGCTAAGCTCCGCGCTCTCACACCCGAGCAGGCGCAGCGCCCTGCCGAGGTCCCTTTTTATCCTCGGAAGATTTAGTCTTATCGATCTTTGACTGTTCCTGAGATATATGCTCATTGGTGAAGTCGAATCCCGGATAATCGATCCTCTTATGGAAGATACCCGTGAGTATATAGGTGAACCTCTTCTTGATCTCCGAGATGTCCTTGAGGGTAAGTTCGCACTCGTCGAGTTGTCCGTCAAGGAAGATGTGGTTGATGATCTTGTGTACTAGCGCCGAGATGCGCGCCGGGGTGGGGTCGTTCAGGACCCTCGATGCGGCCTCGACCGCGTCAGCCATCATGACAAGGGCGGCGACACGCGTCTGGGGTTTGGGGCCTGGATACTTGTAGTCGTTTTCCGCGAGGCTCTCCTGTCCCTGCTCCCGCGCTTTCTGGTAAAAGTAGGTGATCAGAGCCGATCCATGGTGCTGCTCGATGATGTCGATTATCGTCTGCGGCAGTTTGTACTGTCTGGCGAGCTCGACCCCCTCCTTGACGTGGTTCGTAATTATCATGGTGCTCATGTGCGGTGTCAATTTTTCGTGTTTGCTCGGGGAAACGCTCTGGTTCTCGACGAAATACTCGGGCATCCTTATCTTTCCGATGTCGTGATAATAAGAGCTGACGCGCGCAAGGAGCGGGTTGACGCCGACCGCCTCCGCCGCGGCCTCGACGAGATTGCCGACGATCACGCTGTGATGGTACGTGCCGGGGGCATTGATCATGAGGGCCTTCATCAGGGGCTGGTTGAGGTCGAGAAGCTCGAGCAGGCTGATGTCCGTCGTGATCTTGAAGGCGTACTCCAGGAAGGGAAGGAGCATCGACACTATCGCCGAGACGGTTATTCCCGAAAAGACGGCAAAGGATACGGCGGAGAGGACTTCCTTGAAGAAAAATGCCTTTTCGGAGATGAGAAGGATCAGGACCATCATCACGTTTACCAACACCACGTACAGGCCTCCGCGCAGCAGGGCCGACCTCTTCTTGCACCTGATCACGCTGAAGGCTGCCGTAAGGCTGCCGACAAACGCATAGAGAGGGAAGAACGCGTCGTGGAGCCAGTAGCCGCTCAGAAGGCTTATCGTAAAAGAGAAGGTAATGGCGGTATGGAAATCGAACAGGAGGGTGACGAGCATCGCGCCCGCCGCGATCGGCATGCCGAAAACCGTTGTATCTATGGCGAGAAAGCCGAGACCTTTCGACAGGTTCTGAAGAAGATATTCAAAAGACCTTCCGATGAGGAGTGTGCTCAGAAACATGAGCACGAGAAGGAAGAGCGTGCTGTAGTTGTCGATGTAGGCCGGCTTGTAGCGCATGATGTCCCGGTAAAGGATGAAAAGCAGCACCGCGGCGATAAGGGCGCCCCCAAAAAAGCCTCCGGCGCTCAGTTCGGTCGTAAGTGTGAGCGAGGCGATAAGCGACACCACGACCAGGATGACAATCCTCAGCCGGTTCGACTTCAGGTCGAACTTGATCTTGTTGATCTTTTTATCCTTCTGGATGCCGTTTTTCATATTTCTCGTAAGCCTTTACTATTTCCTGGACGAGCTTGTGCCGCACGACGTCCTTCTCGGAGAAGTGGACAAAGCTGATGCCCTCCACGCCCTTGAGTATTTTCGTTATTTCGACCAGTCCCGATGCCTTTCCCTGGGGAAGGTCGATCTGCGTGACGTCGCCGGTAATGACCGTCTTCGAATTGAAACCGAGTCTTGTAAGGTACATCTTCATCTGCTCGGAGGTCGTATTCTGCGCCTCATCGAGTATGATGAAGGAATCGTTCAGGGTCCTGCCCCTCATGAAGGCGAGGGGGGCGATCTCTATCGTCCCCCGTTCGATGAGCCTGGAGACCTTTTCCATTTCCATCATGTCGAATAGCGCGTCGTACAGGGGCCTCAGGTAGGGGTTCACCTTTTCGACCATATCCCCGGGAAGGAACCCCAGCTTCTCGCCCGCCTCGATAGCGGGACGCGCAAGAACGATCCTGCTTATCTGCTTTGACATGAGGGCGCTGATCGCCATCGCCATCGCCAGGTAGGTCTTCCCTGTGCCCGCAGGTCCGATACCTACGACGATATCGTGCTGTCTGATCGCCTCGATATACTTCCTCTGCGTATCTGTTTTGGGGATGATGAAGCGTCGCTTTGACGATACAGGGATATGGTCCTCGATGAGTTCCTTGAGCGACGCCTGCCCGCCTTCGGAGACGGAGCGAACGGCATACCGGATATCCTCGGGGCTTAGTCCCTTGAATTCGGAGCTCACGTACCGCAGATCCCTTATCATCTTTTCGGCGACCTTTACTTTCGCGTCATCACCCATGAGGAATATCCTGTTCCCCCGGAAGCTGGCCCTTATACCGATGGTGTCCTCGATAAGCTTGAGATTTTTTTCGAGATTGTCGAAGAGAGCGGGGTATTCTTCGCTGTCGAATTCGATGACGACCGTCTTCGCCTCGTGCTCACTGTTAGTTTTTGACTGTGACAAAAGCTTTCAGCCCCTCGGTTTTCTTCAGTTTCAGCGCAAGGATTTCTGCGTCCTTTTTTCGCCTGAACTCGCCGACCCTTACTTTATATATTTTCTCACGTTTTTTGTTCTTTGCAGCAATCAAAAAAGTTTTATATCCCTTTTTTACGAACTTTGCGCGGAGTCTCTTTGCCTCAGCCGCCTTCCGTAAGGCGCCCAGCTGCACCGTGTAGACATCTGCGGCTTTCCGACCGGACGCGCGCCCGGCATATTTTTCTTCTTTCGACGGCACTTTTTTCTGTGCTGCCGGTTGTTCTGTTACGACAGAAGCCGGAGGCTGCCGCGAGGCTTTTCCTTCCGCCTTTTTGGACGTAGCGGGCACGGCCCGGTCCGCCGGAGCGGCCGGAAGCGGCTGGGCATCGGCCTTGACGGGCGGCGCAGGCTGAACGTCGGGAGTCACGGGCACGGCGGTGCCTCCTGCCCTGACGTGCTGCGCGGCGCGATCGTCACGTCCGACCTTTCCGACAAAATAACCCAGGACGAAGCTCATGGAAGAAAAGACAACAACAATCGCGATCAACAGCCCCTTGCCGAATCCCGGGGGAGAAGATTTGCCTTTAAAATCAGCGTCCTTCATAAAACAAGCATAGCATCCCC
The DNA here is from genome assembly GCA_046704045.1 of Thermodesulfovibrionales bacterium. GTDB lineage: Bacteria > Nitrospirota > Thermodesulfovibrionia > Thermodesulfovibrionales > UBA6898 > JAWOKY01. Next base: position 46,571 of record JBJKSM010000011.1, on the reverse strand, counting down.
GTAAGAGAAAAATCTATATCGCGCGGAGATCGCCTCGTTGTATGCGCGGAGCAGTCTTTCTCTTCCGGCGAAGACCGAGGCGAGCATCAACGGTGTCGATCGAGGAAGATGAAAGTTTGTGATTAGGGAGTCGACCGCCTTCGGCCTGTACCCATCATATATGAAGATATCCGTTGTCCCCCTGATAGTCCCGTTTGAGGACACAACCTCGCACCTGCCGCTCAGGAAGCCCTCTATCGCCCGAGTCGTTGTGGTGCCTACCGCGATGACCCTGTTGCCCCGCCGTTTAACCTCCGCGATCTCGGCCATAAGCCCCGCGTCAAACTCGAAGAACTCGCTGTCCATTGTGTGATCGCGTATGTCGTTTGTCTTGACGGTCCTGAATGTGCCCGTTCCCACGTGGAGCGTAACAGCGCGTATTGTTACCGATCCGGCCGCCAGGTTGCGAAATACCTCTGCGGTGAAGTGAAGGCCCGCTGTCGGGGCTGCTATCGAGCCTTCGACCTCGGCATAGACCGTCTGGTACGTCTCCATGTCCTTCTTGTCGGGTCTGCGCCTGATGTACGGGGGAAGGGGCATCTCTCCCTTCTCCCAGAGCAGGTCCCTGATCTTCACGTCCTCCTCGAAAACGGCTGTCCTGCCGTCTGTGACAAGTGCCTTCAGATCCCCGGATATCACAAGCTCCCCGGTATATCTTCCCTTGCTCATGATCTCCCATGCCCGCGGCGAAATCTCCCTGACGAACAGCATATCGAGCCTCGCGCCCGAGGGCTTTGTCCCTGCCAGCCGGGCCGGGAATACCTTTGTCTTGTTGATCACGACCATGTCGCCGGCATTGAGAAAGCAGGGGAGGTCGAAGAATTTTCTGTGCTCCTGTGAGCCGTCCCTTCCAAGGACGAAGAGCCTCGATGTGTCTCTCTTTTCGAGCGGATGGGCCGCTACGAGCGCCTCGGGAAGAAAGAAGTCGTAGTCAGCGGCCTTCATATTTCTGCAACGTGGTTCCGGGATAGAAATATGAAAGGATCTGGCGGTAGGTCTTGCCCTCCCGGGCCATCTGAAGGGCGGACCACTGGCAGAGACCGACCCCATGACCGTACCCCTGTCCATCGAATACGAGCGTGTCCCCGTCCCTCGTCACGGTGAAACTCGTGCTCGGCAGGCGCTTCCATCCGAGCAGTTTTCTCAGGTCGGTCGCCTTGACGGTGAGCATGCCGCCGGAGTGAGCGATGTCGACGGTCCTGACCCTTTTTGTCGTGGTGTAAGATCCGATTTTTATTCCTTTGAATCCCGACACGTCGAGGGCCTTTTCAAGCTCGGCAACGGGGATCCTTCTTTCCCACACACAGTAAGGCGAAGCGCCGCATTCCACGGGAACGGGCTTGATATATGGATAACTCTTTCCGAAGACCTCTGCGGGGTCTTCCGTGCTCCCGCTGCTGGTGGAGTGATAAAAGGCCTCGATCAGCTACCCTTTGTAAGTGAGGACCTGCCCGTCGGTCAGCATCACCGCGTAGGCCACCCTCGCGTCTACCGTGTCGGCCCTGTAAACCTGGTGCAGCACGGACGAGGTGAGGTCATAGCTGCAGTCCCGGTTGTTCACGGTCTTCTGGTAAAGGGCGTAGGTCCTTGCGATCACCGCCTGGGCCTTCAGGGCCTCCATGTCCCAGTCGGGAGCTACTTCGGCGCCGACAACGTTCTTGACATACTCTTCAAGCGGGAGTTCGTCGATAAGGTACATGCCCGACCTGCCCCTCCAGACCTCGATGTCCCCGCAATAATGGGTGCCGTTTATGAGCAGGTCTCCGTTCATCTTTCCCATCCTTTCGATCTTCTCGTCCTTTTTCGGGATATTCTGGAAAAGGTCGTCGAGAATGAGCACCTTTATCGTGGACGCCTCAATGTGTACGGCCATAAGGAGAAAGATCACAAAAAAGACGGTCTTCCGCAACATCTCAGCGCTTTCCGAAGATCCAGAGGAGGAATGTGAGAATAATGCTGATCAGGATGCATGTAGCGAGAGGGAAATAAAAAGTAAAGTTCTTCCGGTGGATTGTGATGTCCCCGGGAAGTTTTCCGAGCCAGGGGGTTTTTCCCGAAAGCATGAAAAGCGCCCCCACTATGACGAACACGATACCGGCAACAAGAATGAGCTTCCCTATCTGCTGTACACCATCGGACATAACGGCCGTCTATTTTTTCACTTTCTTCAGATATCGTTCCATCTCGGAGTAGATGCAGCCGCAGTATTTCTGCCTGTAAAGACCGAGTTCCAGCGCCAGACCTCTCGAAACTCCCCAGCCCTGCCGCACGTCTTCAGCATGAAAGAGGATGCCGTGCCTCCTGCCGATCTCCTCTCCGATCCCTACTATCATATCAAATTTCTGGTACGGACTGGCAAGGAGCGAGGTAGTAAAACCGTCGAGTCCCATTTTCCGCGCGGCTGCGGCCGTTTTTTCGAGTCTCACCGAGTAACAGAAATAACACCTGTCCTTTCCCCGGCCGGCGACCCTTGTCAGAAAATCATCGAGGGCGTATTCGTCGGCGTACTCGATATCGAGGTTCCAGAGGCGCTGCAGTTTTTCGACCGAGCCGAGGCGGCTTGCGTATTCCGTATATGGGTGGATATTTGGGTTGAACCAGAACCCCCTGATGTCCACCCCTCCACAGAGAAAGGCCTGAAGCGGATAGAGCGAGCAGTTGGAGCAGCATATGTGCATGAGGAGTTTCATTTGAGACCGTCCTCACTGAAAAAGTCCACCGGGGGCGCTCTTTCCCAGGTGGCCGTAAGCCTGTCGCGTGGCAAGCCGTCCCCTGGGCGTCCTCTCCAGGAAGCCCTCCTGCATGAGGTACGGCTCGTAAACGTCTTCGATTGTCTCCTTGTCTTCCCTGAGCGAGGCGGCCAGTGTCTCGACGCCCACAGGACCTCCGCTGAACTTGTCCATGATAGTAAGGAGCAGCCTCCTGTCCATGTCGTCGAGGCCCCTCTCGTCCACGTCCAGCGCGTGGAGCGACTGCCGTGCGATATCGAGGTCGATGTTGCCGCTGCCAAGCACCTGTGCGAAGTCCCTTATCCGCTTCAACAGCCTGTTTGCGATCCTCGGCGTGCCTCTCGAACGCCTCGCCACCTCAAGGGCGGCATCGTCTTCAATGGCGGTCTTCATAATGTCCGACGAGCGGAGCACGATCTTCTTCAGTTCATCGGCGCCGTAGTAGTTAAGCCTGTCGATGATGCCGAACCTGTCCCTGAGAGGAGAGGTGAGGAGCCCGGTGCGGGTTGTCGCGCCTATAAGTGTAAATTTGGGAAGATTCAGTTTGAGCGTCCTTGCGTTGGGTCCCTGACCGATAATAATGTCGAGCTGGAAATCTTCCATCGCCGGATAGAGTACCTCTTCCACGATCCGGGGAAGCCTGTGGATCTCGTCGATGAAGAGTATATCCATATCTGAAAGATTTGTAAGGATCGCAGCGAGATCGCCCGGCCTTTCGAGCACCGGCCCCGAGGTGCTCCTTATATTTACCTTCAGCTCGTTTGCGATGATGTGCGCCAGTGTCGTCTTGCCGAGCCCCGGAGGACCGCAGAAGAGGGTGTGGTCGAGCGGCTCTTTTCTCTGTCTTGCCGCCTGGATGAATATCCTGAGGTTTTGCCGTATCCTGTCCTGGCCGATAAACTCGCCGAGCGAGCACGGCCTGAGGTTCAGGTCCAGCGATGCGTCGTCCCCCCCGGCATCGGGAGTCGTCAGTCTTCCCGGCTCGTCCATTCCCTCTTTGCCTCTCATCCGGCCTTCGCGTTAAGGAGTTTCAGCGTCTCCTTCAGGAGGAGTTCAATGTCTCGGTACCCCTGCTTATAGGTTTGATCGAGATATTCCTGTGCGGTATTCCTCCTGTATCCGAGATTAACGAGCGCGGAAAGGGCGTCTTCAAACAGGCGGTCCTTTATCCCGGAGGGGGAAGGGAGCTTTTCCCTGAGTTCGAGGATAAGCCTCTGGGCCGTCTTCTTGCCGAGTCCCGGGATGCGGCAGAGCATGGCAACGTCCTCCTGCCGGATTGCGGCAAGAAAATCGTCGTGCGGGATGCCGGACAGGACGTTAAGGGCCATCTTCGGACCCACCCCGGTAACGCCGAGGAGCGTCACGAAAACCTTCTTTTCCTCCTCCGTGGGAAAGCCGAAGAGCTGAATGGCGTCATCGCGGACGTGCGTGTGTATCCGCAGCAGAACATCATGGCCTTCCCCGGGGAGGTTCGAAAGCGCATTGAGAGGAACGTGCACGAGGTACCCGACGCCTCCCACCTCAACGAGCACGCGGTCAGGTTGTTTGTCGATTAGTCTTCCCCGCAACGATCCGATCATCCACCCCTCATCCTTTCTTTATGGCTTCCCTGAATTTTATAGCATTGACGTGACAGAGGGCAAGGGCGAGTGCGTCGGCGCTGTCGGGAGAGAGGGGCTCCCTTATGTTAAGGATCAGCCTGACCATTTCCTGCACCTGGCTCTTTTCGGCCCGCCCGTAGCCGACAACCGCCTTCTTGACCTCGAGGGCGCTGCATTCGTGAAGGGCGATCCCCCCGGACGCGGCCGCGAGCAGGACGACGCCGCGCGCGTGGCCGAGGCTGAGTGCGGCCTTCACGCCTTTGGCGAAGAAGATCTTTTCCACCACTATGTCGTCCGGTCCATATGCCCCGATGACCTCCATGAGAGATTCATAGATATGCCTGAGACGCTGGTGAAGGGGCCTGGAGGGTGGAGGGCATATCCTGCCCGATGTGACATAACCTGCATTCTTTCCATCGGTGGTGATCAGGCCGTAACCGCATGCGATGCTTCCGGGGTCTATGCCGAGTATTTTCAGCGGTGGGTTATTTCTTGCGGGGCTGCTCAAATAATATTTCCTCGACCATAAGGCAGAGGACGTGCCCCAGCGTAATGTGGGTCTCCTGGATCCTCGGCGTATTTTCCGAGGGCACTACAAAGGCGTAGGTCGCCTTGGATGCGAGTTTTTCACCCCTGGTCCCGGTAAAGACCACGGATTTCAGCTTCTTCTTCCTTGCCGCTTCCAGTGCCTTCAGCACGTTCGGGGACTGCCCGCTGGTGCTAATGCCGATTACCATGTCGCCGTCGAGGGCGAGCGACTTGAGCTGTCTCGAAAAGACGTCTGAGTAGTCGTAGTCGTTTGCGATGGACGTCAGGATAGCCATGTCGGTGTTCAGCGCGATCGCTGGGAGGCCCGGCCTCTCTCTCTTGAAGCGGTTGACGAACTCGGCAGCGATGTGCGACGCGTCCGACGCGCTGCCGCCGTTGCCGAACAGGAGAAGCTTGTTTCCTTCGTTGAAGGTGTTTGCTATCGACCTGGAGACCTCGACGATCGTATCGATATGCGACTCGAGGAACTTTTCCTTTACCGCAACGCTTTCCCTGAATTCGGCGAGTATTTTTTCTTTCATGGTGTGCGAAGTAGAGTAATACAATTCCTTTTTCTATGTCAATCCGCAGCAGGGAAAAGCGATTACTCCACAAGCCGGTTTTGGACGGCGTAATGGGTCAGTGCGGCGTTGTTCCTGAGTCCCATCTTTTCAAGGATGCGGGTGCGGTAGGTGCTGATCGTCTTGACGCTGAGCGCGAGCTCGGCCGCGATCTCCTTGACTGTCTTGCCGGATGCGATCATGCACATCACCTGATACTCGCGGTCGGAAAGGATTTCGTGGGGCGGTTTTTCCTCCCCCAGTTCGAGGTTGAAGGCAAGCTTTTCAGCTACGGATGGGCTGATATACTTTCTCCCCTCCGATACCTTCCGTATCGCCTCGATCAGCCTGTCAGGCGCGCTTTCCTTGGTGAGATATCCCGAGGCCCCGGCCTTCAGCGCCCTCAGCGCATACTGTTCCTCCGAGTACATGCTAAGTACGAGCACCGCGACTTTGGGTCTCTCCGTCTTCAGCTGTTTCAGGATGTCAAGCCCGCTGCGTCCGGGCATGGAGATGTCCAGGAGGACCACGTCGGGATCGGCATTTGCCGCCTTGTCGAGCACCTCCTGGCCGTTGCTCGCCTCGGCGACCACAACCATGTCCGGGGTCTCGGCAAGAATCTGCTTCAATCCCTCCCGGACTATCGTATGATCATCTGCCACGAGTATTCCTATCGGCTTTTGCATTTCAGCGCTTCCTCACGAAAAAGGACCTTTTGAAGTATATCATTAAACCGTAAAAAGTTCCTGCGGGCGATCCGCCGCCACCTCTATCCGGGAGCGATAGGTATCGTCACAGTGACTGTCGTCCCCCGGTCTTTTGCGCCGGAAAATTTCACCTCGCCGCCGAGGAAGGCGACCCTCTCCCTGATGCCCATGAGGCCGATCGACTTCGGGCTCGCAATCTGGCTTTGCGATATACCTTTCCCGTCGTCTTTAACATGAAGAACGATCCGTCCCTTTCTTTCATTCAGACTGACACTCACCTTCTTTGCCCTGGCATGACGAACCACGTTTGTCAGCGTTTCCTGAAACACCCTGAATATCGCGGTCGATACCTCCCGCTCCAAAGTGATGTCTTCGGGAGAAATGCCGATTTCACACTTTATCCCCGTCCTTTCCTCGAATTCTTCCGCCTGCCATTCAAGAGCCGCGGTCAGGCCCAGCTCATCGAGGAGGCCGGGCCTCAGCTCGGCGGAGATGCGCTTCACCGTCTGGATGTTCATGTCGATGAGCTTCGACATCATGCGCGCCTTATCGATCAATTCCTTCCTGTCGCCGCCTAGCCTCCTGGTCAGCCATGATATGTCCATCTTCAACGCCGTCAGTGCCTGTCCGAGTTCGTCATGTATCTCACGGGATATGCGCGTCCTCTCGTCCTCTCTTACCGACTGAAGATGGGCTAAAAGATGACGCAGCTGCTCGCGGGAGTTTTTCAGCTCCTCCCCGGCTTCGCGCTGCTCCGTCTCATCCTGGGCGATGCCGAGCACAAGCTTCAGAAGCCCGTCGGAGGTTCGCTTGAAAACGACGTTTCTGCTGTGGAACCAGCGCCATTCCCCCCGGGCGTTTCTTATCCTGTAATGGGATTCAACGATATCGCCGTCGTTTGCCTCCGAAAAACCCTCCCTGAGGGATTCGATAATATACATGTCGTCGGGGTGACCGAACGCCTGGAAAAAGGAGTTCCCGGCCTTCTTCAGCTCCTCCGGGGTATAGCCGAGGATCTCCTGCACCCGGGGATTTATGTATACGTTCGCATTCTCTACCACGTCATAGAGGTAGAGTAGGTTCGGCGTAGCATCGGCGATACGCTGAACAAAGCGCTGGCTTTCGATAAGGTCCTTCTCCATCTGTATGCGCCGCATGATCTCCGCCCTGAGTTCCTTGTTTACCTTTCTGAGCTCGACGGTGCGCTCGCGCACGAGAAGGTCGAGGTGGTCCCGGTGTTCCCTCAGTTCATCTTCCATGTTCTTTCGCGCAGTGATGTCCCTGACGATCTCGATGCCCGCTATGATCCTCCCCCCGGCATCCTTCAGCGGGGATGCCGTAATCTCGATATGGAAAAGCCCCTTTGCGTTCGCAATAACCTTTTCGGCCTTGTGAACATGCAGGTCTCCGAAAGCCCTCTTAACAGGGCAGTCGTCGCAGACTTCCTCGCTGTTGTCGTAGGCCTTGTAACAGAAATTCCCGATGTGGTCCCCGATCATCTCCCTGTGGATACGGTTCTGATAGAGTATGGCGAAGTTCGTGTCTATGATGACGACCCCGTCTCCCATGGCGGCGATGATCGCCTCCGATTTCGCCTTCTCCTCCTCCGCCCGTGAAACCGCTTTCCACAGCGCCTCCTCGACGATGAGGCGCTCGGAGATCTCCTGCTGCAGGTGCTCATTGGCCAGTTGGAGGGCGGTGGTGCGTTCTTCCACGAGCTCCCCGAGATGGTCGCGGTGTCTCAGCAGTTCTTCCTCGGCGCGCTTTCGGTCGGTGATGTCGCGGATGATCCCCACTGAATGCCAGCTGTCCCTGAGCTTCAGGGCGGACAGGGAGACCTCTACGGGAAACGCTGTCCCGTCTTTTCTCAAGGCGCGGAATTCCAGCGTATTGCCGATCGCCGGCCCGCTGCCGGTTGCGATAAACCCGGACAGACCCTTCTCGAAGGCGGGGTGGAATTGTTCGGGCATGAGCAGCGTCTGCAGTCTCCTGCCGAGTGCGTTATCTTCGCTGTAACCGAAGATCCTTTCTGCGGCGGGGTTCCAGTAAGTGATCCTTCCCGAGTCGTCCAGCATGACGATCGCGTCGGCGGCGGTCTTCGCAAGGGCGCTGAGCGTGGCCTCGCTCTCTTTCAGCGCCTCCTCCGCCTCCCTGCGCTGCCTGCGTGTCTCGGCCTCGCGCAGTTCTCTTTCCACCGCCGGCACGAGTCTCCCGAGATTGCCCTTGACGATATAATCGTGTGCCCCGGCCCTCATCGCCTCCACTGCGATCTCTTCGCCGATCTTGCCGGAGACAATAATAAACGGGATGTCCAGCCCGCTTTCCTTGACAACTTCAAGCGCCTGAAAGCCGCTGAAACGGGGCATGATGTAGTCCGAGATGATGACGTCCCAGCGGCCACCCAGAAGGGCCTTCCTCATGTCCGCTGAGGTTTCAACCCTTTCAATGAAAGGGGCGTAGCCCGCTTTTTTGAATTCGTACTGCAAAAGGAGGAGATCGTCCTCGGAATCCTCTATCGCCAGTATCCGGGGATCTTCACTCATGTCATTACCTCCGACCGGCTTCGAAGACGGTCTGCGGCAACGTAAGGTCGGGAATTGCTACTGAAGAATATCTGACACATCTATCGCCCGTAGATTCATTATAACGTATCACCCGGGGTTTAATCACGCCGCTCATTCCTGAGGCCGGTAGACGATGTCCCCGGCCTCGGCGCCCGGGCTTTCTTTCCCCGGTCCGGCTGCGGTCACCCTGTAGTCTCTTTTAGTCGAAGGTGGCTCCGTATCGACAAAGGCGGGAATCTGCGTCTGCCCGATGAGCTCATACGGCCCGGCCCCGATTCTTCTGTATACCCTGAACCCCGTCACCCACGGCTCAGCGGCCTCATCCCAATAAAGGATTACCCTGTCCGGCGCCGGGAATGCCCTCAACCCTTGCGGGGCGGAGGGGACCAGGGCGAACGGATCTACCTCGAGCCCGGCCGATGGAGGTCCTTCATTGATAATGTCGCTCTTCACCATGCTTCTGATCGAATAGTAAACGATTCTTTTTATATCGAGGGAGTCGGTGAACGAGTCGACTGACAAGGGCGAGGCGTTTGCGGGAGAAGTACTGTAGCTCCCTTTTTTGAACCCTTTATAGATGTTGTAGCAGAGGTCTTTCCCGTCGCCCTGCCAGGAAAGGATGGCCGAGTTCCCTTTAACGACGAAGGAGATATCCTTTGGCGGCGCGGGAAGCTGAAGGGGAGTAACCGCGAGAATGTTCGAGTCATTGCTCAACATACCATGATGATTTCTGGCAACGATTTTATAGCGGTAATGCACGCCCGCCATGAAATGGGTATCGGAATAAGTGCGCGCGGTGCTTGCGGGGAATGCGATCCGCCTGAAGACCCCGTCCGACGCCCTGAGAAGCGCAAAGTCTTCCGTCATATCCTCCCTGTCCTCGGGGAAGGTCCAGGAAATAGTTATCGTGTCTTCCCTGTGGTACGCTCTGACGAGCACCGGGGCAGGCGGCCTTTCATAGGATTTCAGTGTGGGCGGTCCCTTCCTGCCGCACGAGGGGATGAAAAAAAGAAGAGACGCCAGGAAAAGGAGTGTAAAGGTCCTCGACGCCCCTCCGATTCGTTTACGAGGGCAACCTTTTCTTATACTGCCGCCGGAAGAAAGCATCTTATCGAAGTATCTTTCTGTAGCGCGCGATCTGCCTTTTGACCCCGGCAGGCGATGTTCCGCCATAGGAGGCCCGTGCCGTCACCGACTCCCCGGGCTGCAGTGCGGGAAAAATGTCTTCGGATATAACCGGGGAGAAGGCCCTCAGTTTTTCCAGTTCGACAGAGGCAAGGTCTTTCCCTTCACGGATACAGTGCAGAACGATCTTTCCCGTGATCCCATGGGCCTCCCTGAACGGAATACCTTTTCTAACGAGATACTCGGCGATATCGGTTGCGGTCGAAAATCCCTCGCCTGCCGTCCGGCGCATCCGGGCCGCGTTGAAGGCGATCTGCGGGAACATCTCATCCATCACGGAGAGGCAGGACCTGAGCGTATCCACGGCATCGAAGACCGGAAGTTTGTCCTCCTGCATGTCCCTGTCGTAAGAGAGGGGCAGGCCTTTCATCAGCGTAAGAAGCGACACGAGGTCACCGTAGACCCTGCCGGTCTTGCCCCTGACGAGTTCGGCCACGTCGGGGTTCTTTTTCTGCGGCATGATGCTCGACCCTGTCGTGAACCCGTCGGAGATCTCGGCTAGGCTGAATTCCTCCGTGGACCAGAGTACGAGCTCTTCGGCCAGCCTCGACAGGTGCATCATCGAGATCGAGGCGCAGCCGAGAAACTCGACGGCAAAGTCCCTGTCGGAGACGGCATCGATGCTGTTTCCTGAGATCTCCCTGAAGCCGAGCTGTTTTGCAACGAATGTTCTGTCGATGGGAAGAGTGGTGCCGGCAAGCGCGCAGGAGCCGAGGGGAAGCACGTCGGTCCGTTTCAGCGAATCCCCGAAGCGCCCCCTGTCTCTCTGCAGCATCTCGACGTATGCAAGCAGGTGATGGGCAAGAGAAACGGGCTGGGCCCTCTGCAGGTGGGTATATCCGGGCATTATAGTGTATACATGGCGGCCGGCGATCCTGAGAAGGGTCTTCTGGAGTTTCAGGATGAGGGAAAGGATATTCTTCGTCTCTTCTCTCAAATACAGTCTCAGGTCGAGCGCCACCTGGTCGTTTCTCGATCGCGCGGTATGGAGCCTCTTGCCGGCCTCTCCGATTTTTTTGACGAGGGCGGTCTCGATGTTCATATGGATGTCTTCGAGTTCCCGCCGGAACCTGAACCTTCCCGAGGAGATCTCCTCCGCTATTGCGGTGAGCCCCTTAACGATCGCCTCGGCGTCCTTCGAGGGTATGATGCCCTGTTTCCCGAGCATCTTCGCATGTGCGATGCTCCCCTGAATATCGTGTTTCCAGAGCCGTTTGTCAAAAGAAATGGACTCCGTAAAGTTCTCGACTGCTGCCGACGTCTTTTCCTTGAACCTGCCTCCCCAGGGTTTTTTCACGTTGAAGACACCTCCGTATCCGTTGTCCTGAAAAAGTCCTTCTATTATATAGTGAATGCCGCATTTTTTCTCCATATTTCGGAGGAGATAATCAATAGTGGTGCGTGGCCGGGCCGACATTTTCGCGTTCTGTCACACGCCGCCCGTGTATAATATGCGTATGGCGAATCAATCCCTGCAGCACCTTCAGAAGAGGGTGGATACGGTGATCAGGGGCAAGCCCGGGGCGGTGAAGATGGCGATAGTGACCCTGCTCGGCCGGGGGAACCTCCTGATCGAGGACGTGCCTGGCGTCGGCAAAACTACTCTTGCCTATGCGCTTGCGAAGGCGACGGACTGCTCCTTTCACCGCGTGCAGTTCACAAGCGACCTGATGCCGACAGACATCATAGGGATAAGCATCTTCAACCAGGAGACAAGGGAATTCGAATTCAGACCCGGGCCTCTCTTTTCGAATATAGTGCTCGCCGACGAGATCAACAGGACGAGCCCAAAGACCCAGTCCGCGCTCCTGGAGGCGATGAACGAGAAAAAGGTGACGGTCGACAGGAAGACCTTCAGGTTGCCGGAACCGTTCATGGTGATCGCCACGCAGAACCCGACGGAATACCACGGAACCTTCCCCCTGCCGGAAAGTCAGCTCGACCGCTTCATGATGCATATAAAGCTCGGGTATCCGTCGCGGGAATTCGAGAAGATTGCATTGACCGGGAAACCGAGCTTCCGGGTGCTCGATAATATGGGGCCGGTTATAACGAAAAAGGAGATAGTGGGCATGCAGGAAGAGGTCGACTCTATCGTGATCGAGGACAGCCTCATCGACTATCTGATGCATATAGTCGCCGAGACGCGCAGACATGAAAGGGTGCGTCTCGGGGTGAGTACGAGGGGCGCGCAGTTTTTCGTGCAGGCGGTGAGGGCGCACGCCTTCTATGAGGGCAGGGGGTTTGCGGTGCCCGACGATGTCAGGGAACTTGCGCCGCTCGTGCTGGGACACAGGCTCATTATGAAGACCGGAAAGTTCATGTCCGACGCCGAACTGATCGTCAAAGAGATTGTCGGGAAGATAGCGGTGCCGGTCTGATGAAATAATGAGAGTTACTCGCGAAGGCAGGAGGTTCATCCTTGCTTCGGTCCTCATTGCCGCTGCGGCGCTCAATACCGGCAACAACCTTATCTACCTTATTCTTGCCCTCATGCTCTCCCTTGTTGTCCTTTCGATCGTCATCCTGAAGTCTAACCTCTCCGGGCTCTCGATCGACGCTGCTGCGTCGGCGCCGGTCTTTGCCGGGGAAGAAGCCTCCTTTTCACTGACGGTCAGAAACCGCAAGCGCTTCCTCCCCTCTTATTCGGTGAATATCCTTTCGGAGGGCATGACTTCCCGAGTCTATTTCCCCCTGGTTTCGGCGCAGGGCGGGCAGGCAGAAAACGTGAAGATCCTCTTTGCAAGAAGAGGGCTTTACGGCCGTCGCAGCTTCACCGCACAGAGCGGATTCCCCTTCATCCTCCTTGCGGGCCGGAAGGAGATGGAAGTCGGAGGAGAGGTACTGGTATACCCGGCGCTCCGGGACGTCGAAGACGTAGTTCCCGACGGCTGGGGGGGTGAACAGGGAGATGCCGTGCGCACGGCGGGCGCGGGAGAGGAGATCTATTCCATAAGGGAGTTCAGGCACGGCGACGATCTGCGGAGAATACACTGGAAGGCGTCGGCAAAGGTCTCGGACCTCATGGTCAAGGAATACGCGGAACACCGGCTGCGGCGGACGACGATCATATTCGACAACATGGGAAAAGGGGGGCGCAGGGCAAATGAGGAGGGCGACGAAGTCTTCGAGAAGGCCGTCTCCCTCGCTGCATCTCTCGCACGATATTTCATCTACAGGGGGAACCTCGTGAGGATCGTTTCCGCAAGGAAGGTGATTCCCTTCGGAAGCGGCGATGAACAGCTCTTCAAGGTTCTCGATATCCTCGCGGTGGTATCGGAAGAGGACAGATGGGAAAGTCCCCTGCCGGTTGAGGGCGAAGGGCTTATCGTAACAGTCCTTGTTTCTTCACGGCCTTCGTCGGCCGATCTCGTTGCGATCAGCGACCTGGTGGTACATGCCGAGACTTTATAAGTATCTTACCGCTGTCCTCGCAGTCATCGGGTGCGCGAGTCTTGTCATTACCGGCGAGACGAGCCCGGTCATGTCGGTCAGCGGCCTTGCGCTGTTTCCGGGATATTATCGCTTTCTCAGGGACGAGCCGGCCGCAGGGAAATGGACGATCGGCGCGCTTTCGCTCGTGGCGCTCGGCGTTTTTTTCTTCGATGCCGCAGTCGTCTCCGGGGACGTCGTCGTAGCGGTCGCGCATCTTACGATAGCGTTCCAGGCGATCAAGTGCTTCGACCTGAGAGAGCCATGGGACAACCTCCAGGTATTTTTCGTGTCTCTGCTTCAGCTCATAGTCGCTTCGGAGCTTACGGATTCCGTCGCTTTCGGCGTCGTTTTCGTGCTCTTTATCGTGGCGCTCGCTGCCGCCATGGTACTTTCCCATTTCATGAAAGAGGGCTATCACGATCTGCGAAAAATTAAACAACCGCTCTTTTTCATGTCGCTCCTCACTCTTGTTGCCACCTTATGTATTTTCATCGCGTTGCCGAGGACATCCGGGAGGATGTTCGGCAAGAGCCACATACGGGGGATAAAGACGAGCGGCTTTTCGAACAGCATGGATTTCGGCTCCTTCGGAAATATCAAACTCGATCCTTCCGTTGTGATGAGGATAGAGATGAACAGGGACCCCCATGTCCCCTACTACTGGAGGGGGACGACCTTCGATTACTTCGACGGCATCGCCTGGAAGGATTCGCTCGTCAGCGCGCTTACGCGGAGATTCCGCTCCGAGAAAATCGGGGACGAATATGTGCTGTTGCCCTACGACCGGCAAAAGGCGGTGGAGCAGAAGGTATACCTTGAACCCATGGACTCGAACGTCATCTTCGGACTCTCTCGAATCAGGGGCATAAAAACGGATTCTTTTGCCCTGCTCACCGACAGCGCCTCATGCGTTTACTTGCCCGGGAGGACGTCGCAGACGATTCAATATACTGTATACAGCGTCCCGGCTGACAGCTACCCCGGCAGGGCCGACGCCCGGTATCTTCAGCTTCCGGCAGGCATTGAACGTATCGGTGCGCTTGCAAGACATGTGACGGCAGGCGCTCGAACGTCGGCAGGGAAGGCCGTGGACATCGAACGCTATCTGCGGAAGAACTACATTTATTCCCTTTCCACATCCCGGCCGATGACAGGGATGAGCGCGATCGAAGATTTTCTCTTTAAGTCGAAGAAGGGCTACTGCGAACATTATGCGACCTCGATGGTCCTCATGCTCCGCTTCCTCGGGATACCCGCGAGGATCGTCAACGGTTTTCGCGGCGGTGAGAAGAACAGGTACGGCGGCTATATCATCGTGAGGGAAAGCGATGCCCATTCCTGGGTGGAGGCGCTGATCGACGGCAGATGGACCAGGTTCGACCCCACGCCTGCGGTCGCCGAGATAGGTCCGTCGTCATTGTCTCTTTTTCTCGATTCCCTGAAGATGGACTGGTCGAGATATGTGGTAGGGTTCGGTTCAAGAGACCAGATGGCCATACTTCGCACCTTTGCTCTTCCCTTCATTCTCCCGAAGATGTACGCGCCGCGGCTCCATGATGTACCTTTGAGATCGGCTGCCGGCTTCCTTGTTGTCCTGGTTTTTCTGGGCGGTGCGGTATGGCTTGTCATACGGACTGTGCGTTTCCGGCGGCGGGGCTTTGTCACCGGAGGGTATATCGAGTTCAGGAGATCGTTGAAGAGAAAAGGGGTGAGTGTCACCCCCGCGACGACGGCGGGCGATCTGCGCAAAGAGGCGAAACGGAGGGCCTGGAAGAGCGCGGAAGAATTCCTTGCGCTTTACGAAGAGTCCCGGTTCGGGAAAAGAGAAATGGGGACGAAGCGGAAGAGGAGATATGAGAGACTGTTGGAGAAGGCCGGGAAGGAGAAGTGAAAAGTTCCGTTAGCCGTCCTTCCAGCCGTGCTCTCCTATGAGGGGCACGAAGACGCAGGGCGTGTGGTATTCTTCGGCCACGCCCTGTTTTGTTTTTCTGATCTTCAGAAGCTGCTGGGAGTGTCTGCTTCCCACAGGCACGAGAAGGATGCCGTCCATTGCAAGCTGTTCCATCAGGGGGTCCGGTATCTTCGGAGACGCGGCGGTGATGATGATTCTTTCGAAGGGCCCTTCCCCGGGCCATCCGAGGGTGCCGTCTCCGGTCGCAAGGTGAATATTTTCATATCCCAGAGACAGCAATGTCTCTTTCGCCATTTTTGTGAGGACCGCTATCCTTTCGATCGTATAGACTTCCTTTGCGAGCTCGCCAAGGACAGCCGCCTGGTAGCCGGACCCCGTGCCGATTTCGAGGACCTTCTCCACGCCCTTTAATTCGAGCAGTTCCGTCATTATCGCAACCATGTAGGGCTGTGAGATGGTCTGACCTTCCCCGATCGGAAGGGCCATGTCATCGTAAGCGCTGTGGCGGATCAATTCTTCGACAAAGAGATGGCGCGGGACGCGTCTCATCGCATCGAGGACCCTCTCGTTGCGTATTCCCCTGGGGATCAACTGCGACTCCACCATCAGTTCCCTGAGATCGTCGTATCCCATGAAGTCAGTGTATCACAGGCGGGACAGGATTTCCCTTGCAGCTACGACACCGGACGCCGATGCCTGTATGAGCCCCCTGCTGACGCCGGCGCCGTCGCCTACCGCAAAGACATTTGCGATCTCGGTCTCGAGTCTGTTCGTAAGCTTCAGCTGCATGGAGTAGAATTTCACCTCGACGCCGTAGAGGAGGGTGTGGCGCGAATTAACCCCCGGGGCGATCCTGTCGAGTGCCTCGAGCATCTCCATGATGTCGCAGAGGTACCGGTAGGGGATGACGAAGCTGAGATCCCCGGGCGTTGCGTCCTTCAGTGTCGGCCGGACGATCCCTTTTGCAATGCGCTCGTGCGTCGAGCGGCGTCCGGCGATGAAGTCCCCAAGCCTTTGAACGATTACATCCTTTCCGAGAAAATTCGCAAGCCGGGCGATATATCTGCCGTAGGATATGGGCTCGTCATAGGGCTCGGTGAAGTAGGTGCTCACCAGGAGCGCGAAGTTCGTGTTGCGCGTCTTCCGCGCGGCATAGCTGTGGCCGTTGACGGTCCATATTCCTTTCAGGTATTCCCTGACCACTTCGCCGTACGGGTTTACGCAGAAGGTGCGTACCTTGTCGTCGAACCTCTTTGTGTAAAACAGCAGCTTCGGCTCGTAGGTAATATTCGTTATCGGCTCAAGGACGGCAGCGGGAACTTCTACCCGCACGCCGACGTCGACAGGGTTCTTGAGGAGCGTAAGGTTCAGTCTCCTCGATTCTTCTTCGAGCCATCGCGATCCCTCCCGGCCCGGAGCGAGTACGAGGAAGTCGGAATAGACCTTTTCCCCGTTTTTCAGTATAACACCCCTGAACTTTCCCTTGTCGACGATCACCGTCTGCGCCTCGGTCTGGAAAATTGCATGAACCCCGTCGTTTATGTCCTCTTTCATTTTCTTGAGAAGCGGCTTGCAGCGGTCTGTGCCTATATGGCGTATCCTCGAAGGCACGAGGACGAGGTTGTTCATGGCGGCGGTTCTTTCGAGTTCGCGGATCTCCCCGGCGCCCTCTCCGAATACCCGGGTCGGAGCGCCGTAATGCAGATAGACGCCGTCGACATAGTCTATGAGGGCCTGGACATCGTCCTTGTCCATGTATCGCGAAAGGAAACCGCCGACTTCCGGGGAGAGACTGAGTTTGCCGTCGCTGAATGCCCCGGCGCCGCCCCATCCGCTGAGGAGGTTGCATTCGCGGCAGGCGGTGCAGGAGATCTTCCCGACCTTCATCGGGCAGGACCTCCTTTCGATGTCCTTTCCCTTTTCGATGATGAGGACCCTGATCTTCCCCGCCGACTTCAGGAATTCGAGGGCCGCGAAGATCCCCGCCGGGCCCGCGCCGATGATTATGACGTCATACCTTTTCATCGGTTTCCGACCAGATGTCCGTCGATGCCCACTTGTCCCTGAAATAAGAGAGCGCATCGTAATTCGTAAGGTCGAGATGGACCGGCGTTACGGAGATATAGCCGGCCTGTACCGCCTCGATGTCCATGTCCTCGCCGCGCTCCCAGTAGGGCCGGCCTCCCCCTATCCAGTAATGCTTCTGGCCCCATGGATCGAAGGTGTCCTGGATCGATCCGTCGTAGACCCTCTTTCCCTGCCGCGTAAACTTCACGCCCCTTATGTCTTCCCTTGGAACGTTCGGGACATTGACGTTAAGGAGCGTGTCGTAGGGAAGCGAGTGTTCGAGCGCATAGGATGCGATCTTCACCGCAAAGGAAGCGGCGGTCTCGAAATGGTAATACCTGTCGGCCACAAGCGAGAAGGCGAGGGACGGTATCCCGAAGATCGTCCCCTCAACCGCCGCGGAAACGGTGCCGGAATAGGTGATATCGTCGCCGAGGTTAGCACCCTTGTTGATTCCGGAGACGACAAGAGCCGGCCTTTCGGGAAGAAGCTTGTTTATCCCTATCGTGACGCAGTCGGTCGGTGTTCCGTTGAGACTGAAGACGCGCTCACGTATCTCTTCCGCCCTGAGGGGCCGGTGCATTGTGAGGGAATGGCCCGCAGCGCTCCTTTCGCGGTCAGGGGCAACGATATAGGCGTCTCCGAGGTCCTTCATCGCGCGATAGAGGGCGATTATTCCGGGAGAATGAACTCCGTCGTCATTTGTCACGAGAATCAGTGCCATCCATGCCTATTGTAGCACCTCGGGTTGATAAATCTAAATTGGGCTTGCCCTTTGAATGCCCTTTGTGCAAAATAAACAGACTTGACCGCTTCCCGGGAAACGCTATGTAAGCAAAGTGTCTACCCTACAAGAAGGCCGGTGTCGATATCGATGAAGGGGACCGTTTTATCGATCTGATAACCCCCCTCGTGCGCCGGACCTTCCGTCCCGGGGTGATGGCGGATATCGGCTCTTTCGGCGCCCTATTCAAGGTAGACAATAAAAAATACAGGCACCCCGTTCTCGTAAGCGGCACCGACGGTGTGGGAACGAAGCTCAAGATCGCCTTCATGGCCGACAGACATGACACCGTCGGGATAGACCTCGTTGCGATGTGCGTAAACGATATCCTCACAAGCGGCGCGGATCCTTTATTTTTCCTGGATTACTTCGCCACCGGCAAGCTGAAACCCGAAAAGGCCGCTGATGTCGTCAGAGGGATAACGGAGGGCTGTATGGAGGCGGGATGTTCCCTTGTCGGGGGGGAGACCGCCGAGATGCCGGGCTTCTATGAAAGGGGGGAGTACGACCTTTCAGGATTCGCTGTCGGTGTCGTGGATGAGGACAAGATCATCGACGGCAGCAGGATCAGGCCGGGAGACGCCCTGCTTGGAATCGCCTCGAACGGCCTTCACAGCAACGGCTACTCTCTTGTGAGAAAGGTCTTCTTCGATCTCAAAAAGATGAAGGTCGGCAAATATGTGCCTGAACTGGGCCGGTCGCTCGGCGAAGAATTATTGCGGCCCACAACGATATACGTCAAGGCGTTCAACGCCCTGAGGAAAAAGATTGACATAAAGGGGATGGCCCACATTACGGGTGGAGGCATTCCGGGAAATCTGCCGAGGATATTCCCCAGAGGTCTCGCTGCCGTCGTCGACGGGTCGTCATGGCCTGAACAGGCGATCTTTCCCCTGATCGAGAAGCTCGGCAGAGTCCCGCACCGCGACATGAGGCGAACTTTTAATATGGGAATCGGCATGATAATGGCGGTCGAAGAAAAGAAGCAGGGAAGGGCGATCGCTATTCTGAAAAAAATCGGTTATGACGCATATGGCATAGGAAGGCTTGAGAAGGGCTCGCATGGAGTGCG
This sequence comes from Thermodesulfovibrionales bacterium, assembly GCA_046704045.1. GTDB lineage: Bacteria > Nitrospirota > Thermodesulfovibrionia > Thermodesulfovibrionales > UBA6898 > JAWOKY01. The sequence continues at coordinate 27,388 of JBJKSM010000011.1, read as the reverse complement.
TTATGCTGAAGATTAGCGGGTCGGGAAAAACAGCCGGTCTCCCCTGTCGCCCACGCAGATGGTTTCTGAAACGGTTCCGGAAACGGACATGATTTGCCTCACGCGATTTCTTCAGGTATATTACGGCAGGAAAAAAATGTTTTACACGGAGAGGCAGGAGAGGTAGGCCGATATTATGATGAATGGCGGTCATAACGCCTTTGCAACGGCCGGGGTAGAGAAGGGCGCTGAAGTGGTTAGTTATGCAGAAGCTTAGAGGCCTGTTTAAAAAAGCATTTACCCCGGTCACGATCATGCTTATACCCCACAGCGATGCAAAATCGTTGCGTCTGAAGGTACCCTCCATCGGGATAGCGGCGTCCATAATCCTCTGGGTCATCGGTACGGCCTACGTCGTTTCACTCGCGATAAACACCCTTGAATACCAGAGAATGAAACAGAAGCTCGACTATTATACCGAGCAGTTCACGGAGCTGAAGTCTACAATAGCCAGTCTCAGGGATTCGGAGGACGAGTTCAAGAAGCTTTTTTCAGTCAATACAAAGGAGCAAGTACTCAAAAACCTTGACACTACCGACACCGGTTCAGTCGACCTTGAGGGCTTAAAGAAAGAGATTAAAGTAACCATGGAAACTGTCGGAAGTATAAAGGATTATCTTAGCGAGCAGAGGGACGTATATGTGGCGACGCCGAGGGGGTGGCCTGTTAACGGGCACATCACTTCTCCTTTCGGCGAGAGGGTGCAGCCGATAACGGGGAAGGACGAGTTCCATACGGGAGTGGACATAGCCGCTGAGCCGGGCAGCCCGGTGAGGGCCACTGCGGACGGTGTTGTCAGTTTTGCAGGCTGGAGGGGCCCCAACGGCAACCTGGTTGTTATTGAGCATGGCCTCGGCTTTTCAACGTTCTATGCCCATAACAGGCTGGTAGCCGTGAAGGTCGGTCAAAAGGTACGCCGCGGAGATGTCATAAGCTACCTGGGCTCTACAGGAAATTCGACCGGCCCGCATGTGCATTACGAGGTATGGCATGACGGCAAGGCGGTGAATCCCGCAAAATATCTCACAGGGAGGTCCTGATGTTTCACAAAAACACCGAAAAACTGGAATCTTTGGTCGGGAGCAATTCGATCGTCAAGGGAGAGATTGAGTCAAAAGGCACGCTCAGGGCGGACGGCTCCGTCGAGGGAAACATAAGCGCGGACTGGGTCGTTGTCGGAGAGAAGGCACAGATCAAGGGCAACATAACCGCCCGCGGCATCGTGATCGGCGGCAAGGTGGAGGGAAACCTGAAGGCAAAAGAGATCGTCGAGATAAAGAACAAGGGACAGGTCTACGGGGAGGTCTACACTCCGAAGCTTACGATCGCCGAAGGAGGTATCTTTGACGGAAGGTCCTCGATGCAGCAGGATGAATCGAATATCGTCGAGCTTCCCGCAAGAACGATGGCCGAACAGTCTCTGTAGCCTTTACCAATAAGGATAGAAATAGGGCCTGTATACAGGGCCGTACCAGTAAGGATAGGGATAGTAGAAGGGGTCGTACCACCACGGATAAGGCGCATAATAGTAAGTCACCGGTTTCCAGAGGTACAGTTCCTCTGCCTCGAAAACGGGATAGCGGTATTCGATCCCCGCAAGCGTCTTTTCCCTTGTCCCGATCAACTTTCCTGCAAATGTTATAGTCCTGCCGCCTTTGTAAATAAGCGGATCGAGATGCCGCGATGTCACTATTATGAATCTGCCCTCCGATATATCCTTATCGGTGATGTCGCCATACCTGTCGATGGGGTTCTGGACCACCTCGATCTCGGACCCTTTCTTCGCGCCCGTTGTTTCGGCGATGGTGCCGCCGAATATGAAAGTTTCGTTCATATACGCAGCGGGATCGTCGAGAATCTGCCTGAAGCCGACGCCCTTTACCGCGGATTCGCGGTACTGTTCGGAAATTACGTGGGCGCACGATGAAAGCAAGAAGCACGAAACAAAGAGCAGGAGGAATCTTCTCATCTAATGTCTCCTCAATTAGTTTTTACCATGTTCTTTCCGCTTTTTCAAGAATAATTTCTTCTGTTGCCGGAGGAGGGGCTTCCCTGTCGCTCAGCCCTGATTAGTCTATTTTATTTATTAATAGGCCCATAAATCGTTGAGGTTATTGTTGAATTTTTTGGTGATGTACGTTAGGCTATAATTCCTGAAATTCTAATATGTTGGGAGGTCTTTGAATGGCGAAGAAATCTGCAAGGAAATATGTTTATTTTTTTGGCGCCGGGAGGGCTGACGGAAAGGCCGAAATGAAAAATCTTCTCGGCGGCAAGGGCGCAAACATCGCGGAGATGACAAACCTGGGAATCCCTGTTCCTCCGGGTTTTACGATAACCACCGAGGTCTGCACCCTCTACTATAAAAACAACCGCAAATATCCGCTTGAATTAAAGAAACAGGTTGACGCCGCTATGGCAAGGGTGGAAAAGATCATGGGAAGGAAGTTCGGAGATCCCGTCAATCCGCTGCTCGTTTCAGTCCGCTCCGGGGCGCGGACCTCCATGCCTGGCATGATGGAGACCGTACTGAATGTCGGTCTTACCACAAAAACCATCCCTTCAATGATCAGGCGGACGAATAACGAGCGCTTTGTATACGACGCGTATCGCCGTCTCCTCATGATGTATTCTGATGTAGTCATGGAAAAGGCTGCGGGAATAGAGCCCGAAGACGGTCATGGTATCAGGCAGAAACTCGAACATGCCATGGAGGGGATGAAAAAGCAAAAGGGATACGCAAGCGATACCGACCTTACCGTCGACGACCTCAAGAAACTCTGTGATGAATTCAGGATAATCATCAGGGAAACGCTGAAAAAGGAATTTCCCGATAATCCGCAGGAGCAGCTCTGGGGCGGCATCGGCGCAGTCTTCCAGTCCTGGATGGGCAAGCGCGCTGTTTCATACAGGAAGATCGAGAAGATCCCCGAAGACTGGGGCACCGCGGTAAACGTTCAGTCAATGGTCTTTGGAAACACGGGTGACAATTCGGCAACCGGAGTTGCATTTACGAGAAACCCCGCCACGGGTGAAAACCTCTTCTTCGGAGAATGGCTGCCGAACGCGCAGGGCGAGGACGTCGTTGCCGGGATACGGACCCCCAACCCGGTCAACAAGGCCGGAAAGACCGAGGACACGAGGCACCTCCAGTCGCTCGAAGAAGTCATGCCCAAGGTCTACAAGGTGCTCTTTGCGATACAGAAGAAGCTCGAGAAGCATTATAGTGACATGCAGGACATCGAATTCACGATCGAGGATGGCAGGCTCTGGATGCTCCAGACAAGGGTCGGTAAACGCAACGGTCAGGCCGCAATCCGCATGGCGGTCGAGATGGCGAAGTCGAGACTGATAACAAAGGAGACGGCCGTTCTGCGGGTGAAGCCCGAACAGATCGATGAGCTCCTGCACCCGAGCGTAGACCCGGCAGCCGAAAAGAAGGCGGTCGAGCTTGCGAAGGGACTCCCGGCGGGACCCGGCGGGGCTATCGGTAAAGTGGTTTTCACCGCCGACGACGCCGAGGCATGGGCAAAGAGGGGCGAGCCGGTCATTCTCGTGAGGAATGAGACCTCCCCGGAAGATGTACACGGCATGCACGCCGCGGAGGCGATACTCACCGCCAAGGGCGGCATGACGAGCCATGCAGCGCTCGTTGCACGAGGATGGGGCAAATGCTGCATCGTCGGATGCTCCGCCCTGGATATCGATCTGAGAAACAGGACCATCCGCGTCAACGGAAGGGTACTGAAGGAAGGCGACTGGATCACACTGAACGGAACGAAGGGCAGGGTATACGAAGGCAAGCTCTCTCTCCTGCCGGCCGATCCCGATCACAACCTATGGTACAAGGAGATGATGAAGTGGGCGGACCAGTTCAGGACCCTCGGTGTAAGGACAAACGCGGACACGCCGAACGACGCGGAGGTGGCGAGGAATTACGGCGCCCAGGGTATCGGTCTTTGCAGAACGGAGCATATGTTCTTCGGTCCGGACCGGATAAAGGCAGTGAGAGAGATGATCCTCTCGGAGACGGTTGAAGGAAGAAAAAAAGCGCTTGCGAAGATCCTGCCGATGCAGAAAGGAGACTTCATCGGCATCCTGCGGGTAATGAAGGGCCTGCCTGTCACGGTAAGGCTTCTTGACCCGCCTCTCCACGAATTCCTTCCCCACACTGACCAGGAACTTGTGGAGCTCGCTGAAGATATGGGCGTGTCCTTCGATCAGTTGAACGCAAAAAACAAGTCACTACACGAATTCAATCCCATGCTCGGGCACCGCGGCTGCCGCCTCGGCATCACCTACCCGGAAATATACGAGATGCAGGTGAGGGCGCTCATGGAGGCCGCCTGCGAGCTCGCCAAACAGAAGGTGAAGGTCATGCCCGAGATAATGATCCCGCTTGTCGGCCATGTCAGGGAACTCGAGATCATGAGAAACCTTACCGTGACTACGGCTGACGCGGTACGGAAGGAATACAAGGTGAAGGTACCTTACACGGTCGGAACGATGATCGAACTCCCCCGCGCCTGTGTGACGTCGGACGAAATTGCGACGCAGGCCGACTTTTATTCCTTCGGCACCAACGACCTGACACAGACGGTCTATGGATTATCGAGGGACGACGCGGGAAGGTTCCTGCCGTTCTACGTGGAAAGCGGGCTGCTGAAGGAAGATCCCTTTATCTCAATAGACACGGACGGTGTGGGCTCGTTGATGCGCATGGCGGTGGAAAAGGGACGTAAGGTCAAGAAAGGGATGAAGATGGGTATCTGCGGGGAGCACGGCGGAGAGCCGAAGTCCGTCGAATTCTGCCACGCAATCGGCCTCGACTACGTGAGCTGCTCGCCTTACAGGGTACCCGTAGCGCGGTTTGCGGCGGCGCAGGCTGCGCTGAAGGAGAAGGGAAAGAGGAAATAGTCTTATTCTGAAAGTAACACAACAAAAAAGGGCATTTAAGTGCCCTTTTTTGTTGTCCCCCTGAAAGGATCAGGCGATCTTATAATTACAACTTAAAGTTGACAAGCGTCTTCCAAATGCTGTATTTAATGTATACGCAGGACATCCGAAATCCGTGAGCGAAAGGAGTGATACGCATGGGAGTAACAGAGGCTAAAAAATACATCGAAGATTTGCACAGGAAACAGGCCAATCCCTATCTCTGGCCGGATTATCTCACCGGTCTGCCGGACAAGGCCGCCATCCTGAAGAAACTCGAAGAGGTTTTTCCCAGACTCGGGAAGCTCTCGGTGGCTTACGTACGACTGGCCGATATCCATCCTTACCTGATCAAATACGGGCCCGACAGGCACGCCGAAGTCATCCAGTGGGCCGCCGCGATCCTGAAGACAACGTGCGAAAGATGCAAGAACTGTTTTGTCGGTACTCTGAATACCCATGACTTTATCGTCATGTGCGAGACGCCGAATATGGCGAAACATTTAAAAGAGGCCGCCAGGACCTTCAGCAAGAAGGCCGAGCACTATTATTCAAAGAAGGATTTGAAGAGCAGGACCGTGATGTCCTTCAACAGGAACGGCAAGAAGGTGAACATAGGGTTAATGAAGCTTGTCAGCGCCATCGCAGAAAGTAAGCTGCCCGTTGAAAAAAAGAATCTCCTTCAGCATATGGGAAGGGTGTGTGAAAGGATGGAGATGGAATCCGGAGGAGACGGGATCGTTGTAATGACCCCCGATGACTTCTCCGCATGATCTTCGGCGGAACAGCCGTCGCTTGCCTCAATCCGCTATCATTCAGTTTCCGCCAGCGATCATTCAATGAAACGACGCACGATAGCAGTTACCTCTGAGAGCGCCTCGCGTCTGCCGGGTCGTTTCGAGCTGTACCGGGAGGCGCTCGAGCGGGCAGGCGGGGAGGCGGTCTTCGTTTTTTCAGGTGCAGACGTCAAGGATCTCGTCGCGAAATATGACGGGTTTCTCATCCCGGGGGGAAGAGACATAGATCCCTCGTATTACGGTGAAGACCGCGTGCTCCCTTGCGTTCCCGAGGCCGGCGCAAGAACGGATTTTGAAATTTCTCTGCTCCGTGAGATAATGGATTTGCGGAAACCGGTGCTGGGCATATGTTATGGAATGCAACTTATAAATGTTTTCTTAGGGGGGAGTCTTTATCAGGACATTACCTCGCAAAAACCCGGCGCTGCGGACCATAGGGGAGGCGTGCATCTCGTAACCATGACCGATAATCCTTTCTTCGGGGAGGGGCGGGTGGAAACGAATTCGAGTCACCACCAGGCTGTGAAGAGGCCCGGCAGGGGAATCGGGCCGTTTGCCTTCGCTCCCGATGGCGTCGCAGAGGCGTTCTGTCTCGACCGGTACCCTTTTCTCCTCGGCGTGCAATGGCATCCCGAGCGGATGGATACGCCGCTGTCGGATCTGCTCTTCCGGAAGTTCGTCGGGGCATGCAGTGCAGACAAATAGGTTCTATTTCCTGCTGCTCATCTTTTTTCTTGCGGTGCTCGGCTATTTCACCTATCGCATAATGAGCCCTTTTTTCGGCGCCATCGCCTGGGCCATAGTCGTGACCATCATTTTCTACCCCGCGTACGCCTTCATCTCGCGATACGTCAAAGTCGAGTTGCTCGCCTCCCTCTTTACTGTAGGCATAGTCCTGATCGTGATCCTCGGCCCCTTTGCTTATCTGACTGCGGTGCTGGTCAACGAGGTGCAGCTTATTGCGTCGAAGATCAACGCGAACAAATTCGACACATTGCAGATCTTTATCACAAGGATCGAGTCTTATCCCTTCGTGCAAAAAATAATGTCGTACGGCGGTCTTGGGGAGCTTGCCTCCCGGCAGGCGATCAGGGACAACGTCAGCAGTATAGGCAAGACGCTTATAGAGGCATTTTCTGTGCATATCCCCGACATACTTTCTGTTGTCGGCAACTTTGTCTTCATGATCTTTACCACGTATTTCCTTCTCAAGGACGGTCCCCGCTTTCTGATAAAGGCCAGAGAATATATGCCTTTCAGCGATGCGCAGAAGGAACGGCTCGCCACACAGATAAAAGATATGATCGTATCCACGGTTTATGGCGGGGTGCTGATCGCGATTATTCAGGGGACGCTGGGAGGACTCGCCTTTTATTTCCTCGGCATCGACTCACCTGTGATGTGGGGAGTGGCGATGTCGGTCATGTCGTTCGTTCCCCTTCTCGGTACATTCATCATATGGGGACCTACTTCGGTCTATCTCGCGATGCAGGGGGAGTTCATTAACGGCCTCGTGCTCTTTCTCTTCGGTGTTCTCGTCATAAGCATGGTGGATAATATCCTGAAACCGCTCATTATCGGAAACAGAACGAAGATGCCCACCATCGTTATCCTTTTCAGCGTTCTGGGAGGCATCAAACTCTTCGGCGTCATAGGGTTGATCACGGGACCCCTCGTCACAGCGGTGTTCCTTTCCGTTTTCGAGATCGTCAGCCATCTCGAAGGCAAGGCAGAGGGCTGAGAGAGTACCGGGCAAACCATTCATGCTCGTCCGTTGCGCGGCCTGTTTCATTTGAAGTAATATACTGAAATGCAAAATTTGAAAAGGCTGACCGCATTGGTGCTCTTTTGATATATTGATACACACGGGTTGCAAGAAGACAGCGTTTTTTTCCCTTTTCTTTCTCGTTCTGTTTTTTTTGGGCGGCTGTTCGTCGACGGACAGGAGAGCGGGTTTTCTTTACCTCAGGCTGAATGCCAACCCGACCACCCTCGATCCCGCCCTGATCGTAGACGTAGCCGGCGGATCTCTTTCAGCCAAGCTTTTTAACGGACTTGTCAGATTGGACGATCACCTTGACGTAGTCCCCGATATCGCGGAGCGTTGGGAGATCAGGGACAGGGGAGCCACCTATATTTTTCACCTGAGAAAAGGTGTCTTTTTTACAAACGGACGGGAAGTTACCTCAGATGACTTTAAGTATTCCTTTACCCGTATCTTCGACCCAAAGACAAAATCCCCGGATACGTGGGTTCTTGAAAAAATTCTCGGCGCAAAGGAATACCTGAAGGGTAAGGCCAAAGATATCGCCGGCCTTCAGGCGATCGACAGATATACCCTGATCATCAGACTGGGAAGGCCCTTTTCTCCATTCCTGAAGTTGCTCACGATGCCCGCAGCCTATGTCGTTCCCAGGGAGGAAGTGCGAAGGTGGGGTCCTGACTTTTCGACGCATCCCGTCGGAACCGGCCCATTCATACTGAAGGAATGGAACCATAACAGCACGCTCGTCTTTGCCAGAAACGAGCGGTACTTCGATGAGAAGGCAAAGGTCGCGGGCATCGTTTACCGGATCATCCCCGAAGACCTTACAGCGGTCGCCGAATTCGAAGTCGGCAATCTGGACGTAATCTCAATCCCGCCGTCGGAATACGGAAAGTACAGGAATTCTCCCAAATGGAGCCCCCTTATTTCATCGGCGAAAGGCCTGAACACCTACTATCTCGGCTTCAACTGCTCAAGACCGCCTTTCGATGACTTAAACCTGAGAAGGGCGGTTTCCTTTGCAATAGACAGGGAAAAGATCCTGAAGACGTTCTATGAAGGGAGGGGCAGGCTTGCCATGGGCCCTGTTCCGGACCTGCTCAGAAAATGGCCCGCCCCGGGGGTGACTTCATACGACCCCGAAAGGGCCGAGAGGATCATCGAGGGGGAGGGGTTGAAAAACCGGGTGATCAATTTTTATGTCAACGCCGACCAGGATGTGGTGGACATCGCAGAAGTAATACAGTACTATCTCGTGAAGGTCGGCCTGGACGTACGGATCAAACAACTCGAATGGAGCGCGTACAAGTCTGCATTGAACAGAGGTGAGGCCGACATGTTCTGGATTGGATGGTGGGCAGACTATCCCGATCCCGAGAATTTTCTCTTCCCTCTCTTTCATTCCTCGAATCATGGGGCAGGCGGCAACAGATCGAGATATACAAACAAAGAGGTCGATCGCCTAATCGAAGCCGGACAGCGGGCGGCTGATCCCTCCCGGGCGGACCGCTATTACATGGCTGCCGAAGAGATCATCACTTCCGAATGCCCCTGGGTCTTTTTCTGGCACAGGACCGACTACGCAGTGCGGCAGCCATGGGTCAAACAGTATAAAATATACCCGATCTACAGCATGGACAAAGGGGTGGAGGTTTCCTTTTGAAGTTATACATCATCAAGAGAATTGCTCTTCTATTCCCCCTTCTGTTAGGGATCACGCTCACGACGTTTGCCCTTACAAAGGCGCTTCCGGGAGACCCTGTATACAGTATGGTAGGAGAGCGGTCGAGCCCTGAGATAATAGCCAGGATAAGAAAACAAATTGGCTCGGACAAGGGAGTGGTACGGCAGTATGCAGGATATGTCCGCCTCCTGCTGAGCGGCGAGATGGGCAGGTCGTACTATACGAACAGAAGCGTTCTCGGCGACATCGCGGTCAAGTTCCCCAACACTCTCAAACTGGCTGCAGGAGCGATGGCCGTTTCGGTTTTCGTCGGGCTGTTCCTCGGGGTGTGGGCCGCCCTCAGGAAGGATTCACTCGCCGACAGGACTATTTCATGGTTGTCCATTGCGGGACTAAGCGTTCCTGTTTTCTGGAGTGGCCTGGTACTGATGCTCTTCTTCAGCTTGAAGCTGAGGCTGCTTCCTCCGTCGGGGACCGGCGGCATAAGATATCTCATCCTTCCGGCGATAACCCTTGCGCTTCCGGCGCTCGCAACGCTTGTCAGGATCACGAGGGTGAGCGTCATCGACGTTATGGACATGCCCTTTATCAGGACCGCGCGCGCAAAGGGGATAAGGGAGGTCCGGGTGATCGGCGTACACATCCTGAAGAATGCGCTCATTCCCGTCATCACCGTGATCGGCCTCGACTTCGGAAGCTACCTGAGCGGTGCGGTGCTGACAGAAACGATCTTCGGCTGGGACGGGATAGGGCGGTTTGCCATGGAAGGGATAGTAAAGAGGGACTACCCGGTAATAATGGGATGTATCATAGTAAGCACGGTTGCCTTTGTCGTTACCAACCTCATTGTCGACATAATCTACCATTACCTGGATCCAAGGGTCAGGATAGATGGGTCTGTCAGGTAAAATAGCATCGGCGATCGTGGCTGGGTTGTTTCTGCTGTCGCTCCTGGCCCCCTTTATCGTGCCATACGATCCCGATGCGATAAACCTCGACGCCCTCAGGCAACCACCTTCTTTCTCACACCCCCTCGGCACGGACAATAAGGGAAGGGACATCCTCTCACGGGTCCTTTACGGCGGCAAGATTTCGATCGGCGTTTCCCTGATTGCTGTCACGATGTCGATGGGAATAGGGCTCATCGTGGGGCTGCTTTCGGGATACTTCGGGGGACGGCTGGATATGCTCCTGATGGCCGCCGTCGACCTTCTCCTGGCCTTCCCGTCCCTTCTCCTTGCGATAGGAATATCGATTCTCTTTCCGCCGGGTATCTATACCGTCATGATCGCGCTTTCGGCAGTAGGATGGGCTTCATTTGCGAGGCTCGTGAGGGGATACGTCCTCTCGGCGAGGGAGGAACCGTTTATCGAGGCCGCCAGGGCTATAGGGTGCGGCAGTACCAGAATACTTTTCGTTCACATCCTGCCGCAATGCATGCCTGTCGTCCTGGTAATGGCGGGTCTCAAGCTGGGGGGGTATATCCTGACCGAAGCCGCCCTCGCTTTCCTGGGACTGGGCGCCCAGCCACCCACGGCAACATGGGGATCCATGATCAGCGCCAACAGGGTCTTTATCGACACGGCGCCCTGGATGGTCCTTTCGCCCGGCTTCATGATAGCGCTGACGGCGCTTTCTTTCAATGTTCTTGGCGATGCCCTCAAGGAACGCTACGACATCGACAGGAATGTCGCGAGGCGCTGATTTCAGGCGCTGCCGTCTCTGCCGGCCTTGTCCTGCGCTGTCGGCGGCTCCTCATGAAGGATCCTTCTCGCGGCGGCAAACCTCTTTCGAAAATAACCCTCCGTGAGAGTGCTGACGCCCACTCCTTTTTTGCCTCTGCTCGAATGTATGAAATTCCCCTTGCCTATATAAATACCGACATGGGTGATCCTGCCCCCCTTCTTCGATGTGAAGAAAACGAGATCCCCCTGTCTCAGGTCGGTGAAAGGAACAGCGGTGCCTTCCTCCGCCTGCAGGTATGAATCCCTCTTGAGGTAAATTCCGTTTATCCTGAAAACGGTATAGACGAAACCGGAACAATCCATTCCTCCGGCTGTTATCCCTCCCCATTTATAGTGAGAGTTGAAGAACCTGGAAGCCTTCAGTATGTCCCCGGGCGTCACATATTTCCCGAAATTCTCGTCTTCGACGGTGGACGAGTCGACCGGAAGGAATCCCGTGGAGCCGTCGGGCATCATAACTTCGTAGCGGCCTGTGCCCTTCCTGAGCAGGGGCAGACTGGTTCCTGCGAAGACCTCGGTTGATGTGCCGTCACGGAAGGTGATGCGCGTCATCGTCGCCCTCACCAGGACAAAAGACATTCCCTGAAAGGGCGATTCGCTCAGCAGAAAGGATATGTCCTTCTTCCGGACCCATCCGTTATATCCGTCCTGTGACGGGATGGAGCCGTAGGCCCATTCTCCGTTTTCCCTGATGACCCTGAATTCATCGCCCATCAGCGCCTCGGTGACACGTTCGGATCTCTTCGTGCTCTTCTTGAATACCTCCGCGCTCGGCGCCACCACTATGGCGGTCCTCCCCGCGCCAGGTCGGCGGACCCGCGCCGACGAAACGCTCCATGGCAGCGGAGCCAGGAAAGCCAGGCAGAGCAACAGATACAGTATTCTCCTCATGGGACCCCGCTCCCCCTGTTGATCATGAGGATGTCGGTCATCTCAAGTCCCTCGCTGAGCACTTGCGAGGATGGAACGCGGCTCAGCCCTTCCTGGTAAAGCTCTTTTGCCATTTTAAACCGTCCCGACAGAAGATACATCCTCCCGAGCCTTTCGTAAACCAGGACGGCGGATGGGTCATAGAAAATCGCCTGCCGGTACTCCGCCTCCGCCTTGTCGGATTTTTTCTCTTCCTCATATATTTTGCCGAGCATGGTGAGAGCCCTTACGGAATCAGGGTTGAGAGCCACATGCTTCAGGAGATCTTCCTTCGCAGTCTCCAGATCTCCGGAAATGAACGCCTTTTCCCCTTCGGTGAAGTAATGAATGTCCGTCTTCTGAACAAGGACGAACCTCTTGTCGCCGAGAGCTATGACACCGCTCGTCTCCCCCGGCCTCAGGCGGGCCAGCGCCTCCTGCACCGGCCTGTCCAGGGTCTGCACGGCAACTTCTCCGAGATATCCGAACGCATCCCTGCTCTTTTCATCAATTGACCGGGCCTTTGCGAGAGAGGCGAAAGTTTTCCCCTTTCCGATCTCGTGGAGAATATCGTTTGCGTCCGTTTTGCTTGCCGTAACGATGACTCTCAGGAACACTTTTCCACGGTCTTGCACCCCGGGGGAAGACTTGCCGTAGCCAATTACATTATTCAGGCCCGTCTGCAGGGGCCGCGCGTCCGGCAGATGCTTCAGACCCTTTTTATAAAGCGCAGCAGCTTTTTCATACTTCCCTTCTGCCGTGTATAGCGATCCCAGACGGGAATAAGCCTCTTCGCTGAGAGGGTCATAAAAGAGCGCTTCGTTGAACAGGCGCTCCGCATTTTTCATGTCCTTTCTCGTTTCGTAGATTCTCCCGAGCATAATGCGGCCCTTTACGGCATCGAGGTTGAGCTCAATATGTTTCAGGAGGTCTGCTTCGGCTGTCCGGAAGTCTCCGGCCCTGAATGCATGAGCCCCTTTACGGTAAAACCTCAGATCCACAATCTGGAGCAAGGCAAAGCGGCCTCCCTGCAACGGGACTACGCCGCTCATTGCCCCGTCCTCAAGCTCAGCTGCGAGCTTTCTCAGAGGGGGCTCGAGACTATCGATAGGGACTTCCCCGAGATCGCCGTAGCGTCCCGCGCTCTGTTTGTCAACAGATCTTTCCTTTGCGAGAAGAGCAAAGGAACTGCCGGCCTTCAGAGCGGCGAGTATATCCACCGCGGTCTTTTCGTCCCGGACGATGATCAGTCTCGGGTGGACGAAATTTTTCCCCGCTGCAGCAGGCGCGGCAAGAAAGGAGACGACGGCAAAAGCGCAAACGAGTTTCCCGAGAAAAGTGTCACAATGTCTGCGAGGTCCGCTCATCTTTGCATATGGTGTACCGCCGGTACATTATTATTTTATGATCTTCTTGAGGTAGATCTCTTTTGCGATCTCGGGGTCTATCGCCACCGTCGTTTCATCTATCTGGACGACGCACGAGGGTATTTTCTGGATGAACTTAATTACGCTCCCTGCCGTGATCCCGAGGGAGTTCAGTTTGCTGATCCTCGAAGGGTCGGAAGGTACGATAAAGGTGATCTTTCCTGTAGCCCCGACCTCGAATTCGGAAAGCCTTGTCACTACGGGAGTAACCTCTACCCTGAGTTTTCTGCAGCATTCCCCCCTTGGTATCGGTTTCCCGTGCGGACAGGTGGGCGGATGACCGAGAAAAGTGCAAACGCTGTCGGTCAGTTCCTCGCTCAGGATGTGTTCCATTTTGCATGCGTCGTCCACAACCGCTTCCTCCTTCATCTCGAAGACGTCCATAAAAAGTCTTTCGGCCAGGCGCTGTCTCCTGATAAGGCCCCTGGCGATCATGCGCCCCCTCTCGGTGAGGGTAATTTTACCGCCCGCGACAGCGGCAAGTCCGTCCGCCGTCAACGTTTCACGCAGCGCTTCGGGATCCTCGTCGTCGGTGCTCAGGCTGAAGCGCTCCACGTCATCATGTCCCTCTTCGGAGAGTACCCACAGGAGTTCGAGGGCTTCATCGATTCTTTCCTTGTCAGTGATTGCACCCATTGGGAATTAATTATAATCCAACGAATGTTGAGAAAACAATCGCCGTTCAGAATGGCAAAGGGAGTGACATCACCTTTCTGAATGATTTTCTGTGGATCGGACTCGGGCCGTAACGGCGTATGAGATCGAGATGCTCCTCCGTGCAGTAGCCTTTGTGCTTTATGAAGTTATACTGCGGATAAAGGTCATGATAACGCGCCATGATAACGTCCCTCGTATATTTTGCAATGATGGAAGCGGCCGCAACGGAGGCGCTTTTGGATTCTGCCTTGAAAGGAGAAATCTGTCTGATCTTCACGGAGGGGAGGGCGACGGCATCGATGATAAGCATATCCGGCGTCACCCCCAGATCGTGCAGCGCCTCGCTCATCGCCGTTTTTGTGGCCTGCAGAATATTGACACGGTCTATCTCTTCGTGTCCCACGATGCCGACGCCGACGCGGGCTGCACGCGACAGGACTTCCATGAACAGTTCAGCCCTCTCTTTTTCGGGCACCTTCTTGGAGTCGCGCAGACCCTGAATCCTGCATTCTTCAGGAAGTACGACAGCAGCGGCGACAACCGGGCCCGCCACAGGACCCCTCCCTGCCTCATCGATACCGGCAATGACCCTGAACCCCTGTTCCCTGAAGGATTGATCATGCCGGTACGGGTCCATCTCGCTTCGCTATTCCGCAGACATTTCCTTTTCTTTGATCTTGGCGGCCTTGCCCTTTTTGCCGCGAAGATAATAGAGTTTTGCCCTTCTTACGCGACCCCTTTTGACAATTTCTATCCGGTCGATTGCCGGGGAGCAGACGGGGAAGACCTTCTCGACGCCTACGCCGAAAGAGACTTTTCTGACCATAAACGTTTCCCTCGTGCCGCTTCCCTTTCTGCCGATCACGACGCCCTGAAAGGGCTGTATCCTCTCTTTGTCTCCCTCTACGACCTTGACGAACACCTTCACGGTATCCCCGATACCGAAATCGCCGAGGTCCCTCTTAAAACCTTCTTCAAGTGCGTTGATCAAATTCATTTACAACTCCTCCTTTATGTGCTCCAATAATGTTACGTCTTCTGGTGAAAGGCTGTACTTCTCCAATAGTCCCGGCCTTCTTTCGGCCGTAATCCTTAGAGACTCTCTTTTCCGCCATCTCTCTATCTCACGGTGGTTTCCCGAAAGCAGAATGTCCGGCACCGAACGCCCTCTGTAAAACTCCGGCCTTGTGTAATGAGGATAATCCAGAAGGCCGCAGGTAAAAGAGTCCTCTTCGGAGGAGCGGCTGTCGCCGAGCACACCCGGTATGAGTCTTGAGACGGCATCTATTATAACCAATGCGGGCAGTTCTCCGCCAGTCAAAACATAATCGCCGATGGAAATTTCTTCGTCTGCAAGTGTAACGGCTATCCTTTCGTCGATCGCCTCGTACCTGCCGCAGAAGAAGACGACCTCTCTTTCATCCCGGCACAACTCCGAGGCTGCCTCCTGATCGAATAATCGGCCCCTGGGCGAGAGAAGGATGATCTTCCTCTTTTCCTTTTCCGGCCACAGGGCATCGGAAATCCTGAAAAAGGGTTCCGGCTTCATTACCATCCCTGCGCCGCCGCCGTACGGGTAGTCATCGACGGTCTTGTG
The DNA here is from genome assembly GCA_046704045.1 of Thermodesulfovibrionales bacterium. Lineage (GTDB taxonomy): Bacteria > Nitrospirota > Thermodesulfovibrionia > Thermodesulfovibrionales > UBA6898 > JAWOKY01. The sequence continues at coordinate 11,833 of JBJKSM010000011.1, read as the reverse complement.
CTTGTCCGTCGCATAATCGCGCAGGTTGTGGACATTCACGGTAATAATACCGTTCTTCACGGCGCGGCGGATGATGCTCGCTCCCAGATAGGCGTTCACCATGTCAGGGAATATTGTAACTACGCTGAATTTCATAGGAATATATATATTATATTATCCTGCCGCAAAAAAGCAGAAAGGAAAGACTAAGAAGCTCGCTTATAGAATCAATGCCGGTGAAAAGGGGGGCTTAGTCGAGGAGGCCGGGCATGGTCTTTATGACGATTAGCTGCCTGCCGAGATCTATCGCCTGAATAATATCTCTGATCGCAGGCAACAGATATTCCCGATCGTCTTTTCTGACGACATAGACATCGTTGCTCCCCGTCTCGATGATACCGGCCACACGGCCGAGCGCCTCACCGTCGACGGTAACAACGGGAATGCCTATGAGCTGATCATGGAAAAATTCGTTTTCTTCGAGCACTACCGAATCCCTTGGAACGCATATGGAGGAGCCGCGAAGCTTCGATGCGCTCACCGCGTCGGGGAAGCCTTCGGCCGCAACTATAAGATGTCTTCCATGCTTTCTCGCCGAGGTTATCCTTGCAGTGCTTCTGCGTCCGTCAGGGCTGAGCAGGGAGACCTCCGCCCCGCTGCCGAGAGAGGAAATTTTTGGTGAAAGGGGAAGGGCCTTGACTTCTCCCCTCACCCCCCACTCCTTCACTATCTTTGCCAATGCAACAATATCGGACTGTATGTTCACTCCCTGTCGATCTATTCCAGTATCTCCAGAACACAGCGTTTGCCTATCTTCGTCCCGGCCGCGCTTAAAATCGTCCGCATAGCGCGTGCTGTTTTGCCCTGCTTGCCTATGACCTTCCCGAGATCGCTCGATGACACTCTGAGTTCGTACACGGTAGTTTTCTCTCCATCGATCTCATTCACCACAACATCTTCAGGTTTGTCCACGAGAGCCTTCGCCATCTTTTCGACTAACTCTTTCATCTCTCTACCTCCATGGGAAAGTTTGCCTGTCTACAGGCCAGCCTTTTGCATCAGCCTCTTAGCGGTATCGGTAGGTTGCGCTCCTTTTGCAAGCCAGAGTCTTGCTTTCTCAACATCCATTTTGATCTCAGAGGGCTCCTTCAGGGGGTCGTACGTTCCCAGGATGTCGATGAAGGGGCCGTCCCTTCTCGCCCTTGAATCGGCTACAATGAGTCTGTAAAAAGGTTTTTTGTGTGCTCCAAGTCTTGTCAATCTGATCTTAACCAAAAAAACACCTCCTTATAATTATCTCAAATTGTAATATATTCTGCGAGAGGTTGTAAAGCTACTCAGAATCCGAAGAGCTTGGGCATCCTTATGCCTTTCTTCCCCCTGAACATCTTGAGCATCTTTTTCAATTCGACGTACTGCTTTATGACCCGGTTCACGTCGGTTACGGTTGTGCCGCTTCCCATGGCGATCCTTTTTCTCCTGCTGCCGTTGAGCAGGTTGTGATTGGAGCGCTCGCCATTCGTCATGGAGTTTATGATCGCCTCGACTTTGACGAACTCCTTTTCGTCCACCGAGAGGTTCTTCATCTTGTTCATTCCCGGGATCATTCCCAGAAGGCTTTCAATCGGTCCCATGCTCCGTATCTTCTTCAGCTGCTCCCTGAGGTCATCGAAGGTAAAAGAGTCCCCGAGTATCCTTTGCTGGAGAAGATCCGCCTCCTTCTGGTCAAAGGATCTCTGCGCCTGTTCAATCAGGCTGAGGACATCTCCCATGCCGAGAATTCTCGATGCGATCCTGTCGGGATAGAAAGGTTCGAGCATGTCTATCTTCTCGCCGGTGCCGATAAACTTGATGGGTTTTTCGGTTATGGCACGAATGGAGAGCGCCGCGCCGCCCCTGGCGTCGCCGTCCATTTTGGTCAGTATGACGCCGTCTATGCCGATTTGTTCGTTGAAATGTTTCGCGATAATCACCGCATCCTGTCCCGTCATCGAGTCCGCGATGAGAAGTACTTCATGCGGCGAAACACCCTCCCTGATGTTCTTCAGTTCGTTCATGAGCGCTTCATCGATATGCAGCCGGCCGGCGGTATCAATGATAACGATATCGTTTGCCTCCGTTTTGGCCTTCCTCAGCGAATCGCGTGCAAGCAGAACCGGATCCCGGGCATCTTTCGAAAAATACACACTCACGTCTATCTGTTTTCCAAGCGTAACAAGCTGGTCTATGGCAGCAGGTCTCTGAAGATCGCATGCGACGAGCATGGGCCTTCTTCCGTCTTTCTTGAAAAACTTTGCCAGCTTAGCCGCAGTTGTTGTTTTGCCGGATCCCTGAAGCCCGACCATCATGACAACAGTGGGCGGGTTCGGCGAGAGGGTTATTCTGCTGTTGGATTTTCCGAGAAGTTCGCAGAGTTCGGCATTGACGATCTTGACGACCTGCTGGCCGGGGCTGAGGCTTTCAAGCACCTCTTTGCCTATTGCCTTGTCCTTTATCCTCTGGACAAGATCCTTGACGACCTTGAAGTTGACGTCCGCCTCGAGCAGGGCAAGTCGTACCTCCTTCATCGCAAGGTCGACATCTTCTTCCTTTAAAAGTCCCTTGCCCTTCAGTTTCTTGAAGACCGCGTCTAATTTTTCACTGATTGTCTCGAACATTCAAATCAGCCTGTTGATCTCTGCGGAAACGATCTGTTGAAAATTCGCCATGTAGCCCATATAGCGCTCCTGAATCTTTCCTTCCTTGCCAACGAGAACAATCATAGGGATACCCCTGACGTTATAGACGTCCTGCACGGCTTCGCTTCCAAGAAGAACGGGATAATTCATCTTGTGCTCCTTCGAAAAAGCAGCCAACTTTGCTGCATCCGCCCCTTCATCTACGGAAATGCCGAGAACAACGATCCCTTTGTCCCTATATTTTTTCTCGACGGATACGAGCTCCGGAATCGTCGCCTGACACGGCGGGCACCACGTTGCCCAGAAATCGATAAGCACGACATGCCCGCGGTAATCGGAAAGCCTCACATAACGACCGTTCAGGTCTTTCAGTTTGAAGTCGGGAGCGGGCTTCCCGACTCCCGTTCTTTGCCCGGCGGGCGCGGCAGGTTCCTGCCTGCTGCAGGCAGCCCATGTAAAAAAGGAACTAAGAATAAGTGCACATAAAAAAAATCTTTTCAATGTTTCACCGGGAAATAAGGATCTCTCTTGCCTGTGTTCCGAAATGACGACCCAAAGATGTCAGGTATTGAGAATGGTATCTATTTTCGACTTAAGCTGAGGCTTGGGGACAGCTCCAACTATTTGATCCACTTTCTGTCCGTTGTTGAAGAACATGAGTGTGGGTATCCCCATTATTTTGTACCGGCTGGCGATATCGGGGTTTTCATCCGTATTCAGTTTGAAGACCTTCATTTTCCCGGTGTATTCTTTCGACAGCTCCTCTACCGTCGGGGCGATCATGCGGCAAGGACCGCACCATACGGCCCAGAAATCGATCATGACAAGTCCGGTCGAACCGAGAACCTCTTTTTCCCATGTGGCAGTCGTAACTTCAAGCACTCCTTCGGACATACAGACCTCCTCTCATAAGCTTTCTAAATTATATTTTGGATACCGGCTGTTTGTCAACGAAAGGCGTAGGGGCGGGAGACAGAGCAGGATTTTCCCGTAATCGCCGCCGTCGATTGACAGCAATAGTAATTTCTGTTATTTTTTCAATAATGAAAAAAGCGTGGTGTCTTGTCCTTTTCCTGCTGCTCATGCTGCCGGGCAGGTCTTATGCTTTCGACGTCCTCGGTCTTCAACCCGTCGCTCCGAACGGAATTTTCTCGACCTTCAGCGCCGAGAGCCTACCGCAGAAAGGAGTAGCATTCGAGTTCGGCGCCGAAAGATCGCAGAAGCCCACTTTCACGAGGTTCGACCTGAGAATGGCTTATGGTATAAATGACTCTCTTGAATTCGATATGACCATGCCGTATGTGTATCATTTTTCGGACTCAACCGACGGCATAGAAGATTTTGCGATTGGCTTCAAGAAGAGATTTTACGACGAGGGTAAATATGGGCCTTCTCTCGCCTGGCTGATCAACGCTTCCGTTCCTTCAGGCCGGGACGAGTTCAGCACCAAGGGAAGGTTCGGGGCAGGCATTATAGTCAGCAAGAGGGTCGGCCCATTCCAGGGCCATTTCAATTTTTTTTATGAAAGACCCGGCACAGGGAGTTTACAGGACGAGATATCCTTTCTCGGCGGCATAGAATTCGCCGCCGCCCATAACTTCAAACTGCTCGGGGAATTCATCGCCAGAAAGAGTTACAATTCGGACGAATACGATCAGATGGAGGCGAGATTCGGCTACCGCCTGAAGACGGCGGACTCGTTTTACACGACTGTAGGGGTCGGAGGCGATTTCAAAAGAAGGACTCCGGAATACAGGGTCCTGTTGTCCGTCAGCTATGTCCCTTCCCGTGAAAAAAAGGTAATCAAGAAAATTTTTGAAGAAGAATAAGAGATCGCCGCTTTTCGCCGATCCATGAGGAATTGCCGATGTTCGATATAGGAATCCAGGAACTGGTCCTGGTTTTTGTCGTTGCGCTTATCGTCTTCGGACCCAGGAGACTGCCTGAGCTGGGAAGGACTCTCGGGAAATTCATGGTTGAGATCAGGAAAGGCCTGAACGAGGCGAAGTCCCAGATGGAGAGCGGGTTCAAGGAATTGGAAAAACAATCGGTCGAACAGGTCGAACAGGACGACAAAGGGACATCGCAGCAGGGCGGGACCGGCACCGGAGAAGGTACCGGGAAAGAGGGGAAAGATGCCTGACGTGGAGAACGCCCAGATGCCTCTCGTCGAGCACCTTGCCGAACTGCGGAAAAGAATCACGATAGCTCTCGTCTTTCTCTTCATCGCGTTCGTCGTTGTTTTTAACTATTCCGAGCAATTGTTCGACCTGCTGACGTTTCCCCTGAAATTTGAACTCAGGATTAATCTCATTTCCCCTTATATCCATGCGATGAAGAAAGCTTCTTCCCCCCCGCTGGTTTTTCTGAAACCCGCTGAGGCATTCTGGATGAACCTGAAAGTTTCCTTCGTAGGAGCGCTGATCGTTTCCCTGCCGGTTATCTTTTCTCAGCTCTGGCGCTTTGTGTCCCCGGGTCTGCTATCGAAGGAAAAAAAATACATCCTTCCCTTTGTGGTGACGGCGACGGGCCTGTTCCTCGTGGGAGCACTCTTCTGTTTCCTCATAGTGCTCCCGTTTGCGATTACCTTTCTCCTGGGTTATAAGACCGCGCATCTCGTTCCCATGCTCTCCGTAGGCGACTACATCGACTTTTGCCTGAAGTTCATCCTGGCGTTCGGGATAATATTTGAACTGCCGCTGGCAATTGTCTTCCTCGCCAGGTTCGGGCTCGTTTCGCCGAAGACTCTCGCAAAAAACCGGAAGTTCGCCGTCCTCTTTGCTTTTGTTCTTGGGGCGGTTCTCACGCCGACGCCTGATGCGTTCAACCAGACGTTGATGGCGGTTCCTATTATTATTCTTTACGAAGTTGGTATACTAATAGCCAAAATACTGTACAGAAAGAGGAAAGATGCCTAATGTCAGGGGAAAGAGCCTGAAAGCGCTCATCAGGGACGTGGCAGAGGGGTACGTAGCCGTAAATCCGTTGTTTCTCAAGCCCTTTGAAGGAGACACGCTGCGCGAGTTTTATCGCGAGATATCGAAGGTCCAGGTGGAAATACGGAGCGAACGGTTTCCGACCGGCGATATCAATGCAATAAGGGGCCGCAACGTGAAGCTGCAGAGGCTCTATACCGCGGCGATGGTAATCAGGAACTATCTGAGGGAACGCAGGATATCTCTGGTGTGAGCCTATGACAGCCCTGGAGTGGTAAGATTATCTCATGGAATTCGTCGAGGAAGCAAGAAGGGCAAAGGATATCATTCAGTCCATCCTCAAAGCGAAGAAGATCTTGAGGATGTACCCCCGGAACAACCCGATTTATACCAACACGCTTGAAGACTGCTACGACAAGTTCAGGGAATTATTTTTTCTCAGAGACGAAATCAATCTGAAAATCAATCAGAACGAGATTCTCTTCGATGCCGAGACGGTATATTCGAACCCCGAAAAGGACGACAACCTTGCGCTTTTCTTTTTCAAGGACGGACTCCGCGAGCTCGCCTTCGCAAAGGGCCTCGGCCTTGACGAGATGGAAGATTTCCTGAAGATCGTGTCACTTGATTTCGATCGGGACGCTCTCGATGACGATATCGTGACGCTTTTCTGGGAAAAGGATTTCCAGAATATAAAATATGTGGTAGACGAGGCGGTCGTTGTCGACGAAGAAGATTACGAAACCAGGGCCGTTTCGGCGCTGAAGGAAAGAGAAGCAGGTGAGGACAATCTTCTCAAGGCGTACAAGGACGCATTCAAGGATGAGGAAGTCGTCAAAGAGGCATCCATCGTGCCGCTTTCCGACAGAGATCTGCAACTGCTCCTCACGGAACTGGAAAAAGACGCTCTCGATAAGACCGGGAAACTGATCGATATCCTGTTTGAGATGTTTTATCTCGCAGAGAACAGGGCTGACCTTGAGGACCTTGTCGGCTTCTTCACGAACGCCATAGAATTCTCCGTCGGCAAAGGAGACATAGATCTCGTCACTAATGTCCTGTCTCGCCTGAAAGTATTGGCGGAGAATGCGTCGGTCGAAGACAGCATGAAAAAGCACGTGAAAAAAATCCTCCTTTTTGCCGGCAGCGAACCGGTGGTACATCTTCTCGGCGAGGTGCTCGACAGCGGGCAGGAAGTGGACGAAAAGGTGTTTGAAGACTTCGTCAAGTTACTTGACAGAAACGCGATCGTCCCCTTCATGAAGATCCTGGGAGATCTGCAGACCATTCATTCAAGAAAGCTGGTTATCGACGCTCTTATCTTCCTCGGCGGCAAAGACATTGTCACCCTCGCGCGGGGGCTTTCCGACGACCGGTGGTACGTGGTCAGAAATATCATATATATCCTGAGAAAAATCGGCGACAAGAGGGCGGTGGATCATCTTCTCAAGACAGTCAAACACGGTGATCTGAGGGTCAGGAAGGAAGTCATCAGGACACTCGGCGAACTCGGCGGCGCGGGAGTTCTGCAGGCACTGCGCGAATGTCTCGACGACCCAGAACCCGAGGTGAGATCCGCGGCGCTCAAGGCACTCGCCAATATGGGGTCGGAGGCGGCCAAGAGGATCATATTGAACAGGGTTTCCGATAAGGCGTTCAGGGATAAGGATTTTGCAGAAAAGAGGGAGCATTTCGAGGCCCTGTCGCGGTGGAAGGACGGCGAGATCTTCAATTTCCTGGTAGGAACACTAAAGAACAGGACGTTCTTCGGCAGGGCAAAGACGGATGAGGTGCGTGCCTGCGCCGCTTACTGCCTCGGCCTGCTCGGCAACAGAGACGCGCTGCAGGTTCTCAACAAATACAAGAACGACAGCGGTAAATTGCTGAAGGAATTCTCCTATACCGCTATAAAGAGGCTGGAGTGATAAACGGCAGGGAAGAGAAAGAAATACACAGGACTGCAAAGGACCTGGTCAACCAGCTTTCGGCGGCGCTGCGCAGTTCCCAGGTGCACGACCCCAACAATGAGGCCGTGACCTCGATCATAGAAAAACTTGTTTCCATGGTCAACTCCTTCATTGAATCCGAGAGAATCATCGCACTCGAATTGCGCGGTGAATTTTTCTACCTCAATGACTACCGCATACGCTATTCCCTCGAATATCTCCTGAACTTCGATTATCTCGTCAGGGAATGCAAGAGAAGAGAACTCGGGAGTATCGTCTTTAAAGACAAGATAACCCCCGAAGACATACGAGTGTTCGCGAGGGCCTTCATCGCCGCTCCCTTTTCACAGGAGCCGTTTGACACGATCGAAGAGAGGACGGCCGCCGTGAAAGCGATAAGCGTTGAGAGACTGAAAAAGATCGTCGAAGACGATCTGCTTGAGCCGCGGAAGATGGTCAAGAAGACCTATTTCAACGCCGTATCCTATACAAAAGGCGTCATCAATAAAATCAAGAGCGGAGAAAAGGTAAACATAAAGAAGGCGAAGAGGGTGGTCGAATCGATGGTCGATCAGATACTAGAACAGGAGCAGTTGCTGCTCGGCATGACGGCCATCAAGGACTACGACGAATATACCTATCATCATTCCGTGAACGTGAGTATCCTTTCGATCGCACTGGGACAGAGGCTCGGTCTGAACCGCAAGATGCTCACCGAACTCGGCATGGTGGCCCTTTTCCACGATATAGGAAAGATGGAAATTCCTTACGAGATCCTGAACAAGGAGACGAATTTCACCGACGATGAGTGGAAGATTATCAGAAAACACCCGGTGTGGGGGGTCAAGGCCCTTCTTAAACTGAAAAAACTGGATCCGATTACGGTCAAATCCTCCATTGTCTCTTTCGAGCATCACCTTCACTATGATCTTTCAGGATATCCCAGAATCCGGAAGGCTATGGATCTCGATTTTTCGAGCCGCATCGTGTGTCTGGCCGACCAGTATGACGCGATGACTTCATCGAGGGTGTACTCGAGGATCCCGATGCCTCCGGACAAGGCACTGAGTATCATGATGGAGCGCTCCGGATCCCAGCTCGATCCCCTTCTTTTCAAATTCTTCGTCAACATGGTGGGCGTTTTTCCTATAGGAACGCTTGTGATGCTCAACACCAGGGAACTCGGCCTCGTTTACGAGAGCAACCAGCTGTTCCCCGCGAGGCCGCGCGTCATGGTAATCGTCGACGGAAAGGGAAACAGGGTGAAGGGATCTGTAGTCGACCTTACCGAAAAGAGCGACCGGGCAGATTACATGAGGTCCATCGTAAAAACGATGGACCCGAATAAATACAACATCAATCTTGCCGAATACCTGTTATAGACGGGGGCGGTACGCGACAGGACGTCTTCTCAGAAGCTGAACCATCTCTTCTTAGTCCGGAGGTTTCCAAGAAGGTCCCTGATGTCTCTCAATCCCGCTTTCGCAGCGCGCTGTTCCTCTTTTATTTCCGTCATGGTCTTCAGTTCGTCACCCAGGGCCGCAACGGAATTCTTCAGCTCTATCAGGATGCCGTGAATCTTTACTATCTCGTCGACAAGGAGATCGATTTTTTCCGGAGTGACAGCCGGTACTTCCTTCACGACAATCCTGTCTTTCCGTCCGACTGCCTCAACGGCGGTATCAAGGCGCTCTTCTTCCGTCCGTGGTTCCTTAATCGCTGAAACGGCAGACGACGCCGCTCTGACCGCGGTTTCAGGTTCGCCCTTTGTTGCGCCGGCAGGATAAACAGCGGCGACAGACGCAGGTCTTTCTTCAGCCGGCTGAATGTCGATTTTATGCTTTCTGGAGATATCCCTGATCAGGGACCTGGTAATGATTTTGAAAGTCTCCTGGACGCCGGTGCCGTCGACGGCTGAGGACAATACCACGGGGTAGTCTTTGGCATTGATGTCCCTGTTGAGTTCTTCCACGGTCGCGATGTTCCGGAGGTCGCGTTTATTGTACTGCAGCACAACGGGTAATTCGTCGGGATTGATATTGTTCGACAGGAGATTTTCTCTCATGTTCGCGAAGCTCTCGACATTCTGCTCCCGCATTTCATTCTGTGAGTCGGCAACGAATACAACGGCATCGGCGCCTTTGAGAACGACTTTTCGGGTAGCGTTATACCTCACCTGCCCCGGCACAGTGTAGAGCTGGAACCTGATCGAGAAGTCGCGAATCTTGCCGAGTTCCACCGGCAGAAAATCGAAAAAAAGCGTTCTGTCGGCCTCGGTCGAAAGGGACAGCAACTTTCCCTTGGTATCAGGATTGAGGACGGCGTGCAGGTGCTGCAGATTTGTCGTCTTTCCGCTCAGGCCGGGGCCGTAGTAAACGATCTTGAGGGTGATTTCCTTGGTCGCGTAATTGAAAAGAGCCATCGTTTATACTATAGCATAAACACCGTTGCGTGTCTGGTACTTTACCCTGTACATGGCCTGGTCGGCAATCCTCATGAGGTCCTCTTTCGATTTCGCGCTTTCCGGATAGGAGGCGACACCGAAACTCGCCGTCAGCCGCAGAGAATAGCCTTCCTTTTTCAGAAAAATATTTTTTTCTATCGCCTTCCGTATTCTCTCGGCTATCAGTATCGCTGCGGGAGGAGCCGTCTGCGGAAGGACGATCACAAACTCATCTCCGCCGTACCGGGCCACTATATCGACAGTCCTGAGCCCCTTGATTAGAAGCTGGCCCATCTCGACGAGCAACTTGCTGCCGACCAGATGTCCGAAGTTATCATTGACTACCTTGAAATGGTCGATGTCCATGAAGATCAGCGCCAGGGACGACATGTGCCTGTCGGCCCTCGATATCTCTATATCGAGTGTCCTGTTCAGGTACCGTGTATTGAACAGTTTTGTCAGGTCGTCCGTGACGGAAAGCTCAGCCATCTTCTGGTACAGGGACGCCCGTTCTATGGCGAGCGCGGCGTGGTCGACGAGTCTCATCAGGAGATTGAGGTCTTCCCTGCTGAAATGTTCCGCCCTCGTCCTGTTCACGACCTCGAGTACCCCGATGACGCTCCCCTTGTTCCTTATCGGCACACAGATGAGGGACTTCGTTTTGCGGTCTGATGCCTGCCCGGTCTTGCCGCCGAACCGGGCGTCGTGAGAGACGTCCGGAATAACTACCGGAAGTCCTTCCTGGGCGACCCACCCCGCGATTCCCTGTCCCGGCCTGAACCTCTTTTTTTTTGTCCGGCCTTTTGCACTCCTCCCTGCGGCGGTCTTCTCGGAAACAAGCTCCCCGGTCTCTTTATCAAGCAGGTACACGGACCATGCTTCGGCCCGAATAACCTTTTTTGCCTTCTTCATCATCGTGGAAAGAACGTCGTTCAGTTCCAGCGTCGAGGTGAGCGTTTTGTTCACTCCGTCGAAGAAGTCGATCTGCCGGTTGAGACCGTCGAGCCTTCGCTTCAGGCCGGCATTTTCCGCCAGGAGATCTCTCTCTCTCAATGCGCGGGCAACGGCCACCTTCAGTTCCACCGGCGACGGGGCGTTGACCGTATAGGTTTGCGGATATTTGATCCACCTGCCGAGGCCTCTGAAAGGGCAGGATTTTGAAAGAACTATCTTGGGGACATCCCTGAACCGCGAAAGGAATTCCCGTATCGAGGGCTCCAAGGACTGGTCTTTGTCTATAATGATAAGATCGGGACCGTCTTCAGGTCTGAAGATGACTCCTGAGACAGACTTGAATTTGAAAATGCTCCTGTTTTCTGAAGTGAGGTTGTCTTCGTGTGCTCGTGTCAGCAGATCCTGCCCTATGCAGAAAATCTTAATCATTTACTCCGCAGCATTTTTTATACTTCTTTCCGCTTCCGCAGGGACAGGGCTCATTTCGCCCGACCTTCTTCCCTCTGGTCACGGTCTGTACAGCACCTCCTTCTCCCCTGTTATAGTTGAGATTCGTTTTTTTCTTATGGGAGCGGATTTCTTCGACTTCCTGGGTCTTTTGCACCTGCACCTTGAAGAGCCTCGTTACGCTCTCCGACGATATCCGCGAGGAAAGCCCGGCAAACATTTCAAAGCCCTCCTTCTTGTACTCTACAAGAGGATCCCTCTGCCCGTATCCCCTGAGGCCTATGCCTTCCTTCAGATGATCCATTGCCAGAAGATGGTCTTTCCACTGAGAATCCACTACTTGCACAACGATCATCTTCTCGAGATACCGCATCAGTTCATCGCCGAACTCATTCTCTCTCCTTTTGTAAAGCTCTTCAATTTCGGATGTAAGCTTTTCGCGCAAATCTT
>JBJKSM010000010.1:0-14153 GCA_046704045.1 Thermodesulfovibrionales bacterium | reverse complement strand
GAAGATGAGTAGGAATACTTCGAAGGTAACGCCGCCATTATGTGCAGTAAAATTCACGCCCGGTGGCGTTGTAAGAAAGATTTGCGGCAGGCACTTCACATAACGGGCCACTCAACATAACAGTCATACTTGGATCTGCCTCCAACCGTTGTCGACCCAAGAGCACTCAGTGCGCTTCAAGAGGTTTGAGTGATCCTCCTTGACCCAACAAGGCATTGGCCGTCCATGAATTTTATTCCGGGCGTCTGCCATTCAGCAGATCTTTGTTCCCGGGAAGGCCGCTCCGGCGGCGCACTTTTTCTTCATGCTGCTTCGGCAGGTATTTGCCGATTTTATCGAGCGCTTTTTCCATCGCATCGGCCAGCGTGCTGTTGATGAGTTCTTCCGCCTTGTCCCGGCTGAAATAGACGGTCACATACGATGAGGAAGACTCGGCCTTTTCCTTTTGCAGGATGGTTTTTGTCCTCGGGTCGGCCATGATCACTCGGAGCTTTACCAAGCAGCGATATTCTGTTTTGGGGAATGCAGAGGTAACGGTAAGGTTGAGGTCTTCTATATCGCCGCCAACGACTAAGTCACCCCATTCCGGTCTTAAGGACTGCGCAGTCCCGTCCCACGCCTCGTTCACCCTGACGGCGGTATATCCCCTGCTTTGAATGTCTGCCTTGAAAGCATCGGAAACCTCGGCAGCTGGGTCATTATTGACTGAGACGAACCTTGTTTCGCCGTCCTTCATTCCTATAACCCTCTTATCCGCCACATCCCGCTTGTCGTTAAAGAGCACTACCGTCACCGTCCCTTTTTCAGCAGTCGCCCTGCCGGCCATCGGCTGATAGGAAAGCTCAATTGGATATAGGGAAACGCTCGCGCATGATGCGAGTGCAAGAAGCAGCATGCCACGGATCAGATTTCTTACGGCCAAGAAGCACCTCCTATTTTCCTGTCGCTGAAGGTATCAGCCCTCCATAAGGAACTTCGCTCCCGCCTTATAATATCGCCGTCCCTTTTTCATCCACATTACGCGGGCCTTACGCCCCGCAATATCCGGTAAATCATGGTGTGTCACGTGGATGTCCTGCCCTTCGGGGAAAGTCCCTTCTGTAATAAACCCGAAACCATGCTCGGAAATATTGATGGTAATACCTTCACAGACATCCCGCAATCTGCCATCCACAACAAATTTGAAGTCGGCAGCGGTACTGTGACGTATGTCCTTTCGTCTGTTTTCCAATCTTTTCCCGCCGTGGTCGGGACCTGTAACGTCTTTCAGGACAAACCCCAGCTGTCTGATCCCATAGGGCTTGGGAAGCGATGCCCGGAAACCGCATGCCTTCGGGTCAGTAATGGTTTTGTGGCCGATGAACCCGGAAGAGGCGACCGCTATGACGGCCGGGTCATATTCCAGCAGTCGCCTCAGAGTTTCTTCTCCGCCTATCCCTTCCGGCTGAATGATATCGAGAATCACCACCCTGAAGGGATTTCCCAGTTCTTTTCTCTGCGTGTAGAGTGCAACTGCTTCTTCCCCCGTTGTGACGGCTTCAACTGTATAGCCGAGGTACTGAAGCATCTGGACTGTGATATCATTGGTCATTTCATCGTCTTCCATCAACAGGACGGCGCCATTCCCAAACGCCACGATGTCTTCTTCTTTATCGAAAAACATTACTTGTCCTTTCTTAAACGATTTTCTCTGAAAGCAAGGTCTGTGCCATGATCCTCAGAAGAGCAAAAAGCGCATTTTTAAGCGAAAAAGGCCTGTTATTGCCTTGAAGATGGTTTGACAATTATATAACTTTTACATAAAACCTACTAAAATGGCATAGATTTATCTGCATCGCCCGGCAGTTTTCCTGCGTTCGGGTTCAAACCTTCATTCTTCATCTGTCACTCATGACGGGATTTGTCGGTTCCTCCTGTGGTAGCCGTCTTCCCGACCTGCTATAATAGTTGCTATTACACAGGTAAGTTATAATCTCTGGAGAGAAAAACAGTGACATCCCTTTTACCACGGTTGGTCATCGCCGCGGCTATCACTGCCGTGGCAGCGGCCGGCTGCGCCGTCGGCCCTGATTTCCATCGGCCTGAGCCGCCGAAGACGGCTTCGTATACCGCTCGAAAACTGCCGAAGGAGACTGTTGCGGCTCCCGGAACGGGCGGCCGGACCCAGCGCTTCGTTTCCGGAAAGGACATCCCCGCCGAGTGGTGGACGCTGTTTCATTCAGCGGACCTGGACCGGCTTATCCGCGCGGCGCTGGCTGACAGTCCGACGCTTGCCGCTGCGGAGGCCGCGCTTCGGCAGGCCCGGGAGAATCTGACCGCGCAAACCGGCGTGGTTCTCTTTCCGGCTGTTGATGCGAAGGGCTCAGCCGCGCGCGAAAAATTCTCCGGGGCCTCCTTCGGCCAGCCCGGCCACGGCGTGCTCCTTACGCTTTACAACGCATCGGTGAGCGTCGCTTACTCGCCGGACCTCTTCGGAGGCGGGCGGCGTGAGCTCGAGGCCCTTCGGTCGCAGGTGGATTACGAACGCTTCCAGCTCGAAGGCGCGCATCTGACGCTGACTTCCAATATTGTCACCGCTGCAGTAAGGGAGGCTTCTTTGCGCGCCCAGATCAGGTCCACCCGGGATATCGTGAAGGACCAGGAGACGCAGCTCGAAGTCGTCGAAAAGCAGTTCCAGCTGGGCGGTGTGTCGCGCTCGGACGTGCTGGCACAGCGGGCACAGCTGGCGCAGACGCGGGCGACCCTTCCGCCGCTTGAAAAGGCGCTTGCGCAGACCCGTCATCTCCTTGCGGTGCTTGCAGGCAGGCTGCCGGGCGAGGCGGTCCTTCCCGAATTTTCCCTCGACAACCTGCAGCTGCCCCGGGAGCTGCCCGTCAGCCTGCCATCGTCTCTGGTGCGGCGGCGTCCGGATATCCTTGCCTCCGAAGAACTATTGCACGCGGCGAGCGCCCAGATCGGCGTGGCGACAGCGAACCTTTATCCGCAGATCACGCTTACCGGCAGTTACGGCTCGGAGTCTACGAAACTCGATAATCTTTTCGGCAGCGGCGCGTCAGTCTGGAGTCTCGGCGCCGGGCTTCTTCAGCCTGTCTTTCACGGCGGAGAGCTTGTCGCAAAGCGCCGCGCCGCCGTCGCCGCATATGACCAGGCTGTCGCGCAGTATCGGGAAACGGTCCTGCTGGCGTTTCAGAACGTGGCCGACGTGCTTAGGGCGCTGGAAGACGACGCGCGAACACTCAGGGCCCAGGCCGAGTCCGCGGCCGCGGCGCGCGATGCCCTGGACCTCACCGAGAAGCAGTTCAGTCTCGGCGCGGTGAGCTACCTCTCGCTGCTCAACGCCCAGCGGCAGTACCGTCTGGCGCGCTTCGTACTCGTCCAGGCGCAGGCTGCGCGCTTCGCCGACACCGCGGCGCTGTTTCAGGCGCTAGGGGGAGGATGGTGGAACCGCGGTCGGAGAGGCCCCGCCGAAGCGGCGAAGGGGAAGGATGAACAGATGCCGGCGGTACGCAGCCAATGACCGGCTTTACGATACGGAGGATCCTGTAGATGATAAAACGCATGGTGATCATGCTCGTGGCCGTCGGCCTTTTGTTCGGCGCGATTTTCGGCTATCATGCCCTGAAATCGCGGCAGATGAAGAAATCAATGGCCTCTTTCCGGCCGCCTCCGGCGACGGTTACAGCGATGAAGGCCGCATATCAGTCCTGGCAGCCTGAGCTCAAGTCGGTCGGCAGTCTGCGGGCGGTGCGCGGGGTGGACGTAACCACAGAGGTATCGGGGCTCGTCAGCGCCGTGCTTTGCAGGTCGGGAGAGGATGCGAAGAAAGGACAGGCGCTCGTGCAGCTCAACGCCGACTCCGACATCGCCCATCTGCACTCGCTCCAGGCGGAGGCGGAGCTTGCAAATACCGTTTATGAACGCGACAAAAAACAGTTTGCGGTGCAGGCAATAAGCAAGGCAACGCTCGATTCCGATGCCTCCGACCTGAAAAACAGGCGCGCACTGGTGGCCGAACAGGTGGCGCTGGTCGAAAAGAAGACGATCCGCGCGCCCTTTGCGGGACGGCTCGGCATCAGCACCGTCAATCCCGGACAGTATGTCAATCCCGGCGACAAGATCGTGACTCTGCAGGCGCTCGATTCGATCTATGCCGATTTTTATCTGCCCCAGCAGGAGCTTTCGCGCGTTTCTTCAGGACAGGCGGTCGTCGCGACTACCGACACCTATCCCGGCCGCACCTTTACAGGCAGGATAACGACAATCGATCCGAAGGTGGATACCGCAACGCGCAACGTCCAGGTCGAGGCCACCTTCGCCAATCCGGGGCGCAGGCTGCTTCCCGGGATGTACGCCTCCATACAGGTAAAGACGGGAGCCAAACAGCGCTACCTGACCCTGCCGCAGACCGCGGTGACCTTCAACCCTTACGGCGAGACCGTCTTTGTCGTTGAAAGCGGAAAGGGACCGAAGGGAAAACCGGTCCTCATCGTAAGGCAGACGTTCGTCACCACGGGCCCTACGCGCGGCGACCAGATAGCGATCCTCAAGGGCGTCAATGAAGGAGACACCGTGGTTACGAGCGGCCAGCTGAAGCTCAAAAACGGCAGCCCCGTAATCATCGATAACAAGGTCACGCCGAGCGACGAGGTGGCCCCGGCGCCGAAGGACGAATAGGGGAAGGCTGAATGCGCTTTACCGATCTCTTCATACGCCGGCCGGTGCTCGCCACCGTGGTGAGCCTCCTGATACTGGTCCTGGGACTTCGTTCCATGGGGACGCTGCCGATCAGGGAGTACCCCGAGACCCAAAACGCCGTCGTGACCGTTTCCACTACCTATTTCGGGGCGGACCCTGCGCTGGTTTCAGGCTTCATCACCACCCCTCTTGAAAACTCGATAGCCCAGGCAAACGGCATCGACTATCTCACCTCTTCGAGCACCCAGGGCCAGAGCACCATCCAGGCATACCTCCGGCTCAACTATGACTACAACAAGGCCCTCACCGAAATCAACACGAAGGTAAACGCCGTCCTCAACCAGCTGCCGAGGGAGTCCCAGCAGCCTGTGATCAGCGTCGCCGTAGGCGAGACGATCGATTCGATGTACATCGGCTTCAACAGCGATGTGCTGCCGACAAACAAGATCACTGACTACCTGATCCGCGTGGTGCAGCCGAAGCTGCAGGCAGTCGACGGCGTGCAGACCGCCGAGATTATCGGGGGCAAGCAGTTCGCCCTGCGGGCGTGGCTCGATCCCCAGAAAATGGCCGCCTACGGGGTGACCGGCACGGACGTGAACACCGCACTTGCGGCAAATGATTTCATCTCCGCGGTGGGGCGCACAAAGGGACAGATGGTGACGGTGGAACTCACCGCGACAACAGGACTGCACACGGTGGACGAGTTCCGCAACCTCGTGCTGAAGTCGCAGAACGGGGCGATCGTCCGGCTCGGCGATGTCGCCAATGTCACCCTCGGCGCCGAAGACTACGATACCGCAGTCGCCTTCGACGGAAAAAGCGCGGTGTACATAGGCATCAAGGTTGCGCCGAACGCAAACCTTCTGACGGTGATCAAAGGCGTGCACAAGGCGTTCCCGTCCATCCGGGCGCAGCTGCCCGAGGGACTGAACGGCCGCATCGTCTACGACGCCACCAAGTACGTAAACAGCTCGATCGATGAGGTGATCCGCACGATCGTGGAGGCGCTGCTGATCGTGACGATGGTGATTTTCCTCTCGCTCGGCTCCCTGCGGTCGGTGATCATCCCTACCATCGCCATCCCGCTTTCGCTGATCGGGGCTTTTTTCATCATGCTGGTCCTCGGCTACTCCATCAACCTCCTTACGCTCCTTTCGCTGGTGCTCGCAATCGGGCTTGTGGTCGACGACGCGATCATCGTGGTCGAAAACGTGCACCGCCACATGGAAGAGGGCACGCCGCCCCTTGAGGCTGCTATCCGCGGCGCGAGGGAGCTTGCCGGGCCTATTGTCGCGATCTCCGTTGTGCTGGTGGCGGTCTATGTCCCCATCGGCTTCATGGGCGGCCTTACCGGGGCGCTCTTTACCGAATTCGCCTATACCCTTGCAGGGGCGGTCGCAGTCTCGGCGCTCATCGCGCTCACGCTGTCGCCGATGATGTCCTCCCGCTTCCTTAAAACGCCCGGGGAGGGCGGCAGCCGCTTCGGCAATTTCGTCGATCGCCAGTTCGGCAGGCTGCGCCGCGGTTACGGGAAACTGCTTCACGGCGCCCTCAACTATCTGCCGGTGATCGGTCTGTTCGCGCTGATCATCCTTGTCAGCATCTATTTCCTCTACACGAACTCCAGGAGCGAGCTTGCGCCGGACGAGGACCAGGGGATCATCATCGCGCTGCTGACAGCCGCGCCGGATGCGACGCTTCAGCAGACCCAGCTCAATTCCAGGCAGGTCTATAAGATCGTGAGCAGTTATCCCGAGACCGACCACGTTTTTCAGCTCGACGGTCTGGGCGGGCTCAACCAGGGCATCGCCGGCATGGTGCTTAAGCCGTGGGACGAACGCAAGCGCACGTCTATGCAGCTTCAGCCGATGGTGCAGGGGCAGCTGGGCGGGATAGCCGGCGTGCGCTGCGTGGCATTTCTCCGGCCGCCGCTTCCGGGCGGGGGCAGGGGGCTGCCGGTGCAGTTCGTGATCGGAACGACCGAATCCTTCGACCGATTGAATGCCGCCTCCCAGGCGCTGATGGAAAAGGCGCGCGCAAGCGGCGTGTTCGCTTATGTGGACACCGATCTGAAGATCGACAAGCCCCAGACCACCATCGAATTCGACCGCGACAAGGCGGCGCAGCTCGGCCTGAACATGCTGGATGTCGGAAGTTCGCTCGGCTCGATGCTGGGAGGCGGATATGTCAACTACTTCAGCCTCGCCGGCCGGTCCTACAAGGTGATCCCGCAGGTGATGCAGCGCGACAGGCTCAATGCCGATCAGCTGCGGCGCTACTACATCAACACCGCCTCCGGCGCATCGATCCCGGTTTCGACAATAGCCCGCCTGAAGACAACCGTCGTGCCGGAATCGCTCAACCACTTCCAGCAGCTCAATGCCGCAACCATTTCGGCCGTGCCGGTGCCGGGCGTCACCCTTGGTCAGGCATTAAGTACGATGAATGCACTGGGCAAAGAGGTGCTCCCTCAGGGCTACAGCGTTGACTATGCCGGCCAGTCGCGACAGTACATGCAGGAATCCAGCGCGCTGCTGGTCACCTTTTTCTTCGCGATGATCATCATCTTCCTCGCCCTGGCGGCGCTCTTCGAAAGCTTCCGCGATCCCTTCATCGTGCTCGTGAGCGTGCCGATGTCGATCTGCGGCGCACTGATCTTCATCAGCCTCGGGGTGGGCGGCGCGAGTCTGAACATCTACACGGAGGTGGGGCTTGTCACCCTGATAGGTCTCATCAGCAAGCACGGGATACTTATCGTGCAGTTTGCCAACGACCTCCAGCGCGAGGGCAAGGGCAAGCGGGAGGCGGTCGAAACTGCTGCCGCCATCCGGCTGAGGCCGATACTTATGACCACCGCGGCGATGGTGCTTGGCGTGCTTCCGCTTGTGACCGCAACCGGCGCCGGAGCTGCCGGACGCTTCAACATGGGACTTGTGATCATGACCGGCATTGCGATCGGGACGCTCTTCACCCTGTTCGTGGTGCCCGCTATGTACATGATCCTCGGTGCGGAACATGCGAAGCGGGCCGCCGGGGAAACGGGGGAAGAAGAGAAACCGGCGCAGTAATTTGTGGCAGTGGAGGCATATGTCGCAAGGCAGCCGTATTGTGCAGAATGCGTGTTATCTCGAATCAACTTGGAACGTTACTTCATCCGTTTTCTCAGGGCGTACAGATACCATCTGAGGTATTTCGGCGCCCATCTGAGGATCTTGAATCTCGACTTGCCTTCCTCTCTGTCCGTCCATACGCTTGGAACTTCCGTCACCCTGAACCCGGCAGCGTGTGCTTTTACCACAATCTCCATGCCGATTTCAAACCCTCCGTCGCTTTCGATCTCCAGGGAATCAAACATGCTCCTGCGGTAGAGTTTGAAACTGTTCGTAATGTCATGTGTCGGCAAGCCGGCAAGAAATTTCAAACTCACGCCCGCCATGCGCGACAACGTCTTCTTGATTAGCGGACCGCCGATCTGCTTTCCGCCTTTCATATACCTTGAACCGCACACAACGTCATAGCCATCCGCCATCAGCTTGCACATGCGATCCACTACGGCATAATCATCGGACAGGTCTGCCATGGTTACCAGGAGATAATCTTCCCCCGCCCCGCTCAGACCTGTCCTGATGGCACTTACCACCCCTCGCACGGGGTTTTTCACAAACTCAAGGAGGACCCCATTTTTGAGGAATTCCCTTGCGACGGGCACGGTGTTGTCCTCATCAAAGTCGTACACGATGTATATCCTGTGCGGGGTCTTGACCAAGGCTTCGACAGTGGATAGCGTCTTCCCTATATTTTCCGCTTCGTTATATACGGGAATGATTATACCGAGAGGGACCGCTTCCGCTCCTTTCGCCACTATATGCCGCCTATCTCGATCTGATTCCTGATCCACGGGATGATCTCATCAAGGGCGTCGCTCAGGGAGGTTCTGGCCTCGAACCCGAGAATTCTTTTCGCCTTTTCCACGCTCGGGACCCTCTTCTGGACGTCGTATGTAAAGGGAGCATCGGAGACATAACTGAAAGGCTTGTCCCCGTTTATTTTTTTCCAGATCAGCCCCGCCAGTTCCAGCACGCTCGTCGACACGGAAGTCGAGATATTGAAATCTTCGTTCATGGCCTTTTCGCTTTCTATACCCAGTCTTATGCCCTCCGCCAGATCGCCTCCATAAGTGTAATGGCGGATCTGGTTGCCGCTGCCGAGGATATGCAGAGGATCCTGTCCTTTCAGGACCTTCTGTACAAGGTCCGGGACAACATGGCTCATCGCAAGTTTGATGTTCCCGGACATTATTTCCTTGTCGTATAATGCCCTTTTCTCTCCAATGCCGATGCAGTTGAAAGGCCTGATTATGGTGTAGGGAAGTTTATATTGTTCCCATGCCCCTTTTGCAAAGTATTCGCATGCGAGCTTCTGGAACCCGTAAGTCGAAAGCGGCGGCGGGCACCTCAGCTGTTCCCCTTCCGGAGTCGGATATGTAGAGGTGCTTTCGAAGACCATTGACGACGACAGGACGTTGATCTTTTTCAGCCGCTTGTTTTTGAAAGCCCACAAGGCGGCATCAAAGGTCGACGAAATTATCCTTTCATTTTCGGCCAGCAGATCATAGGCAAACTCGTGAAACAGCGAGATTCCCCCGATGATGGCGGCACACGCCACGATCTGATCGCACTCCTCGATCAGTTCCTTCAGGAGATTCGTATCCTTGACATCCCCTTCCGCGAACCTGTATTTCGGATGCCTGTCGTAACTCTTTTCGGTCTTTCCGTATTTGTAAAAATTATCCACGCCGATCACTTCATGGCCGTGGGTTAAAAGCTCTTCCACCAGATAGCCGGCTACGAATCCGGAAGCTCCCGTAACCAAGATCTTCATCTAAAATAGTCCTCCTTTGCCATAAAAGTTCCAGATATCAACCAGTATTTTGCCGTCGCCGACTTCAAGGCCGGCATATTCCCGGTGCGGCGTTCCTAAAATGATTATGTCCGATTCTCTCACGAGGCGTTCCGCGGAAACGTGATCGTCATCGTTGATGTAGACATCGGAACACAGAACTGTTTTCGCCTCTATTTCGCATATTTTTTTCAGTTTGTATGACAGGGATTCCCTCTTGTCGTCGTTATTCGCCTTGAAGGCCATGCCCAGGATGCCCACTGTCTTGTCCCCAAGCGCATGTTTCTCCTTCAGCCGCTGGACGATGAAATTCGGCAGTCCCTCGTTTATCAGCATCGCTGCATGGCCCAGAAAGAAGCTGTTGTTGCTGAAGGAGGCGAGTTGCATCGTGTCTTTGAACAGGCAGGGGCCGGCCGCGAAACCGGCAGAGGGGAAGCTCTGTGCCCTCGGGTACTTATGGGTTATGGCATTGTAAATCTTGTAGAAGTCGAGGCCCTGCTGCGCTGCGATCTGAAAAAACTGGTTAGAGGTTGCAAACTGTATATAACGCCAGACATTTGTGAAAAGTTTTGCGAGTTCCGCTTCGCCGGGGCTCAGGAAGATGATATCGTTCGTCAATGATCTGAAAAGTTCTCCGGCCTCCTGCGAAGATGGCTCATCGAAAGAAGCAATGATCTGGGGCAATGTTCTCAGTTCTTCCATCGCTTTTCCCTGTGCGATTCTCTCCGGGCAGAACGATACCCTCGTTTTCTTGCCCGTTGATTCCAGATAATGCTTGATTTTTTCGGTAGAACCCGGATACACTGTGCTCCGAAGGATAATATGCTGGCCGTTCTGCAGATAACCGATTATTTCGTCAAGAAATTTCTTGAATATGGTGAATTTGGGGTTCAGATGTTCGTCTACGGGTGTTCCGATAACAATTACGACAAAATAACTCCTTGAGATTGCCTGCCTGTCGGATGTGAGAAAAAGGGTCTTGCCGAGAACGTTTCTCAGTATCTCCTCCGCCCCTGCTTCCACAAACGGCATAGTGCCTTTTGAAACGGTCTCCAGAGACCTCTTATTGATATCATAAAGAACAACTTTCTTGCCGACACTGGCGAAGGAGATGCCAAGCGACAGTCCGACATGGCCCAAACCTCCTATAATGCAGATATCATAAGATGATTTTTCCTTCATAGGCTCCCTCTCTTTTGAAAACTATTTTATCGTAGAGGACATAATTGATTGAAGCGGCCGCCCCGATGCCGAAGGCGACATTGGCGACATTGACGAGATAGAAGAGCCCCCATTTTTCCAGCAGCGCAAAGAGGACAATTCTTATGGCTATTCCCGACAAAGCGGCAAGATGAAAAAATCCCATTTGTGCAAGCAAATCCTTCCCTTTCTTTCTGGGCGCATCTCCCCAGGTCCATAATCTGCAAAGAAAGAAATTATACAGTATACTTGCTTCCATGGCCAATACATTCGCAAGATTTTTCAGGAAGTAACTCTTGAAGCCGAGGAACTCCACAAAAAGAACCATGAAGAGAAAGTTCACAAGCGCGGCACTGCCGCCCAGAGCATCCACACCAGGCAGCGCAGAGAAATCTCCGGGCCTGGAAAGGGGAAAGGACAGGATGAAGAAATACCTATTTTTCCGGGGAAGTCACACTTGTCCTCTCCGGGGATCGAAGGTCCTCTGTTTTGCCATTTGCGGCACCGTTCACGTCCGGCGCCGATACGTTCCAGCCTCCACCAAGGGCCTTGACAAGAAGTACGGCAGCAGTCAGCCGATTACCCGCAATCTGTGCCGCAGTCCTTTCGTTATTAAGGGCTATCGCTTGTGTAATTATTACATTAAGATATGACACGATCCCCGCTTTATACTGGTTCCTGATAACCTCAACAGTTTGTTCGGCCGCTTTTACCGCCTCGTCCTGCGCACCCGCCTCTTTCTCAAGAATACGAAGGGCGGCGAGATTATCTTCCACTTGCTGAAACCCGGAGAGCACTGTTTGCCGGTAAAACGCCACATCGGCGTCATATGCTGCCCGCGCCTCTTCGGTTAGTGCACGGCGCAAGCCTCCCTCGAATATCGTCTCGGCGATCGCAGGGCCGACCGACCAGAAACGGCTGGGCCATGTGAGCCACCGTGAAAAAGATGAAGATTGAAAGCCGGCTGATGCGCTTAATGTGACAGTTGGATAAAACGCAGCTTCTGCGACGCCGATCTGGGCGTTGGCTGCGGCAACACGCCTCTCGGCCGATGCGATATCGGGTCTGCGCTCGAGAAGTTCGGACGGCAAACCAACCGGTATCTCAGGCAGATTCAAGGGAGTTGTCACCGCAAGAGGACTGAAAGGAATGGAAAAATCGGATGCGGGTTTTCCAGTAAGCAGCGCGACGGCGTGTTCGAGTTGTGCCCGCTGCACGCCGATGTCGATCGCCTGAGCCTGGGTGGTTTTCAATTGTGTTTCCGCCTGCAGCACGTCCGCCATGGAGGCGATCCCGCCGCCATACCTGTTTCTTGTCAGGTTGAGCGATTGCTGATAAGCGATCACGGTATCATCTAAAATCTTTTTCTGGGTGTCTATCGAGCGCAGTTGAAAATAATCCTGGGCAAGTGAGGTCCGGGCACTCAGCCGGGCCGACTCAAGGTCCGCTTTACCGGCCTGCGCACTCGCCCGGCTCGCCTCAACCGTGCGACGCACCCTTCCCCAGACGTCCACATCCCAGGTTGCGTCAACAGGCAGAGAGTAATCCGAAAAAGCGGTCGAAGAGGTTGAAGGAGCAGCCGTACCCCGGGCGATATCGGATGAAGTCCGCGAGCGCGTATAGGAAGCCCCTGCTGCGATCACAGGGAAGTAATTGGCCCGGGCTGCCCGGACCAGAGCCATGGCCTGCCGATACTGTGCCTCGGCCTGGATTATGTTCTGGTTTGATATGTCAATGCCGGCCTCAAGCGAATTCAGGAGAGGATCATTGAAAAGCTCCCACCATGCTCCCCTTATGGCCGTATCCCGGGGTTGCGCAACTTTCCATCCCGCCGTTTCCTTATATTGTCCAGGCACTGGCGCTGCCGGCCTGACATAATTCGGCCCGACGGTACAGGCGAACAAACTTGCCAGTATCCCCGCCGCGGTCATGAGATTCATTATTCGAGATACTCCTGGTCCTGACAGTTTCTTGAACCTGAGAAAACTTCCGGGAAACATCATCTGACGTCCCTCCTGTAAGTAATCCGTTGTTGAGGTCTTTTCTTGCCACGAACCCAGAGCCTGAAGCGGTCCATATAAAGATACATGACCGGCGTCGTATAGAGGGTGAGCATCTGGCTGAAGATGAGCCCCCCGACAATGGTAATGCCGAGCGGACGCCGGAGCTCCGAGCCCACTCCTCCGCCCAGCGCCAGGGGCAGTGCCCCCAGCATCGCGGCCATGGTGGTCATCATGATCGGCCTGAACCGCATGAGCGCCGCCTGATAGATCGCCTCCTCCGGGGACCTGCCCCCCCTGCGCTCCGCCTCAAGCGCAAAGTCCACCATCATGATGCCGTTTTTCTTCACGAGCCCGATCAGCAGGATGATGCCGATCACAGCTATCAGACTCAGATCGTTATGGAAACAAATCAATGCAAGCAGCGCTCCTACACCTGCGGACGGAAGTGTGGAGAGGATGGTGACGGGATGGATATAGCTCTCATACAATACGCCGAGAACGATATAGACCGCCACTAACGCAGCCAGTATTAGCAGGGGCTCGTTTGCCAGCGATGACTGAAAGGCCTGGGCCGTTCCCTGAAAGCTTGTCCTTATGCTTGCAGGTATGCCCATGCCCCGCGTGGTTTTTTCAATTGCTCTGACCGCATCTCCCAGCGCCACCCCCGGAGCCAGATTGAAGGATATGGTCACGGAGGGATAGAGACCCTGATGGCTTACGGCGAGCGCGGAACTTGTATGTTCATAATGCGTAACCACGCTCAAAGGAGTCACGCCCCCGGATGAAGTCGGCACATAGATGTCCTTCAGTGTGTCCGGATACTGCAAATAGCGTGGCTCGACCTCCATCACCACATGATACTGGTTTAAGGGGGTATAGGTGATTGCCACCTGATGCTGCCCGAACGCGTCATAAAGGGTATTGTCGATGAGCTGCGGCGTTATCCCCAGCCGTGAGGCGGTGCTGCGGTCTATTGCCAGTTGCGCCTGCAGCCCTTTATCCTGCAGATCGGTGTTTACGCCTGTCACCTGGGGCAGCTTTCTTAATTGCTGCAGCACACGCTTTGACCACAGATCGAGCTCTTCAATGTTTGCTCCCTGGAGCGTATACTGATACAGCCCGGCGCTGATTCTTCCGCCGATGCGCAGGTCCTGGACCGGCTGCAAAAAAGCCGGCGCCCCGGCCACTGAGCTCAGCCTCTTGCGCAATCGCATTATGATCTGCTGTATGCCGGCCTTGCGTTCATTGAACACCGATTTTCACGAAAGCCTATTTACTAACAGCTGAACCGTCTTTTTAGGTAATTTACCTTAGAACAATGCCTATTTTCAAAGTGGTTTCTATATGCTTTCC
>JBJKSM010000009.1:0-16521 GCA_046704045.1 Thermodesulfovibrionales bacterium | reverse complement strand
GCCCGAAATATAGGAAGAAGATATTTGAGGAAGAGGCGATAAGGGAGCGCGCGGGACAGCTTATCCGAGAAATAAGCGAAGAATACGAAATAGAGATTGAGGAAATGGAAGTAGCAACGGATCATGTACATATGCTTGTGTCGTTTCCGCCGAAGCTTTCGATAGGCGAGGTGGTCAGAATAATAAAGAGCATCAGTGCGAGGGAATTGTTCCGTGAGTTCCCGCGCTTGAAGAAACGGCTTTGGGCAGGTGAGCTGTGGGAAGATGGATACTTTGCTCGCACAGTCGGAGACCGTATGACTCGGCAAATCATTGATAAATATATCAAGCATCATCGTGAGATGGAGCAAGGGCCTGCGCAGCTGCTTTGAGCTGCGCACTAGATGCCCCGTGGCTTGCCACGGGGAGCTTCACGTGCGCCTGGCATGGTGCACCTGCTGTACCCTTATGGAGACATAAGGTAGTTCCGCCGTTACCGGACGGAAGGACGACGCCAACAGGGCAAGGGCATTACCGGAAACGGGATGTCTGGAGGAAGCATGAGGCAGAATCCATGTACGTAGCGAACAGCGAACCGGCTATATGGCGTCAAGGAGAAGATCGAGCTGGCGTGAATAGGCGAGGTCTGATATCCGGAAGAATCGAATTGACGTGAAGCCGGACGGGATATGGAGAGGGGGTGCATCTTACCCAGGGAAGCCCTCCTGCTATTGCGTGGAAGTTGCCAAGAGCGCGATAAAACCGAACCGCAGAGGTGAACCCGAGGCGGAGAGGGGCAGAGGGTGGCAGATTCGCAGACAGTACTGATAACTCAGGGCCGAAGAAGCCTGGTAACAGAGCGGAGGATAAAACCCTGACGATCGGGAAGGAAGCGATGAAAGAAAGATGGAAGGATAGAGAACCCGCCATTTATGACGGTCAACACAAAACTATACTTGCATATACTGTAGTCGTCGACATGCCTGAGTATGCCGAAATCGTCGTCGGCATAAGGGAAGCTGCGGACGAAAGACGATAGTAACACTGTAAGCGAGCCGAAACAGAGATGTGGAGAAGACCAGAAAACCGAGAAGGGATAGATCGAATCGAACAGATACCGAGCAGGAAGAACCTGCAAGGTCATGAGGCTATCGGTCAAGGCCCGGAAAGCCGACACATCCCGGTAATCGAGGACAGAGGAGAAAGTTACAGAGGAGCCAGATGAAGCAGGTAAACGTAATGGAGAAGGTCTACGAACCTGGACGACTGAATGCGGCGTGGCAACAGGTAAGGAAGAACGCCGGAGCAGCGGGCATAGACAAAATGACGGTGCAGGATTTTGAAAGCCGGGAGGCAGAGCTTTTGGATATCCTCCATGAGAGGCTGAAAACCGGTACATACCGATTCAAGCCGGCACGAAGGGTACTGATACCAAAACCGGGGACTTCCAAGTTGAGGAAGTTAGGGATTCCGGTGGTGATGGACCGTATCGTGAGTCAAAGCGTGAACATGGTATTCGACGAAATATTCGACCCGGACTTTACGGACTCGAATTTTGGATTTCGAAGGGGCAAGAGCCAGCACATGGCGATAAGACATGTGCAAGGAATAGTGAAAGATGGCTACGAATGGTGCGCATCTATAGACCTCAAGAGCTTCTTCGATGAGATTCCTCACGGCCTCATCCTAAAACTTATCCGCAGGAAGATAGCGGATGAGATGCTGTTGACGCTGATTGCAAGAGCGTTAAAAGCCGGGGTGGTTGTAGAGGGAAAATTTGAGAAGACAGAGAAGGGAAGCCCACAGGGTTCCCCGTTGTCTCCGATGCTATCCAACATAGTCCTCAATGAACTTGACCATGAGCTTGAACGTCGTGGATTACGGTACAGCCGTTGGGCGGACGATTTCGTGATCCTTACAAGATCGGAAAGGGCCGTCAAGCGGGTTATGGAAGGAGTCAAGACCTATCTGAAGGATAACCTTGGGCTTCCGGTAAATGAAGAGAAAAGCAGTGTCACGCCGGTTAAAGATGTGACCTACTTGGGCTTTCAGATACTGACAGGGAAAATCCGGGTGAGCAATAAAGCCCGGATAAAGTTCAAGGAAAAGATCAGGGAATTGACGCTCAGAAACAACCCGTTGTCGATGTATCAAGTTATCCAAGAGGTTAACAGCTATGTGCGTGGCTGGATAGCCTATTTTGCGATCCAGGAGTTCAAATATCTGTTTAGGGACTTAGACGCATGGATACGTAGCCGACTGAGATCAACGCAGTTGAAAAAGTGGAAGAACCCACGGAAGTTTCAACGTGTTGCGATCCGCTCCGGCATCGAGCCATCGAAAGCCAGCAGAATTTGGCCGAGGATGAATAAATGGCAATCTGTTATGCGGACGGAGGTACGCCTTGTGATGAACCTGGATTGGTTCAGAAAACTGGGCCTGGTGTTTCTCCATGACTTTACACGGGCAACTCTTAAACCATCAAGGTGATCGTCAATCGAAGAGCGGCTTACCTGGTCGGTACGAGCCGTTCCGTTGGGAGGGGGTGGCCTCACGGCCACTTCCTACCAGATTTAAACGCTTAAAAGTTGGAGGTGCTAATATGAATGTTTTAACACAGGAAATGAGCGAAGATTCGCTTATGTGTCCCTATTGTGACACCAGTGCCGATGTATGTGCCGCGTCCCTGACATCTATCAAGTTGGAGAAGTCAGTGAGGTCAAATCGCTGCAACAGCGAAAGCTATGATAACTGCGCACTATTCTTGGCGAAAAGCTTAAGATTGAGGTGGTAATCGGGATCGGAACAGTGCGGCCGTTGTCCCTTGGGGCCCGGACCCCCCCCCCTCTGTCCTGAGGCCGGCAGCCGGAAATATGTCGATTCCGGTATAATAACAGGAAACGGGGGGCAGTTATGGCAAAGTACACGGCAACAATCGACGAAGCTACGCGGCAGAGGATCCATGCATTACTGGGACGCGTACGCTTCTCAGCCTTCATGCGAAAGGCGATTACCATCTTTGTCGGGGAGCTTGAGAAGAATCCGGACCTCCTGCCGGAGAATTTCATTATCACTCACACCGCGCGGAAAGACGCGATGGACAAGAACGGTAAATGATGCATGCAAGAAACATCCTCTGTAAGGCGATGCCTCCACGCTTCCATCCGGGCAACGGACGGAAGACCCTCGCGGAAGGCGATATGGTGAACTTCGATGTTGGAAAAGGTCCGAACGGGCCAGGGGTGGTCAACGTCGTTAGACTGTAACCGACCGAGGCCCCCCTGCCGTGCAGGGAGGCTCCACTGGAAAGGTGAAGAATGACCTATCGTGAAAAGTGTGATGCAAAACTGGAAAGAATGCAGGAAAGGCAGGATGCCGGGCTTATTTCTCGGCGTTTTCCCGAAGTTTCAAGCATAGTCGTTGACATGGAGCACAATGGGAAGGGAATAAACGCGATTCACTTATTGCGGACTCTCAAATTCTTCTCTGACAGTCACGCGTATTTCCGTGTTGAGTGCCTGAACAGAGATTGCAAGGACTGTACAGACGGTTTTCATCTTGACAAGGTTATTTCCGCGATGGTCAGAACCCATGCATCGTCTGAAGCGGGGGAGTTAAATTGTGAGGGAAGTGGTATTACCTCCAGGCATGTGAACATCAGCTATAAAGTTACCATACAGTACCATGAGCCTCCTGTAAAAGCGGGATCTTAGGTATTCCTTTTTCCCCGGGGCATTCTTCGACACTGCGTTATGTTGACGAATGCATGGACGCGGAGGAAGGTTACTGGAACGAAAAAGGCCGGGCTATTTTTTAGTCCGGTCTTTTTCGTCCTGCCCCGCCTTCCATGGTTACTATCTTCCGTGTTCCGCATCACCTCTCTCAGGTCTTCCGCGAGGTTCCCGGCGCTGCTGGCCCCGGGGTTGCCGCTGTCTCTGAGGTTGCCGAACCTCGCGTTGTCTCTGTTGCTGACCTTGAGGCTGTCGGGCCCAGGGTTGACTTTGCCGGCGCTGCATCTGTTGCTCGCGCATCCGCTGCTGATGTCGCTGAACCTCTGGCCTCCGGTGATATTCCTCTTGTCTTTGACGTCTTAATTCCCGCATCTGCCGCTGCGGCTGCGCACGATAGCCCTGGACGCCCCAGGTTCCATGCCTCTCCCAGTGCCTGTCGCGATGCCAGCTTCTCCAGTTCTGTTGGAGCCGCCGGTCCGGAATCCGCTCGTAGTTCCACCGGTGCCCGTGCCAATCATGATCTCTGTAGTACCTTCTCCAGCCCGGGTCCACATTAAAATAAAAACCTGGAACGCGGTTATAATAACCCCAACCCCGGTTGTAATAATGCGAGCGATACCAGCGGCCGTCCCACAGGCGCCACCACCAGCCGTTCCAGAAAAAGAGGTCTACGTCTATATCGGGAACAACGTACACATCGTTCGTATCTGGCAGCACTACCACCTCCGGCGGCGCCGCAAATACGACGGGCGGCGGCAGGCCAATTCCGATGTTTATGTCCACCCCTGCCGTCGCCGGAACAGGAACGATCATTGTCAGTGCCAAAAGAACTGTCGCCAAAAATAATTTTTTCATTTTCCTGCCTCCTCTTAAATAAGCATATCGGTTTCACGCGAAAAGACAATTCGCCCCGACGGGCGGGAATGGTGAAAATGACGCTGTATGAACGGGCTGTTTGCCGGGCTGCAGATTTGACTGGAATCAGGGGCCGGTATTATCATAATATTTCTTATGCTCGAACCGGAAAAACAACTCGAAATTATAGCGAGGGGCGCTGTGGAAATCATCAGCGAAAAGGAGCTCCTCGACAAGCTCGAAAGGTCGGTAAAGGAGAACAGACCCCTCCAGGTAAAGGCCGGCTTCGACCCCACCGCGCCGGACATTCATCTCGGCCATACGGTGCTTCTCGAAAAGATGCGCCGGTTCCAGGACCTCGGCCATCGGGTGACCTTTCTTATCGGCGACTTCACCGGCATGATCGGCGACCCAACCGGAAAGAGCGAGACGCGGAAACCACTGACGAAAGAAGAAGTGGCGAAGAACGCCGAGACCTACAAGGCCCAGGTCTTCAGAATCCTCGATCCCGAAAAGACCGTCGTGAGGTTCAACAGCGAATGGCTCGGCAGCATGGGGAGCATGGAGATAGTGAGGCTGGGGGCGATGCAGACCGTTGCGCGGATGCTCGAACGGGAAGACTTTAAAAAGCGTTTCAAGAACCGGCAGGATATCAGCATACTCGAATTCTACTACCCGCTTTTTCAGGCCTACGATTCCGTTGCGCTCCGGGCCGACATCGAGCTGGGCGGCACAGACCAGAAGTTCAATCTCCTCATGGGCAGGACGGTGCAGAGGAAGATGAACATGGAGGAGCAGGTGGTCATCATGATGCCGCTCCTCGAAGGACTCGACGGTGTGAACAAGATGTCCAAGAGCCTCGGCAACTATGTTGGAATAAACGAGCCCGGCGTCGAATTTGTCAACGGGGAACTGGCGGGCATGTTCAAGAAGATCATGAGTGTCCCTGATGAACTGATAGGACGTTATTTCGAACTCCTCAGCCGGATCTATCTGGATGAGCTGAAGACCCTGATGTCGGAACTCCAGAGCGGCAAGCTGGACCCGAGGGACGCGAAGAAGACGCTGGCGATGGAACTGGTCACCCGGTACCACGGAGCCGACGAGGCTGAAAAGGCAAAGAATGAGTATGAAACTATAATAGAAAAGAAAACTTTCGGTTCTTTAAGCGCCACGCTTCCCAAAGAGATATTGTCGGCTTCGGGACGCTCCAATATTAACTGGCTGCCCCAGGTAATGAAGGAGACAGGTCTTACCACGAGCACGAGCGAAGCAATTCGTCTTATAAAACAGGGAGGAGTAAAACTGGACGATACTGTGGTCACTGATCCGAAGACGCTTCTCGATCCGGAGAGGGAATATCTCATTAAAGTCGGCAAGAAAAAGTTCTATAAGGTTATTATTACCCGCTGACCCCTTGCGGATTATGTGATTCCTGTGGCCTGCGCAGTTTCTCTCTGATATAATCTGATCATGCTAAACCCTTACGAGGTGCTTTTCAAGCTGCTCCTCGGCACCCTTCTCGGGGGCCTTATCGGGTTTGAACGCCAGGCCCACGGCCGGGCCGCGGGCTTCCGCACCCAACTGCTCGTCTGCGTTGCCTGCGTACTGCTCATGATCATCTCGGAGGGGTTTTCGGTCCGGTCTGCGCTTCATCCGGAGTTTATACGGGTCGACCCCACGAGGATCGCGTCCGGGGCACTGGCAGGTATCGGCTTTCTCGGCGCAGGGGTGATACTGAAGATGGGCTTCAATGTGCAGGGACTTACCACCGCTGCATGCATATGGGTGGTCGCCGCAATAGGACTGGCGATAGGAGCAGGGGAGTATTTCGCATCGGTTGTCGTCTTCATCATCACCTTTTTTTCGCTCTGGGTTTTACGGAGCTGGGAAACGAAAATGCCCCGCCTCGTCTATAAATACGTTACTCTTGTGACCGATGAATCAGGGGATGAGACGATGATCCGCTCGATCTTCCGGGCCAACGGGATAGAAGTGATAAGGGCCGACTACGGCATCGAGCCCCTTAAAAAAGAGAGGACCTACGACTTTACCGTGGCACTGGAAAGCGAGGGCCCCATAAGGGACGTCATCGAGGTGGTGGCGGCGCAGGGTTTTGTGAAGAAGCTTGAGATAAGAGGCTGAGTCTCTGCCTTGTCCCATCGTTGCGAAAAGCGGAGCCTCCAGCTGTGGCCGTTTTAATCACGCCCGACTCCCCGGGGCATGATTTATGCCCTTGCAGGGTTAACCCGGCGGATGGTCGCGTATGAAAGCCTTTGCCAGTTCGATGAGCCCGTATATTTTGAGGTCGATGCAGTCGCCTGCATTTCGCAATCGCTCAAGTTCTTCGCGGATTTTTGCAAGCGGCACCCTCAGCACTTCTATCTCTTCCGTTTCGTCCCTTGTCCCTATCCCGACGTAGGAGAGGTCTCTTGCAAGGTAAACGGTGAGCATCTCGGAAGAGATGCCCGAAGAAAGGGGACCTTCGGCAAGGAAGTGCAGTTCTCCCGCCGAATATCCTGTCTCCTCTGTCAGCTCTCTTGCGGCGGCGTCTTCCGGGCGCTCGGCCGGTTCGCACAGCCCTGCCGGGAGTTCTACGACAAAGCAGTCAAGGGGCGGCCTGAACTGCCGAATCAATATCACTGCGCCGTCTTCGGTGAAAGGCACCAGTCCGACGATACAGTTGCAGCCGACCCTTTCGACCGCTTCCCACTGACGCTCCGTTTCGGCCTCTCCGGGCTTGCCGGTGCGGGAATAAGTAAGCAGCATTGACCTGAGATATTTCCCCTGCCATTGTGTTTTCCTGCCGGTTACCTTCACCGCTGTTCCCTCCGTCCTGGCATTACAAAAGTTCCCCCGCCTTTTCGAAGAGCTTTCCCATCTTCCGGGTACCTTCGGCGAGCTCCCTCAGAACGGCGGCAAGCTCTCCCTTGCCTGCCGCATCGGCCTTCTTCGACCATTCGAAGTAGGTCTGAGCATGCTCTTCATTATGCTCCTTCCAGTGTACGACAAGGTGTTTCAGTTTCTGCAGATCGTCCATTTTTCCTCCTGATGCGTATTAAACCGGAATCAAAAAATGTATTCATGCCACGGGGCACACGGAGAAAAAAGACAAGATACTTCCGTGAAAACTTTCAGCCCTTTCTCTGTGACCTCCGTGTTCTCTGTGGCAGATTTTTCATTTTACAAGGGTTCTCCCTTCAAGGCTAATGCCTGTGAAACAGATAGTGCGAATGTCTGTGTCTGTGGGCTTCCTGTCCGTGATAGTGGACATGCTCGTGAATAAGGTTCACCTTGAGGAGCAGCTCTTCGTCTTTCAGGACCTCTTCGGAAGGGCCGGTCTTTTCGACCCTGTGTTCTTCGGACAGGAGGGCGACCCTTGCGTGCAGTTCGTCGACGAGAGAGAGATCGTGCGTAGCTATCACCAGTGTCTTTCCCGCCTCGCCCAGGGCGAGCATCAACTCGACGAGAAAACATTGCGTCCTGGGGTCGAGGCCGTTTGTCGGCTCGTCGAGGAGCAGCACCTCGGGGTTCATCGCAAGGACCGATCCTATCGCTACCCTTTTTTTCTCCCCTCCGGACAGCATGTAGGACGGCCTGTCCTTCAGGTGCTCGATGTTCAGCATCTTCATCACCCCGAAGGCCCTGTCGACAGCCTCGCTTTCCTTCAGTTCGAGCTGCAGGGGCCCGTAGAGAAGCTCATCGAGCACGGTGGGGCAGAACAGCTGAACTTCGGAATCCTGGAACACGTAGCCGACCCTCTCCCTGAAAAAGCGCAGGAAATTCCTGTCCCTAAGCGTCTTATCGGACACCTCGTTGCCCCTGAAGAGATAGTTCCCCTTGGATTGATGCACCAGCCCGTTCATGATCTGAAGGAGGGTTGATTTGCCGCTGCCGTTTGCGCCGATGATCGCAAACCGCTCACCTTCTTTTATTGAGAGACTCACGTCACAGACCGCCGGGATCCTTTCGTAATAGCTGTAGTCTATCCCGTCAAGCTTTATGATCTCCTGCGTACTCATCTCACATCCATAAGAATAACAGGCCCGTCAGGAAAAGGGCGGCCCCTGTAATCCAGTCCCGGGTATGCAGTTTCTTCTTCCCGCAGATCTTTATATCGCCGGAAAATCCCCTGCCGAGCTTCGCCTTGAAGATCTCTTCGCATCTCTGCCTGGTCTTCCTGAAGAGAAAAACGATCCTGCCGGCGATCCATTTTCTCGCCTCGGAATCGCTCACCGGCCCCGCCAGTCTGCTTTTTTTCGAAAGGTGCATATCCTCGACCGTCCTTGCAAATATGAACATATACTTGCAGGAGAGCGTTATGATCATGAGAAAGGTGTCGGGGACCCTGAGCACCTTGAGCGCTCTAATGATTTCCGGAAAAGGCGTTGTGTAAAGGACAAACAACGAGATGCTGAGGGAGTTCATCACCCTCGTGGTGAGCATCGCCACCCCGTAAGCCCCTTCCCTGGTGACGCCGATCTCCGCCGGTATCCGGTAGATCAGGAAATCATAAGACTTCGACAGCCGTAATACCGGGAGAATGATTTCTCCCCTTGTGATGACATTGAACGCAGATGGAAGGGCGATCAGAAAGCCGAAGATGAAGCCGAAGAAAAAGACCCGTTTATAAAGACCGGCGGCATTCAGGCGCGCAATAAGCGTAAGAATCAGGATAAACGCGCCGATGACGACTTCAGAGCCTATGTCATTTTTAAGGCTCACGATCAATATGAAAAAGAGGAGGAAGAGGACCTTTATCCTGGCGTCGACCCTCTGAAAGAAGTTCCCCGCTGAAGCGCTTTCCCACTGTACGTAGCCCGTCCTGATGACAATGGCGAGATAATGCACGCCCCTTTCGATGAAGGGCATTTTCAGCTTCGCCTTTTCACGGCCCGGTGCGGAAGGCGACGGCCTTTCCAGAAGGAAAGTGGGGACCTTATTTTCCATTTTTCACGATGACCCTTGCGATGAGATATACCACGATGCCGGTCGCCAGTATGCCGATCAGCCCTGACGCGATGTACGATATCACCCGCGCGGTCATGTCGGCTCCTTCACCGCCGAATGCATAGCCGCTGACCGGGGCCTTCCACAGGCCGGCAATCTTCCTGAAACCCTCCGGCGTGTACCCGATCAGCCTTTCGAGCTTTTCCGGCCCCCATTCACCCCATGCGCCCCCGGCGCCGAATTTTTTCGGGAGGATGATCCCGAGGGGCGCAAGCAGGGCGAGGATAAGAATGCCTCTCCAGAGTTTTCTCTGCGGTCCCGTCATTTCAGGCCGCCTTCCTTCGCAACGCATAGACTGTTTCCGGCTCGTGTTTCAAAAAATACCTGAGCAGCAAGACCGTGACTACACCCTCGGCGACGCTGAACACCAGCATATGCTCCAGCACCATAGCCGGAAGCGCCACCGACAGGGGATAGGGTGCATAAAGCGGCCTTCCGCCGGGACCGCGGGCGATCAGGGGCTGGATTCCAAACTCGACCCCCGTGGCTGCCGCCGCAGCAGTAAGGCCGACATACCCGGCAAGGAATGCCGCGACAGAAAGCCTGGCACTGTTTGTGGAATTTTGTTGTATAAGCCTGAACACCCAATAAGATACAAAGGGCATCACCACAGCCATGTTGAAACAGTTCGCTCCGATCGCCGTAATCCCTCCGTCGCCGAAGAGCAGGGCCTGGATGATCAGGCTGACGGAGACCGCTATCACCGCAGTCCACGGCCCCAGCAGGATCGCGATAATCCCGCCTCCGACCGCGTGGCCCGTGGTCCCGCCGGGAATCGGGATATTGAACATCATGATGAGAAAAGAAAAGGCCGCGGCCATCGCCAGATAGGGAATATGTTTTGCCTGCAGCTCCTTTTTCATCTTCCTGAGCGCGACAGACCAGAACGCAAGCGATACGCCGTAGAGAGGCGCGTACGTTTGCGGGCCCAGATATCCGTCGGGGATATGCATGGTTGCTTTCCTTGCAACCCTCCTTCTCCGAAAATAAAACAGCCATGAAAGCTTTTTTGCGGACTTCTGCCCGCCTCGCCTTCATGGCTTCAGATTCTTTTTAATGGTAGCATAAACGGCCGGGTATTTCAAACTTCCACCCGAAAGCGGCTCACGGCCAATTCATATATGCTTTTGTGTTAAAATAAGTTTGTCGTCCGGTAGGACGACGGTTCCGTCATGATACACTCTATGCGGTCAGTCAGAGATTCGAGAAAGGATCAGACCCCGTTCTGATACTATGAAGAAGCGCTGCAGCCAGGCTGCGGGTCATTGCAACAGGGGTATTATCATCCCCTCACAGGACAAACTCCATGAAGAATGCGGGGTCTTCGGGGTCTTCGGTCATCCGGAGGCGGCGAACCTTGCCTACCTGGGGCTCTATGCCCTTCAGCACCGTGGCCAGGAAGGCGCAGGCATCTGCTCTTCCGACGGAAAACAGTTGTACATCGAAAAGGCGATGGGACTCGTCGCCGACATCTTCAGTGAAAAGAGACTGAAAAAACTCCCCGGTTATATGGCGATAGGACATAACCGCTATTCCACCGCCGGAAGCAGCATCCTTAAAAACGTCCAGCCGATCGTCGCCAACTTCTCGCTCGGCGCGCTCGCCCTTGCGCATAACGGCAATCTCGTGAACGCCAACGAACTGAGAAAGTCGCTCGAGACCGACGGCGCGATATTCCAGTCCACCTCCGACAGCGAGGTCGTGGTGCATCTCATCGCCCATTCCAAGGGGGAGAGCTTCTGCGAGCGGGTGATACAGGCGCTGAAGGAGGTAAGCGGCGCATTCAGTCTTCTCGTCATGAGGGAAAAGGAGCTGATCGCGGCTCGTGACCCTTACGGCGTGCGTCCCCTCTGCCTCGGCCAGGTCGACGGCGCCTACGTCGTTGCCTCCGAGACGTGCGCCCTCGATCTGATCAGCGCCAGGTATATCCGCGATGTCGAGCCCGGCGAGGTAGTGATCATCAACGAAAACGGCATCACCTCCCACAAGGCGCTCACCAGCCCGAGGAAGGCCTCCTGCATCTTCGAGTTCATCTATTTTGCGCGGCCCGACAGCAATATCTTCGGCGGGCAGAATGTCAACATGATAAGGAAGGAATTCGGCAGGCAGCTTGCGAGGGAATCCGGTGTGGACGCCGACCTCGTCATTCCCGTGCCCGACTCGGGCGTTCCCGCGGCCCTCGGCTATGCCGAGGAGAGCGGCATCCCCTTTGAATTCGGTCTCATCAGGAACCATTACGTCGGCAGGACCTTCATTGAGCCGAAGCAGAGCATCCGCCATTTCGGGGTGAAGATCAAGCTCAACCCGGTGAGAAAACTGACCGAGGGCAAACGTGTGCTGGTAATCGACGATTCGATCGTCAGGGGAACGACGAGCAAGAAGATAGTGAAGATGCTGAGGGAAAACGGCGGGGCGAAAGAGGTGCATCTCAGGATAAGCTCGCCGCCGACGATCATGCCCTGTTTTTACGGCATCGATACCCCGACGAGGCAGGAGCTGATCGCCTCGAGCCACGACGTCGACGAGACGCGGAAGTACATCACGGCGGACACGCTTGCGTACCTGGACATCGAAGGGATGCTCAGGATCGTGCCCGACTCCGAAAACTACTGCACCGCCTGTTTCGACAACGATTACCCTATCAGCTTCCCCGGGGAGCACCTGGAACAGCTGGAGTTTTTTTTCAAGTAGTTCGCTGCCGATTATCTTCGTACCGTGAGGGGATTATGATAGCAATACTCAGAAACATTTTCAGGACCAACCTCGGCGTAAAAAATAACGAAAGATGTCTTGTGTTTACCGACAGGCCAGGCCCTGATGATGCGGGAGACCCCGCTGAACCCGAAAGGAGGTCGAGGCTCGGCTGCATCGCCTTCCTCGCGGCCGAAACCGGCAAATGTTTTGCGAAGGAGATGATACTCCACGAATTTCCCTCCACCAAAAGCCATGGCGCCGAACCCCCTTCCGGACTATGGGAAAGGGCCTTCGGCAAGAGGGCGGTAACAGCGCTGAAGCGAAAGGGGATACTCGATCCGATACTGGAAAAAGAGGCCGGGGAGCGCGAGATGGCAACGGCGGAAGAGATCATCCGGAGATTCAAAGGCGACGCCGTCGATGTTGTGGTGGCGCTTTCCTACTATTCGACGAGCCACACAAGGTTCAGGGATTTACTCACCCGCGCCTGCGGCGCCCGGTATGCGAGCATGCCGCTTTTCGACGTCCCGATGATCGAGGGACCTATGAACGTGGACTGGAAATCTCTGGCGAGGACGACTAAAAGGATCGCTGCCGCGGTAAATAAGGCGGAGGCGGTGGAGATAAGCACGCCAAACGGAACGCATCTTTCATTCTCTGCCCGGGGGAGAAAGGCGCTTGCGGACACGGGGATACTGACGAAGCCCGGCTCCTTCGGAAACCTGCCTGCCGGCGAGGTGTTTCTCGCCCCCGTCGAAGGCTCGGCCAACGGACAACTGGTCATCGAATGGGCGCCGACAAGGGAACTTGAATCGCCCGTCACCCTTGTTGTGAAAGACGGTATCGTGAGGGAGGTCAAAGGGGAAGAAGACTTTGCCGGACTCCTCGGTAAGAAGCTGAAAGAGCGTGAGGAGAACCGGAATGTCGCCGAGTTCGGAATCGGAACCAACCGTATGGCCAAGAGGCCTGACAACATCCTCGAATCCGAGAAGATCCTCGGAACGATCCATATCGCCCTCGGCGACAACAGCACCTTCGGCGGAAGCACAAAGACGCCCTTTCATCAGGATTTCGTCTTCTTCAAACCCGACGTAAAGCTTATCCTCAAGGACGGGAAAAAGACTCCGCTGATGAAAAACGGGAAATTCCAGGTGTGAAGCGATGACCGAATACGTAGTGGTTTACGTAACCGCCCCGGGGGAGGAAGAGGCTGAAAGAATTGCGAAGACGCTTGTGGAGAATAAACTCGCCGCCTGCGTCAATATCGTAAGGAATGTTCGGTCGATCTACAGGTGGCAGGGGAAGATCGAGGACGAAAACGAGGCGCTGATGATCGTCAAGACCAGGAGGAAGCATTTCGGGCGTGTCAGCGAGACGGTAAAACAGCTTCACAGCTATTCGGTGCCGGAGATCATAGCCCTGCCGGTCGTCGAGGGGTCCGGGGAATATCTCGCCTGGCTGGGAGAAGAGACAAAAAGTCAGCAACTGAGGTGAAAGGCTCCCACAACCTTCCCGGTGCCCTGCCGGGCGTTGAACGTCTCCACCGCCTTGCCTGTTTTCCCAACGAATACTTCGATC
Organism: Thermodesulfovibrionales bacterium; assembly: GCA_046704045.1. Taxonomy (GTDB): domain Bacteria; phylum Nitrospirota; class Thermodesulfovibrionia; order Thermodesulfovibrionales; family UBA6898; genus JAWOKY01. The sequence continues at coordinate 2,674 of JBJKSM010000009.1, read as the reverse complement.
CCCTTTGATTCCAGGAAAAGGACCGTTTTTTGAGGCACCTTCATAACGCCGGAGTTGCCTGTTCCTATGACCACGACTTCCGGTTCGGCCGCTGCAACGACCGCGATGTCTTCTGCCTGAAGGTAATGGCCTTCCTTCCGCCACCACGATGCATCCACTTTGTCGGGGTACATAATAACGTCCGAGGTGTAGGTCTTGCCGTCTATAACGATCCTTCCGAAGCTGTAATCGTCGATATGCATGTAAATTGATCTCTATTAGTGATGCATATGCATGCCGCCGGAGGGAACGGCCGGCGATCCTTTGTCGTGCATGTGCTGCATGTGCATGAAATGACGTGCAGGAATCTCATGACGAAGCATGGCAGCACATAAAAGAACCGCCAGGATGAGGGCCGTCTCCAGTCCCACAAGAAGCCTGAACCGAAGCGCAGCCATCCGACCGCTGAGATTGCGCCGGAAGGGGGCGAAGAACTTTCCCGCAATACGGCCGATAGCGCTCCCGGCCTGCGCAGGGCCGCCCGCCCACTCCCGCAGCAGGGGGACGCTTACATAGCGGTTGAAAGCGCCGAGATTGATGAGGATGCCAAACAGCGCTATCTTGGCGGCCACCACAAGGCCATATGGCGTTGCGATCATCGCTTTGACACTTCTTACACCGATCAGGAAGTTGTAGGCCGCGGTAATGGCGGTCATGGCAACCGCGATGCCCGCCATCGCTGAAAATCTGCCCGCTACCCGGGAGATCAAAGGCGCAGACCCCCCTTCCCGCCCGATCAGCCCGGGAAGAACAGAGAAGGTCAGTACCATGAGACCTCCTCCCCAGAGGCAGGCTGCGATGAGGTGGAGCCAGTCCATTATTTCGGGGACGCTGAAATCTCCCGCATCCGAGCCGTGGCCGGAGGCGCTTGAGGTCATAGAGACAGCTAATGCGAGAATAAGCATGGGCACGAGAAAGACTCGCGTATCTCTATATCGCACCGCAGTCTTTGCCGCAGCAAGAAGGACAAGCGCTCCGATTCGGACAAGCCAGACGGTCCCGTAATGGGTCTTGAACAGGACTAAGGGCAGGACTGAGGCAACCCGAGAAACAGGCTGACCGCTCATTTCCATGGAGCGCAAGACGAGTCCGGCAACGCTGCCCCCGATCATAAAAGCGAGCCCGAAACAAAACAATTTCCACATGCCGGAGACGACATTCCCCTGATATGAAAATTCGGTTTGCGTCGAAGGGCTAAAAAACCAGAGACGGCATACGATGACTCCCATGCAGAAGGTCAGGCAGATGAGCTGTACCCATTCGACAATGACGTGTATCATCTGCCCCCCTTCATCATTTTACCGTAAACGTGTATTGTCCCATCGTATGGTGTCCGTCCCTCGCAATGACGCTCCAGATGACAAGATACTGTCCGGGAGGCAGGGGAGGCACGCTCACTTCGAGAAGCGTCGAATCCTTTGGATCGACGTGGCCCTCTCCTTTGCTCACCATCCTGCCGTCCATGGTATGCACCATTAGCGTCGAAAAGACCGGCTCGATGTCGCCGTCGAACCATATGCGGACCATGGCGGGCGAGTCTGAGACCGTCGAGCCCACCCCCGGGTCTGAATGGTCGGGAAAGGCATGGCCCCGGCTTATTCCCGGCGTGGCACACAAAAGCCCAAGCGACAAAACCAACGTGAGAGCCCAATAATTCGACACTCTCATTTTTCTCAGTGGAAAATCGGCCCGCCTATGCCCTTGGGGAAGAGGTCATCGACGTACAGATGGATAAGCCCGAGGACCCCGACGCTGCTGCCCGATCGCGAATTGACCGGTATTTGTGCGGCAATGCCGAACTCCATGAACCTGCCGCACCAGACGACTCCGGGGTTGACCGTTCCGATTGTCTGGCCTTTATGATCGGCGTTCAAATCGGTTTGCATCGGGAACTCAGTCACGAGTATCATGCGCTTGAACGGGTTGCCGAGCCCGATATCCTTCACAAAGTCCTCAAGGTACATAAAGCTGTACTGCAAGGTAAACGCCCATGTCAGTGTGGTGGGGATACGTTCTCCGCCGGAGGTGCTCTCCGTCGGGAACCCCGGCCCTACTACTCCGGTGATCGCGAGGGGTCTGAAGAAATTCATCGACTGCGGCAGGTCGCCCATGCCTTTTCCGAAAAAAAGTCCAGGCGAAATGGTCGAAAAGGAATCGGCTACCTGGTGCGCCCCTGTCCCGCCGATATCGAAGTCCGTGCCGACCGACATGATCAGCTCATGCGGAGCGTTCGTGAGGAACTGCCACTTTGCACCCACGCCGAGGTTGTCCCATCCGTTTGCAGAACCGTCTACGTTTGAGTCGAGGTGAATATGCGCCTCATGAAATTCCAGCCCGAAGTTGGGCAGGATGCGCTTGGAATAGTCGATATCGATCTCCGTAAGCTTATTGGACTTGCCTCCGGCCTGCTTGGCGCGGTTTATCAGGATTGAAAACTCATCCGAGATGAACGGGTCGTCGACCTGGAAGGTGGTGGGGAAGAACCTCTGACCGGCAAACCCGTGTGCCCATGAAGAAACGGGCATCAGCAGTCCCATAGCCGCAGCGAAAACGAAAAGCAAGGTTTTCATCTGCAACAATGCGTTCATTCGACTTCGACCATGAACCTTGTGAGAATAACCCTGCCTTCGTACCC
>JBJKSM010000008.1:0-16716 GCA_046704045.1 Thermodesulfovibrionales bacterium | reverse complement strand
CCTTTATCGAATTCCAGGAGATGAGCACGCAGAGGATCATCACGAGCGTCGACAGGAGGACAAAGAGGATGCTGATTCCGTCAAGGCCGAGGGAGTAATTGATATTCCACGCCGGTATCCAGGCATGCCGCTCGACGAACTGCATCAGGTGTGTGGTTTTGTCGAAATTCATGAAGAGCGGGATGGAGAGGCAGAAGTTCAGGATGGTAATCGCAAGTGCCGTCCATTTTATGAGCGTCTCCTGCGACCGGGGAATGAGCAGAAGGACTGCCGCACCCGCCACAGGGAGGAAGATCAGCGTGCTGAGCAACGGAAAGCCGAGATTGTTCATTATCACCTGTTCCATAATTTCGTCTACCTCAGGAGCACGAGCGCGATTATAATGAGAGCGCCCATCGCCATTATCGTTGCATAGTGCTGGAGAAATCCGGTCTGTACCTTTCTCAGACGCTTGCTGAAGCCGCCTATGGCGCCGGGCACCCCGTTGACGACGGCCTCGATCACCTTCCGGTCGGTAACACCGACGAGGACATTCGAAGAAACCCATATCGTCGGCCTGATGATCAGAAAACTGTAAAGTTCGTCCACATAGTACTTATTGAAGAGAATTCTGTAGACGGCGCTGAACTGCCCGGCAACCTTTCCCGGCAGATCCGTCCTCAGCACATACATAAAGTAGGCAAAACCTATACCCGCCAGCCCCGTGACTATCGATATTCCCATCATGAGCCATTCCAGGGACTCCGTGCCGTGTCCCTCCGGATTGCCGAGAACGGGCTTGAGAAACTCCATAAAATTGGCCCCTCCTCCGAGCACATGGGGTATGCCCACCCAGCCCGAGGCAACAGCGCCGACGCAAAGGAGTATAAGCGGTATCGTCATCACCTTCGGCGATTCGTGAAGATGGTGCTCCTGCTCGTGGGTGCCCCGGAACTTTCCATGGAAGGTCACGAAGATAAGCCGGAATGAGTAGAATGCAGTCAGGAAGACAACGATCGTGCCAAGAAGCCACACGAATTTGCCGACAGGGCTCGGCCCCGAAAAAGCAAGCCACAGGAACTCGTCCAAACTGAAGAAGCCCGCGAACCCCGGCACACCCGAAATGCTCAACGATGCAAGGAGCATTGTCAGGTAGGTAACCGGCATATACTTTCTGAGACCTCCCATTTTCCACATGTCCAGCTCCCCGGCCATGGCGTGCATCACGCTTCCCGCGCAGAGGAAGAGGAGGGCCTTGAAAAAAGCATGTGTGTAGAGGTGGAATATGCCGGCGCCATATGCCCCCACCCCCACCCCGCAGGCGATGAACATATAACCCAGCTGACTTATGGTCGAATAGGCGATGATCCTTTTTATATCGTTCTGCACAACAGCTATCGTGGCGGCAAAGAGGCAGGTTATCGCGCCGATGACCGCGACAACCGAGAGGGCCGTCTCCGAAAGATCGAAGATAGCGTGGCACCTGGCAACCAGGAATACTCCGGCAGTCACCATCGTGGCGGCGTGGATCAGGGCGCTGACCGGAGTTGGACCCTCCATCGCGTCGGGAAGCCAGACGTGCAGCGGAAGCTGCGCGGATTTGCCTATCGAACCGCAGAACAGGAGGAGGGCGATCAGGGTGGGAAGGCTGACGTTATACCCGAGAAAGTTTATTGTCCTGCCCGCGATGTCTCCGGCGTGGCTAAAGACCGGTGCGTAAAATATGGTGCCGAAGGTGAGGAAGATGATGATAACGCCGAGGCCGAAGCCGAAGTCGCCGAACCTGTTGACGATAAACGCCTTCTTTCCGGCATCGGAGGCGGATTTTTTATCGAAGTAGTACCCGATGAGAAAGTACGAGCAGAGGCCGACACCCTCCCACCCGAAGTAGAGCTGGAGGAAGTTGTTCGCCATGACGAGCATCAGCATGCAGAAGGTAAAGAGGCTCAGATAGGAGAAGAACCGGTAGAACCCCTTGTCTCCGTGCATATACCCGACGGAATAGATATGGATGAGCATGCTGCAGGTGGTGACCACGATCAGCATCACCGTCGTGAGCTGGTCGATGAGTAATCCGACGGAGACCTTGAAGTTTCCGGCCACGATCCATGAGTAGAGGTCGTGATTGAGCGTCTTTCCCGAGAGGACGTCGATGAGCGTGAGGACCGACACCACCCAGGAGACGGCGACCGCAGCGATGGATACCCAGTGGGCCTTGTCCTTTATGATGCCCCTGCCGAAGACGATATTGATCACGAATGCGGCGAGAGGCAAAAAGGGTATTAAAAGGTAATTAGTCATATTTTCATCCCTTCACGCATAACGCTTCCCGGTTCATCCCTTCATCTCGTTCATCTCGTCGACATGTGCCGTCGCCTTGTTCCTGAAAAGGGCGATGATGATCGCAAGGCCGATGGACGCCTCGGCTGCCGCAACGGTGATGATGAAGAAGACGAGGATCTGGCCCCGCATGTCGCGGAGGTAGTGGCTGAAGGCAACGAGGCTTATGTTGACCGCGTTAAGCATCAGTTCTATCGACATGAACATGATTATGATGTTCCTCCTTGTGAGGAAACCGAACACGCCTATCGTAAAGACCACCGAACTGAGTATCAGGTACCAGTTTAAGGGGACCATCGCTAACTCCTCACCTTTTTCTTTGCCAGCACGATCGCGCCGATTATCGCAATGAGCAATATGAGCGACGCTATCTCGAAAGGAAAGAGATAGCGGGTATACAGCACCCTTCCGAGGATCTTTGTATGGGTCTCACTCTGTATCAGGGCATCGGTATATATTCCCTGCGGCCCAGGGATGAAGGAGCGCAGCGCCACAATAACGTTAAACAGCATCGCCGCCGCAATGATCAGCCCGGCCGGCCACGAGGCGATGAACCTGTTCGTCTTGAGCTCCTCCTTGAGGTTCAGAAGCAGGACGACAAAGAGAAAGAGCACAAGTATCGCTCCCGCGTATACGATCACCTGGATCGCCGCCATAAACTCGGCATCGAGGAAGAGGTAGAGGCTCGCGATATGGAAGAACAGCAGGAGCATCCACATGACGCTGTGCACCGGGTTTTTTCTCGTTACGACCAGCACCGACATGATGACGATCGCCGCGGCGAAATAGCCGAAGAACAACTCTGGCAGCATGCTCATTCCTTCACCTTCCTCCTGATCCTGCTGAACGTCGCCTGGCCCTCGGGAGTGCCGAAGTTGTTCTGCTGAGGCCTCCAGAATTCTTTGAAGTACCGCTCGCCCCTAGGGCCGGCGAAGTATTTGTCCCAGTTCGAAAGGAGCTTCTCCTTGGTCATGTAAAACGGCTCCCTCGAATAATCGGAATATTCATAGTGCTCGCTCAGGGTGATGGCTCCGAAGGGGCATGCCTCCACGCAGAAGCCGCAGAAGATGCACCTGAGGACATCGATCTCGTATCGGTCGACAACCTTATTGTGGTCTTCGCCCTCGGTGGTATAGATGTGGATGCATTTCGAGGGGCAATAGGCGCCGCAGAGACCGCAGCCGACGCATTTCAGTTTACCCTCTTCGTTCTTCGCAAGCGCATGGAGTCCCCTGAACCCGGGCTTTGCGGGAACCTTCACCTTCGGATAGCGCCGCGTCACCGCCGGGGTGAACATCGTCCTCAGGGTAAGGGACATGCCCTTCAGTATCTCTATGAAGAATATCTTTTTGAAAAATCTCTCCGGAGTCATAGCAATCCCTTGACCAGAACCTTGATGAACGCCGTTATCACGATATTCGCCAGCGCCAGCGGTATGAGAATCTTCCATCCTATGCCCATGAGCTGGTCGTAGCGGTATCTCGGCAGCGTGGCCCTCACCCAGTAGTAGAGGAACATTATTATATAGACCTTGACGAGAAACCACACGATCCCCGGCACCGCAGCCAGAAAGGGCAGCAGGTCCGTGACGAACCTCGGTATCGTCCATCCTCCGAGGAAACATATCGCGGCGATGGAAGACATGATGATCATGCCCGTATACTCGCCGAGGAAGAAAAGCGCGACCCTGAATCCGCTGTATTCGGTGAAGTATCCTGCGACGAGCTCGCTTTCGGCCTCGGGGAGGTCGAAGGGTAGCCTGTTCGTCTCGGCAAAGGCGGCGACCATGAAGACGAAGAAGCCGAGGAACTGGGGCAGCGCGTAAAATCCCGTCGGATACTGATGCTGTGCGACGACGATATCGGTAAGGTTGAGCGATCCGGCCATCATCATCACCCCCACAAGGCTGAGCCCCATCGCGATCTCGTAGCTGATGACCTGAGAGGCGGACCTGAGCCCTCCGAGGAAAGCGTACTTCGAATTCGAAGACCAGCCCGAAAGAACGATGCCGTAAGCCCCGAGAGAGGACATTGCAAAAAGGAAGAGAAGCCCGATATTGATATTTGCGATCACGAAATTATTGAAGAACGGGATTACGGAAAGCGATGAAAGGGCAGCGATGAAAAATATCACCGGGGCAAGGTAGAAGAGAGGCTTGTCGGCGTTTGCCGGGATGATGTCTTCCTTGAAGAAAAGCTTGATCCCGTCTGCGAACGGCTGGAATATGCCGTGCGGGCCGACCTCGATCGGACCGAGTCTCACCTGCATGTGCCCTATCACCTTGCGCTCGAAGTACGTTGCATACGCCACATGGAGAAGCGCCACGGCCACCACGGCTGCGATCTTCAGGAGATCTATCACGATGGTATTTATCGGTCCGGGGTGCAGCAGCGCATCAAGGATGTTGTTCATTACCCACCTTCTCCACCGTTATCTGGTTTTCATCGACACAGGGCGCCTTTGTCACCGCATCAATAGTATACTCCGCGAGCATGAACGACCCTTTTCCTTCAAAGTTGTTCGTCATCACGACTGTCGGACCGTCGATCGCTTCATCGACGGCAACGGGAAGCTCGAATGAACCTTTCTTCGTCGACACCCGGACGACAGCGCCATCCTTCAGACCGAGGGCCGCTGCGGTCGAAGCACCGATCCGCGCCGACGCCTGGGAGCTGATATTCACCAGGGCCGGGGCCTTCCTGCTGAGCGTGCCTGAGTGGAAGAGAGGCCTTTCTATCTTCATATAAAGCTTGCCGACGGAGATCGAGGCGTTCCCCTTTTCCGTCACTATCTCGCCCGGTGCTCTGCGAAGGGGCTCCCCTTTATAAGGATAGATCGCTCCGGTTTTGCCGATATCTTCGTATGAAAGGTCGCGGTGCAAAGGAGAAATCCTCGCTATCTCGGCGAAGACATCTTCAGCGCCGGCGTAATTCAGCTTCATCCCCATGTTCCTTCCGACTTCGGCGACTATCCTCCAGTCTTCCATCCCTTTCCTGCTGACGGACTTCCTCAGCCGCTGAAGCCTTCGCTCCATATTCGTAAATGTCCCTTCTTTTTCGGCCCAGCTGAGCGCAGGGAAGACGACATCGGCGAGCTTCGCGGTCTCGGTGAGGAAGAGGTCCTGCACCACCAGGAATTCGAGATTTTTGAGGGCCGCCTCAACGCCGCTTGAATCCGGGAGGTTGAAGACCGGGTTTTCGCCCATCACATACATCGCCTTAAGCGAACCGTTATTCGCTGCGTCGATCATCTCGAATATGTTCATCCCGCCCTTTTCAGGCAGGGAGACCTTCCATGCGTCTTCATATCTCTTCCTGAATTCGTGATAGGAGACGGGCCGGTATCCGGGCAGGAGGTCCGGGGCACATCCCATATCCAGGAGACCCTGTTCGTTCGCCCTCTCGGAGAGCAGGTAGATCCTTCCGTTTACGAGGTATGCGATCGCAGAGAGGAGGAAGAGCTTGTAGCTTCCGCCGCTGCTCTGCACAAGCTCCTTGCCTATAATGAGCGCCGGAGTGGCTGCAGCGGCCAGCTTTTCGATAACGCCGTTAAAATCCTCGCCGGAAACACCGCATGATTTCGTCACGCTCTCCAACGGCACATTCACTTCCCTGATCTTCGCTTCGAGCGCTGCGTTTTTTGCGCCGGTCATGGCCTTCCTGTTTTTCAGTTCGGTCACAATCCCTTCGAGGAGGACCGCGTCGGTAAACAACGCCGGCCTGAGTTCGGAAGGTCCGTAGAACCTGAGCCCCTTCACATGCCCTATCGTAAGAAGCCTCCCGCCCCTTCTCGCAGCGGCCCTGATCTGCAGCCCCAGTATCGGGTTTATCGCCGTCGGGTCGCCTCCTGCGATGAAGATGGCGTCGGAATTCGAAAGCCCGGGGATGAGGTTTGCGGTTGCGCCCTGGCCGAAGATATCTTCTATGAAGCCCTGTGCGCCGGCAAACCCGGTGCGCGCCGTGCTGTCGATGTTGTTCGTCCCGAGGGCGACCCTCATGAATTTCTGGAAGATGTAATTGTCCTCGTTAGTGCACCTCGGCGACGCGATGCCCGCGATCGAGGCGCTTCCTTCTTTATCCTTTATCTCGCCGAGCCTCTTTGAGACGAGGCTGATCGCCTCTTCCCACGTCGCCGGTTCGAGGACTCCGTTTTTCTTTATAAGCGGTGTCGTAAGCCTTTCAGTGTTGCCGACGAATTCGTACCCGAACCGGCCGCGTGAGCAGAGAAGGCCGTTATTTACGCCGATGCCGACCCTCGGCACAACCCTCTTTATCACGTCGTCTCTCACCTGGACCACAAGCGTGCATCCGACTCCGCAGTAAGGGCATATCGTCTCGGTCTCGCTCACAAGCTGCCACGGCCTGTAGCTGTGCCTGTGGAGCCTCGACATGATAGCGCCGACCGGGCAGACGGAAACGCAGTTTCCGCAGTATTCACAGTCGAATTTTCCGCCGGAGAAAGGTTCTACATGTGAATGTCCGCCCCTGCTGATCACCGATATCGCGGCAGCGCCCTGCACGCCTTCGCACATCCTGACGCAACGGGTGCAGACAACGCACCTCTCCATGTTCCGGACGAGGACAGGATCATCGAGACTCTCGGGAACCTTCCTCTTTTTTTCCTTGAACCTGCTCGTAGTAGGTCCGTACTTTTCGACGAGGTCCTGCAACTCGCACTCCCCCGCCTTGTCGCAATAAGGGCAATCGAGGGGGTGGTTGATGAGCAGGAATTCGAGGATGCCGCGCCTCACATCCGCGATCGCATCGGTCTCGGTCCTCACGACCATACCGTCGGTCACCATCAGCGTGCATGCGGTCTGCAGCCTCGGCATCTTCTCGACCTCGACGAGGCAGAGCCTGCATCCACCGTATTTTTCGAGCTGCTCATGCCAGCAGAGAGTCGGGATTTTTATGCCTGCAGACCTCGCGGCCTCGAGCACCGTCACCGCCTTTTCGAGCTTTATCTCTTTTCCGTTTATCGTAACCGTTATCATATTCAACCCTTGAGCGTGCAGGCCTTCGCCCTGATATGCTCTTCGAATTCAGGCCTGAAATGCTTTATGAAATTCTGGACCACCGAGGCAGCGCCGTCACCGAGCGGACAGAAGGTCTTTCCGAGCATATTGGCCGACACGGCAAGCAGGAGATCGACATCACCTTCAGCGCCTTCGCCGTTTTCGATCCTGCCGAGGATCGACCGGAGCCAGCCGGTGCCCTCGCGGCAGGGGGTGCACTTGCCGCAGGATTCGTGCTCGAAGAACTTCAGCGCCCTGTAACAGACCTTCACAAGGCAGACGGACTCGTCCATCACGATCACAGCGCCGGAGCCGAGCATGCTGCCGTGCTTAGGCATGTTCACGAAATCCATCGGGCAGTCGATCTTGTCCGGCGGGAGGATGGGTGTCGAGATGCCTCCCGGGATCACCGCCTTCAATGTTTTGCCGCCCTTTATTCCCCCGCAGTGGGTGTAGATGATGTCTTTGAGGTTAGTGCCCATCGGAAGCTCGTAGACCCCCGGCTTCTCGACATGGCCGCTCACACAGTAGATCTTCGGTCCCGGACAGTCGGGGCTCCCGATCTTCGAGTACGCCTCGCCGCCTGTACCTATGAGATAGGGTAGGTTTGAAAGCGTCTCGACGTTATTCACAACCGTCGGCTTGGCGAATACCCCGACATTCACCGGGAAAGGGGGCTTGATCCTGGGCTGTCCCTTGTCTCCTTCGAGGGATTCGATCAGCGCCGTTTCCTCGCCGCAGATGTATGCGCCTGCGCCCTGGTGGACCGCGAGATGAAACCGCACGCCTTTGCCTGCTATATTGTCGCCGAGGAAACCGTTATCGTATGCCTCTTTGATCGCCTTGTTCAGGACATGTTTTGCAGCGGGGTATTCACCCCTTAAATAGATGTATCCGTATTCGGCGCTCAGGGCATATCCCGATATCGCCATCCCCTCTATGAGAAGATGGGGGTTCTTTTCGAGTATCGGCCTGTCCTTGAATGTCCCCGGCTCTCCCTCGTCGGCGTTACATAGGAGGTACTTCGGGAACTTCGGGTCTCCCGATGCAAAGGTCCATTTCATCGCCACAGGAAAGCCTGCGCCGCCCCTTCCCCTGAGGCCCGCCTTTTTGACCTCGTCTATGATCTCCTTCGGCTTCATTTCGAGCGCCTTAGGGAGGCTCTGATAGCCGCCGGACTTCCGGTACTCGGCGATCTCCGCCAAGCGGGGGTTGTCGATATTCTTTAGAAGGACCTTTTCCATATTCATGTCCGCCACGGCAAAGCCGAAGTACGTTCCTCACCACAGAGGGCGCAGAGGAAAACAAGAGAAAGAGATATAGATTTTTTTTGTCTCCCTCTGTGATCCCTGCGGTTAATTTTCGTCTTCGTCATTTGTATTTTTCCAAAATCTCTATGATCGATTTCTCCGTCAGGTTCTCATGGAAGTCGTCGTTTACGAGCATGGCCGGCGCAGTGCCGCAGGCCCCTATGCATTCCATGATGACAAGTGAAAATCTGCTGTCCGGTGTCGTGCCTCCCGGCTCGAGGCTGAATTTGTTTTTCAGGAGATCGACGAGCCTCTCGGCACCGAGGATCATGCAGGAGACGTTCGTGCAAAGCTGGACGATATTCCTGCCGGCCGGTTTGTGTTTGTACATCGCGTAAAATGTGCCCACGCCCCTCGCGATCGCCTTCGGCACGCCGAGGATATCGGAGACCGCCTCATACGCCTCGGGAGACGCCCATCCGAACTCCCTCTGTGCCACGTATATAGTCGGCAGGAGGGCGCCCCTCGCGTTCGGGTATTTTGCCTTTATCTCCTCGATCTCTTTTCTCGCAGTATCACTGAACATTTTTTCTTAACCGTTTTCTCCGTCGTTTCCTACCTGTCGCATTCTCCGAGCACGATATCGATCGTGCCGATATTGGCGATCACGTCCGCAACGAGCCCGCCCCGGCAGAGCCTCGGCAGGACCGAGGCGTGAACAAAGGACGGCGAGCGCACCCTCATCCTGTAAGGCTTTCCGGTGCCGTCGCTTACGAAGTAAAATCCGAGCTCTCCCTTCGGCACCTCGGTGGCGACGTATATCTCGCCCTCCTGCACTGCAGGACCCTTTGTGATCAATATGAACTGGTGGATGAGATGCTCCATATCCTTGAGGATCATCTCCTTCGGAGGGAGGGTAAATTTCGGGGCATCCGCCATGACGGGACCTTCGGGAAGTTTTTCGATGCACTGCTTGATTATCCTGTTGGCCTGCCTCATCTCGCCGACCCTCACAAGGTACCGGTCGTAGCAGTCTCCGTTTTTGCCAACCGGCACTTCGAATTCGATTTTATCGTAGGCGTCGTAAGGGGCGTACTTTCTTATGTCGTAGTCTATGCCGGAGCCCCTCAGCGTGCCGCCGGTGAGGCCCCAGTTGATCGCCTCTTCAAGGGAGATCACGCCGATGCCGACGGTCCTCTCCTTCCATTTCCTGTTTTCCGTGACGAGCGTTTCATAGTCGTCCATCCTCGAAGGGAATTCGAGAACAAAATCGTAGAGCTCGTCGAGGAACTCCTGGGAGATGTCGTTTCTCACTCCTCCTATCCTCGGGTAGCTCACGGTGAGCCTCGCGCCGCAGAGCATCTCGAAGAGGTCGAGTATCCTTTCTCTTTCCCTCATTCCGTAGAGAAAGGGGGTGGTGGCGCCTATGTCGAGGACATGGGTCCCGAGCCAGATTATATGACTCGACAGCCGTCCCATTTCCGCCACCATCGTCCTTATAAACTTGGCCCTCACCGGCGCTTCGATGCCGAAGAGTTTTTCGACCGCGTTCACGTATCCGACGTTGTTGTTCATGGAGGATATGTAATCGAGACGGTCGCTCAGCGGAAGCGCGGCAAGATAGGTCCTGTTTTCACCGAGCTTTTCGACTCCCCTGTGGAGATAGCCGACATACGGCGTGCAATCCACCACCGTCTCGCCGTCGAGGTCGAGCACAAGCCTCAGAACACCGTGAGTCGCAGGGTGCTGCGGCCCCATGCTGATATTCAGCTCCCTCGTCTCTATGACCTTTTCTTCGCCGTTATTTTCGATTTCTTCGGTCATGATCCCTGCTCTCTATTCATGCCACTCGAATTCCCTGAACCTCTTCGCCCTGTCGAGGACTTCGAGGAAACCTGCCCATTCTTTTTCCGGCCCTTTGACGGGATAGTCCTTTCTGAGCGGATGCCCCTCCCAGTCCTCGGGCAAGAGCACCCTGCGAAGGTCGGGATGGCCGTTAAATATGATGCCGTACATATCGAAGGCCTCCCTCTCGTGCCAGTTCGCGCCGGCCCATATCGGCATCACGGAATCGATCGTCGTATCTTCCTCGCCTACCTCCGCCTTGAGCCGGACCATATGCCGGCGCTTCATCGAATAGAGGTGATAGACAACCTCAAACCTCTTCTGCTTTTTCCCGAGATAATCAACGCCGCATACATCGACCAGGTAATCAAGCCCGAGTTCGGGGTCGTCGTGAAGGTACCTGCCGATATCGAGGACCTTCCCCTTTTTAATCGTAACCGATACCTGCCCCCTGAACTCCCTTATTTCGAGGACCTCATCCGGAAATCTTTCTTTTATCTTTTCAGCGATCTGTAGCGATTCCATCGTCTTGAATTACAGATTTCAAATTTGAGATCAGATCTCTACCTCCACCTGCTCCACCTGAACTGCTCGTGCTTCACCTTTTCCTGAAGCTTTATGATCCCTTCGATCAACGCCTCCGGCCTCGGCGGACAGCCGGGGATATAGACATCCACCGGAACAAAACTGTCGCAGCCCTGCACCGTGCTGTAGGTGTTGAATATTCCACCGCTGCAGGCGCAGCTTCCCATGGATATCACGTATCTCGGCTCGGGCATCTGGTCGTATACCCTTCTGACGATAAGCGACATCTTCTTGGTTACGGTCCCCGCGACGATCATGAAGTCTGACTGCCTCGGCGAGCCCCTGGGGATGATACCCATCCTGTCGAGGTCGTTGTGGCTGGCATAGGTAGCCATCATCTCGATGGCGCAGCAGGCGAGGCCGAAGGTCATCGGCCACAAGGAGGATCTCCTGCCCCAGTTGATCAGTTTGTCCATCGAAGTGACGATGATGTTCGGAGCGAGTATCCTCGTGCCGTCCTCAACTTCGACCAGCGTATCCGGATTCGAATTTATGGTGGTGATCAGTCCCAAGTGAACGCCCCCTTCTTCCATGCGTAGATATACCCGACGAGGAGTATACATATAAAGATGATCATTTCTATAAAGGCGTAGAGCCCTATCTTGTCAAAGACGACGGCCCAGGGATAGAGGAAGATCGCTTCAACGTCGAAGACGACGAAAAGCATCGCGATGATATAGAACTTCACGGAGAATCTATAGCGCGGCTCCCCCACCGGAGGGTTGCCCGACTCGTACGGCATCAGTTTGTCGGAATAGGGCCTTTTAAGCCTGAAGATCTCCCCGACTAACAGGGCGCCTATGCCGAAGGCCGTTGCGACCATCAGGAAAATGAGTACTGGTAAATATGCTGACGGCATAAATGATCCGGGCATGACGTACTAATTTGTGCAAAAGGCAGGTAAGTTGTCAAGTGAAAATTTATAGGGAAATTAATTTTTCTAATTTTTCCGGAGGACAGGACTGCGCCAGGGGAACTGATAGTATAACACAGAACCTAAATTTGCAGGTTTAGTTTTTCCGGCCGGTGGTGGGGTAAATACACCACTACCTTCCGGCCGACGCGATGCGAGCATTTGTCCTTGCATAAATGGGCTTAAATGTTATACATTTTCCTTAAGTGGCATGGTAAAAAAATCCATACATTCGCTTACCGGGAAGCTAATTCTCACGATCGGCACGCTGATGATCGCCGGGAGCACCATCTTCTGGTACTTCCTTTTCAACCACCAGGAAAACGAACTTATACGAAGCTCGGTCAAGTACGGCGACTCCTTTGTCGACTACGTGAAAAAGAGCACCCGTTACGGCATGCTTACTTCACAGGACATCCTGATCCAGCAGACTATCGAGGCGGTGGGCTCGGCGGAGGGCGTGATCCGGGTCCGGGTCATAGACAAGAAGGGCAAGATCGCCTACTCTTCGGACAAGAGGGACATCGGCACATACGTCGACAAGAGCTCCCCCGTCTGCACAAGCTGCCACGGACCGAATGCCCGGCCGACAGATATGCCGAGCTGGTCCATAAGCAAGGACGCCAGGAAATTCAGGGTCCTCAATATAGTGCAGCCGATCGACAACGAGCCTTCATGCTATACCTCGTCCTGCCACGTCCACTCAAAAAGCGAAAGGGTGCTCGGCATAGTTGAAGGGAACCTCTCACTCGCCCTCCTCGATAAGAGCGTTAAACGCCAAGGCATAGCGATCACGATCTACATAATGGTCTTTCTCTTCCTTATCTCTATCGTACTCTGCACAATACTGTGGCACTTTGTTTCAACGCCGGTGAGCATGCTCGCCCAGGGGATGAAGAGGGTCGCCGGCGGCGACCTCGATTATCATCTCGACATAAAGAGCAGGGACGAGATCGGAGAACTCGCCGTCGCCTTCAATGCGATGACCTCTGATCTCAAGAAGGCGAAGAACGAACTCGTCGAGTGGGGCAACACCCTTGAAAAGAAGGTGCAGGAAAAGACCGCGGCGATACATATGGCGCAGGCGCAGCTCATCCATTCCGAGAAGCTCGCCTCCCTCGGCAGAATGGCGGCAGGCGTGGCCCATGAGATCAACAGCCCCCTCACCGGCATAGTCACCTTCGGGTACCTGCTCCTGAAGAAATTCCCTCCCGGATCGGAGGAATACGAGGACGTCGAGGTAATCATCGAGCAGGCGAACCGCTGCTCCACTATCATAAAGGGGCTGCTCGGCTTCGCGCGGGCCTCCGCTGCGGAAAAGGCGGCCACGAACGTAAACGACGTGCTGAACCATGCCCTAAACATCGTTCGGAACAAGGCTGACTTCTTCAATATCAGGCTGATCACGAACTTCGACCCGGCGATCGCCCCGGCAAAGGCCGATCCTTCCCAGCTCCAGCAGGTCTTTCTCAACATGACCATGAATGCTGCGGATGCGATCGAGGGCAAGGGGACGATCACTATCACGACGAGGAACATCGAAGACGACGGGCTCGATTATGTGGAAGTCGAATTCAACGACACCGGACCCGGCATAACCGACGAGAACCTCGCAAAGATATTCGAGCCCTTCTTCACCACGAAGCCGGTCGGAAAAGGCACGGGGCTCGGTCTTGCAGTAAGCCACGGCATCATCCAGGAACACGGCGGCAAGATTATCGTCAAGACAAAGCCCGGCGAGGGCACAAGCTTCTTCGTGAGACTGCCCGCCAACAGGGGGACCGCATGAGCAAGGGAAAGATACTTGTCGTCGACGATGAGGGCATCGTGAGGACGAGCTGCAGCAGGGCGCTGTCTCCCGAAGGTTACGACGTGAAACTGTCGCAAAACGGCGCGGCGGCCCTGAGGATGCTCGAAGAGGAACCCTTCGATCTCGTCCTGACGGACCTCAAGATGCCCGATATCGACGGCATAGAAGTTTTAAAAATGATCAAGGAGAGATGGCCCGGGACAGAGGTAATCGTCATCACCGGATACCAGACAGTTGACACCGCTGTCAAGTCGATCAAGCTCGGCGCCTTCGACTATATAGAAAAGCCCTTCACCCCCGATTCGCTTGTTGCGGCCGTCAAAAACGCGATGGCGAACAGGGGGAAATAGTCTCATTCGGGGAAGGCAGCAAGTTTTTTACCGTTCATTCCGCACGTTATATCCGTCCCGGCAAGGGGCAATCAGGGCCGGGAGAGCCGCACGGGCGGGGAAAAGGGATCTGAGCCGGTGGACATCGGAACAATGGGCAAGGGCAGGATACTGATAATAGACGACGAGGAGATCGTGAGGTCGAGCTGCCGCAAGATCCTCGAACCGGAGGGCTATGAAATCGAGACTGCGGGATCGGGGACCGAAGGGCTTGACCATCTTGCCGGCGGACCTTTCGACCTCGTAATAACCGACATGAAGATGCCCGATATGGACGGCGTCGATGTCCTGATCAAGATCAAGGAGCGATGGCCCTCGACCGAGGTGATAATCATGACCGGCTACGGAACGGTCAAGACCGCCGTAAAAGCGATGAAGGTCGGCGTCTTCGATTACATAGAGAAACCCTTCAGCCCCGACGATCTGCTGTCCCTCGCGGCAAAAGCCCTCGAAAGGAAGGGCCTCGCCGGGGGGGACATGCCGGCCAGGGAAGTGATCCCCTCCCATTACGAACTCGGCAATATCGTCGGAGAATCACCTGCAATGCAGAGGATCTTTCAACTGATCGCGCGTGTGGCTGCAACCGGCAGCACCGTTCTCATTACGGGAGAAAGCGGCACGGGCAAGGAACTCGTCGCAAAGGCTATCCACTACAACAGTTCGCGCAAGGACCGCCCCTTTGTCACCGTCGACTGCGTGACGATCCCCGAGACGCTTATCGAGTCGGAGCTCTTCGGTCATGCAAAGGGGGCCTTCACCGGCGCGGCGGAAAAGAAAAAGGGGCTCCTCGAAGCAGCAAACAGCGGCACGATCTTCTTCGATGAGATCGGTAACATAGGCGCCGCGACCCAGGCAAAGCTTCTGAGGGTCCTGCAGGAACGCGAATTCAGGCCCCTCGGGGAGAAACATCCGGTCCGCGTCGATGTCAGGTTCATCGCGGCGACGAACAGGGATCTGAAGACGATGACGCGCGATGGGACGTTCAGGGAAGACCTTTTTTACAGGCTGAATATCTTTCCGATCCATGTACCTCCTCTGAGGGAAAGAAGAGAGGACATCCCGCAGCTCGCCTACCACTTCCTCCAGAAATACGACAGGGAGCTGAAGAGGAATGTCGGGCATATCTCGGCTGAGGCGATGAAGCTTCTGATCGTCCATGACTGGCCGGGCAACGCCCGTCAGCTCGAAAACATCATACAGCGGGCGATCATCATGTGCCAGGGGAAGACGCTCAGGCCGGAGCATCTCTCATCGCTCGAAATAGCGGCGCGGCCGGATGTCCCGAAAACGGTCGAAGAGCTGAAGGAGAGGAAGAAGGACCTCAGGCTGAAGTCGGTCGAGGATATCGAGATGTCCTTCATCATCGAGGCCCTGAAGAGAAACCACTGGAACATCTCCAGAGCCGCAGGCGACGTCGGCATGCAGAGGACGAACTTCCACGCGCTCATGAAGAAGTATCATATCACCGCAAAGACGGCCGAGACGGATTAGGGGGAAGATATCAAGCTGTAAAGTCGGCGGGGACCGAAATGGAGAATGCCACAAAGAATCAGAAACAGATCATCCATATCCTCGAACACCAGCTGATCGACAAGGGGCTGCTCGACGATAAGGGCTATCACCTCATGCTGATTGAATGGTTCGGCAGGGGATCGAGCAGGGACCTTACGCGCGAAGAGGCGTCTTCCCTCATCGATCGGCTCGTGAAGATGGGCGGCGTGATCACGCACGGCAGCCACACCCGGCCCATTCCGGCGCACGGGTTCGGGGAGGAGAGCAGCATCTGGGGGCTCAGGCATGAGGTCATGCAGCTTGCGAAAGAGAGATACGGAGAAGACTTCGATAGACCCCTCGCCGCACTCTGCAGGAAGCTCCATATTGATGATTACACCTCGATGGACGTGAGGCACGCAAAGGCGATCAAGGAGGCGCTTCTCAGGCTTGAGGCGGAAGGGTCTTACAAGGGGAAAACAACCTGAATGAGCCCTATCGAGGGCGACGGTCAGCAAGGCCGCAAGTGCCGCTTGCGAGGGCATTTGCATCTTTCAGCGCCGGCGTCTCTGTTCGGCAGCAGAAAAGTTTCAACTGTAAGATTATTTCATGGAAAGTTCAGGGTTGTCTAATGTTTTTCTGGTTGTGTTATCGTGTGAATATCCTCATGACTATCCGTTACCTTCCCTGTAGCGGTTTCAATAGTGTAATACCCGCTGTGATGGCCGTACGTGCCGATTGAGGACGCCCACGCCGATATCTGATATCAGCCCTTCTGGTTTTCTTCCTGCCGGGCGAGCGCCGGCCCGGATGCAAAAAGTCCGCTTACAAGATTCAATAAAAGCAGGACGGCGATTGCGGACAGTATGACCTTGGTGACAAGATCGACCTTTATTTTTACCTCCTATGGATTTGTTGAGTGATTGATTATGTTAGGAAGCTACCATCAGCTATCCCAGTTGTCAACACCCCGGGGCACCGGAAACGGTTAGCGTGCAAATATCTTCCGAAGGCGGAAATCAACCCCCGGCAGAGGGGGAGCTGGACACCCGGTTAAGGTCCTGGGGCATGACGGATTAAACGCATCAACGTATAGAAAA
>JBJKSM010000007.1:0-6237 GCA_046704045.1 Thermodesulfovibrionales bacterium | reverse complement strand
TATCTGCAATTCTATCAGGCCGTCGTTCAGCAGCATGCGGTGCCCTTCCTCGGAGGCTTCTATCAGGTGGGAGTACTTTATATAGATGGTGCTTTCATCGCCGGGTCCCCCGCCCCTCTTTATCGTTATCGTCTGTCCCTTCCTCAGTTCCACCTGGCCGCCTTTCAATAAGCCCACGCGGATCTTGATCCCCTGCAGGTCCTGCATGATGGCCACCGTTTTCCCGAGCCTGTTCGCCTCCTCCCGTATCGTCCTTATCGCGCCCTCGTGGAAGGCATGAGTGCCATGAGAGAAATTCAGGCGCGCCACATTCATGCCGCGTGTGATAAGACCGCCGATTGTTTTTTTGTCAGCCGAGGCAGGACCGACGGTGCAGATGATTTTTGCTTTCCTTTGCATGAAGGTAACTTAGCATAAGGGTATCCCGTTTGCAAATAAAGAGCGTAAGTTGCCTGAGTTTTCCCGGCAGGCAGTTTGAGGTTTATGTTTCTGCCCTCCACAATCGCCCCATATTGTGCTATTAATTAATTAATGGAAGGAGCTGGTAAAGGGATACAGGCGGACCGGAACGCCCGCAACAAATTCGAACGCCTTATAGAGGTGTGTGACGGCGCGGAAAATGTCCGCGTCGTAATATATGCGAATCCGGACCCGGACGCGCTTGCGAGCGCACTCGCCCTGAAGAAGCTGCTTGAGACCGGAAATCGCGCAGTGCATATCGGCTATACGGGCGCAATCGGAAGGCCCGAGAACGCCTCCATGATCAGGCAACTCAGGATACCCGCTTTCCCGGTGAGCGAAGCGGAAGCTGCCGACGCCGACATTATAGCGCTGGTTGATTCCCAGCCCCAGTTTTTCGCCGACTTTCATCTCCCGCGCTGCGATATCGTCATCGATCACCACCCGGCCACGGACCACATGCCGGCCGCATTTGCCGATATAAGGCCGGCCTACCTGTCCACTTCCTCCATTATGACGGAATATCTGAGGGCTGCCGGAGTGCGTCTCACAAGGAACCTCGCCAGCGCCCTCTTTTACGGGATCAGGACGGATTCGCGACATTTCATGGACGACCTGAGCGCCGGAGACGTGGAAGCCATACGGTGGCTCAGGCGAAAGGCGGACAGGGACATTGTAAAGAGGATAGAGTTTTCCCAGTTCTCGCCGGAGGGACTGGACTACTTCACCATCGCGCTTGTGAGGAGGGTTTTTGTAAAGGAAGTCATGTTTTCGCACCTGGGGCCGGTCCCTTTCTTCGACGTGTGCGTCCAGGTGGCGGATTTCTTTATTCGGGTGGAAAACGTATCCTGGGCACTGGTTACCGGGGTGGTGGGCGACACGCTGGTGATAGTCTTCCGGAACGACGGCATAAAGAAGGACGCGGGCTCCCTGGCGCGGGCCGCCTTCGGCGACAGGGGCAGTGCGGGCGGTCATAAGTCCATGGGCCGCGCGCAGGTCAGACAGGACTCCCTGCCAAAAGGACTCCTCCTGTCCGATAGCAGGGGCATAGAGGAGTTTGTTCTGGGCTCGCTCGCGAAGATCAACTCTGCCTTTGTTCCGGTCCTCAAAGCCCTGCAAGGCGGACATTATTCAGCATAGCGGAAGAGAGAAAGGTTCAGATATCGAGAATGACGGCTGCCCTTCCGGTTGACCGCCGTGTGCTCCACGCTGAACTTGTGCAAAGTGACCGCTTTTACATCAACCATAAGCTGATGCTTTCCCGGGTCCGCTTCCTCCCCGCAACCACGGCATCTGCCATGAAATCAAAATCCTGCCTCCTGATGGTGAGCGTTTTGACGCGCAGAAGGAGATGCTGCGCATCTTTGCAGAAGAGAAGCTAATTCAGCAGAGCAGGGGCTGCCGTGGCGAAGCCGTGTCCTCCTTGTGGTAAAATTAACAGTTGCGCTGTACTGCAGGATGCAAGGAGAGAAATGAGACTGAGGATAGGAAAAATTGCATATGCAAACCTGTTTCCGATTTTTTATACGCTCGAACACGAATTCGACTGTTCCAGTTATGAATTCGTCGCCGGGGTGCCGTCTGTGCTCAATCGGAAAATCCGTTCAGGCGAGATCGATATCAGTCCGTCGTCTTCGATAGAATATCTGAGGGGCGGGGACCGTTATTTCTTTATAGAGAACCATTCGATAAGCTCGACGGGGCCGGTGAGAAGCATTTTTCTTTTCAGCAGGAGACCGATCGAAGACCTTGACGGCCTCACCGTCCTCATGTCCTCGCAGTCCGAGACTTCCGTTGCGCTCCTCCAGATCGTGCTGAAGAAATTTTACGGTCTGGAATGTCGATTCATGCCGGCAGCGGAGCCGATCGCCGCCGCCATGCAATCTCATGACGCCTACCTTTTGATAGGGGACGATGCACTTGCCGAAGAGCGGCGATGGCCGAAGCTCCACATCTACGACCTCGGCGATCTCTGGTACAGACATACGGGTCTCCCTTTTACCTTTGCCCTGTGGATCGTGAGAAAGGGGTGCTGCGCCGAAGAACCCGGCCTCTTTGAGAAATTCAGACGGGACCTCGACGCGGCGAAGGTCATGGCGTTGAGCACCCTTGGACAGATCGCTGCCGCCTCCCCTCTGAGGGGTCTTCTGTCGGAGGATGAACTCATCACTTACTGGCAGGGAATGTCCTATGACTTCAACGAAGAGCACAAAAGGGGCTTCGACCTTTTCAGACGCTATGCCCGGGAATTAGGGCTGATATAGAAGCCGGCTGAAGGCCCTTCGTTTCGGAGTCCTCCCCAAAAAAGGCAAATGCTTTCTCAAAAGAGAAAGCGCCGCCATTTGCCGTTGTTCATTTGCTCCATTTTCTACCTGGCATAATTATTGTTTTATTTTTGGGAGCGAAATATCTATAATTACAATTACCAGATCAAACAGAAAAGAAAGGAGGTGAACCGGATGAAGAAGAGCATAGCAATCGTAGTTTCCCTGATTTTTGTACTGGCCTTTACTGCAGCTTCATTTGCGGCGGCGAAGATCCATTCCGTTACCGGTGAAGTTACCGCTGTGGATGCGACAGCCAAGACCGTCACCCTGAAGGCGAAGAAGGGTGAAGTCGTCGTTTCCGTCGAGGAGAAGACCTCGATAAAGGAAGGCAAGGAGAAGAAGAGCCTCGCAGATGTTAAGGCGGGAGACAAGGTCACTGTGAGGTACACAGAGGCCGATGGCAAGATGACCGCTAAGAGCATAGCGATCAAGGCCGCCATGATGAAGCATGAGATGAAGCACAAGAAGATGGAGAAGAAGATGGAGGAGAAGGCGGCACCGGCACCGGCGCCTGCAGCTCCTGCAAAGAAAGCACCTGCCGCGGCCGGGTACTGATAGAACAACAAAGCTGCGATGTTGAGAATACCTCCCCGGAAGAGAATTTCGGGGAGGTATTCGTTTAGGGGCGCTCAATGGGACATTATCTTCAGATAAAGGAGGGTTTTCCGGTGAAGAGTGCGCTGGGCCGAGTGCTGTTCTGCCTGCTCCTTGTAGGGCTGCTTGCCGGGTGTTCCGGACAGCCGGCGCAGGAGGTCGACGCCGCGAAGACGGCAGTCGATGCCGCGGTGAGTGAAGGCGCCGAAAAATTCTCCCCTGGAGAGGCCCGTAAAGTGGACGCGGAGCTGACCGCTGCGCTGGACGAGGTCAACGCACAGGACAGCAAAGTTTTCAGGGACTACGCAAAGGCAAAACGCATGCTCCTCCAGGTGAAGTCCGATGCCGACGCAATGAACGCGGGGCTCGCTGCGAAGAAGGCGGCGGCAAGAAAAGATGCCGAGGGAGCGTTCATGGCCGCCAAATCTGCGGTGGACAGGGCGGGGGCGGCCCTGGGCAGGGCGCCGGAGGAAATCCCTGAAGAGAGAGAATCGCTGGCCGCCGAAGTCAAAATACTCGACGACTCCCTTTTCGAAGTGAGAAAGCTGATAGACACAGAGGACTGCCTTACCGCCTCCGACAATGCGAAGGCGTTGGAGGAAAAGGCATCCGCTGTCGCCAAAGAGATAGAACTGGGGATCAGGAAAGCTGCCTTGAAAAAGGCGAAGAGAAAGTCGCCCGGGTCCAGCCGGCTCTCATGAAGTCTTCTTGCGGCAGTCTCCCTCAGGCCTTGAAGGTCTCCCCAAACATGGCCTCCTGCCCGGCTTTTAATATAGAATAAGTCATGCATAGCATTAAGGCATGGGTCCTTAAACAAAGAAAAAGGATCAAGGATTATTTCCTCCGCCTTTCCCTCAACAAGAAACTTACGCTCATGATGCTCCTTCTGAGCCTCAGCCTGATGATCGTATACATATTCTTTTACTCGAGGACGGAAAGGGCGATGTATAACGAATTTGAAAGACAGACCGCAGATCTCTCCAGGGCCATCCAGGTCGGCGTGGAAGAGGTGACGAGCAGCGGTACCACCGACGAGAAGAGGCTTCAGACGTATCTCCAGCAGCTCAATACACGGGGCGTGAAGGAGATTTCGGTAATCAGCAATTCCGACAAGATTATTTCCAGCACCAACCCCAAGAACATAGGGAAATGGATCACGAAGAAGAAAAAAGAGCTTATCTTCAGGGCCGAACTCGGAGAGCCGGTGACCGACGAGGGACATGCCTATAACGTGATTATCCCCGTTGTTGCCGGCAACAGGCATTACGGGTACATACACCTGACGATCAACACCGAGGACTTTTCGGCCTTTCTGCGGAAACGGCTTCTCCAGAGGATCCTTGCGGCCGCTCTCGTCTTCGGGCTCGGGATCGTGTTTATCGTCTATTTTGCGAAACGATATACAAAGCCGATCGAGGAGGTCGTTGCCGCGGCGCGCATGGTTGCCGGGGGGGACCTCAACCAGGAACTGAGCACCGAAAGAAAGGATGAGATCGGCGAGCTCACCCAGAGTTTCAATTTCATGGTGGAAAAACTGAGGGATGAACGCGAGCTCGAAGAGCGCCTCAGGAAGGCCGAGCATCTCGCCAGCGTCGGGCAGTTCTCGCAGAGTATTGCCCACGAGATACGCAATCCCCTCAATTTCATCAGCCTCTCAGTGGACCATATCAGGGCGAGGTATAAGCCGGGAGAGGGAGAAAACAGGGAGGCATTCGATGCTCTCATTATGAATATCAAGAGCGAGATCCAGCGCCTGAGCAGGTTTGCCGAAAGTTTTCTGGAGTACGGCCGCCCTCTCGAGCTGAGCCTCCGGGATACCCGTATCGTAGAACTCATCGAAGACGTCCTGAGCCTCGTCATGGCAAAGGCCCAGAAAGACGAAATCGAAATACGGCGGAAATTTGAAACAGCCCCCACGCTTTCCGTTGACCCCGAGTTCATCAAAACCTGTCTTTACAACGTCATCCTGAACGCCTTCCAGGCCATGCCCCAAGGCGGCATACTCACGGTGAGCACGAAGAAAATGGAGAACAGGTTCTGCATCACGGTTGAAGACACCGGAGTGGGAATTTCGGAGGAGAAGGCCGCCAGGATATTCGATCCCTTTTTCACTACGAAGAGCAAGGGCCTCGGGCTGGGTCTTGCCCTGACGAAAAGGGTGGCGGAAGAACACAGGGGGAAGGTGGAATTCAGGAGCGTCGAAGGAAAGGGCAGCGCCCTCACGATAATACTGCCGTCAGATAAGGAGAATTGAGCATGCCTGTGGTCCTTGTTGTGGATGACGAACCTCTTCAGAGGGAGATTCTCAAGACGATACTCGATGGAGAAGGATATGAGACCTATACCGCCTCTTCAGGCGAGGAGGCGCTTAAGATCGCAAAAAAATTCCAGCCGGAGGTGATACTGACCGACCTCAGGATGGAGGGGATGGACGGCCTGGAGCTTATCGAATCGGTGCCGAAGGACGCGTTCGAGCCGTCGATGATAGTCATGACCGCCCATGGCACGATATCATCGGCAGTCGAGGCGATGAAGAAGGGCGCCTTCGACTATCTCACAAAGCCTCTCGAAAAGGACTCCCTCATACTGACAGTGAGAAGGGCGGCGGAGCGGACCGAGTTGATGAAGGAGAACCTGCAACTGCACAGGGAGCTTTACGACAGGTTCAGAATGGAGGGCATTGTCGGCAAATCTCCAAAAATGCAGGAGGCGATCGGGATCATGAAAAAGGTCGCGACCAGTCCCGCAACGGTCCTTATTCGCGGCGAGAGCGGCACCGGGAAGGAACTTATCGCAAAGGCGATCCACTATAACAGCCCCCGGCGGATGAAGGCCTTTACTGCGCTGAACTGCGCAT
>JBJKSM010000006.1:0-3784 GCA_046704045.1 Thermodesulfovibrionales bacterium | reverse complement strand
TGGGCTTATAAACTCGCCTGCGGCGATCCTGGGTTCCGGAAAGGAGTGGAACCACTCCTCCGCCATCGGGATGGCAAGGGTCGCGATCGACTCGGGCGGGGCGATGAAGAAGCTCGAAGAGATCAGGAGGGTCTCGAACTCGCTTTAGATCATTCCGGGCCGTATCTTGTCAGTGCCGGGTCTGTAGACAGCCTTCTGATAGAAAGAAATACGCCGACCATCATTATGCCGATGCCTGTCCACTGGTAGTGCGACACGGGCTCTTTAAGTATCCCGACCAACAGAAGAATACTGAACAGAGGGAACGTCATGCCCAGCGATATCGCCTTTGAGATATCCAGCCGGTTGAGCGCCTCATACCAAATTATTTTGCCCACCCCGAGCAATACCAAACCGGTGAACAGGAGTATGGGCCAATCGTCGGAGATGATGGCCGCCACGTCTGATTGTCTCTCCGTAAACAGGGCGACCGGCAGCATGAACAGTCCGCCGAGAAAAAAGCGGACAAGGAGGATTATGGAAGGAGATACCCTGTTGAGGGCCTTCTTCGCATAAAAATTCCCGATCGGGTATGTCGCCGTGCTCGCGATAACCATGATATCGCCGACGTTCAGGTGAAATGTCCCGTTATACAGAATCAGCAGTGCGCCGACAAAAACGCCGGCAGCGCCCGCCAGCTTTTCGATGGTGGTTTTCTCGCCGATCAGGGGGGTGAAGATCAGTGTGAAGATAATCTCTGAAAGCAGCAGCAGGGAGGTATTTATGCCCGATGTCATGCTCGATCCGATGAAAAACAGGGTGTAGGGGATAATGACAATGCACAGGGTAATCATGAGCAGGGAGGCATACGCCTCTTTTTTCCTGAGTTCAGGTAATTTGTGTTTGAGTGCCGCATGGACAAATGAGCCGGCGGCGGCGAGAAGGGTGGAAATCGCCGCAAAGGTCAGGGGGGGGATGCTGCGCGAACCACGATTGACCATGACAGGGAATACGCCCCAGAGCGCGGCGCTGATGAGCGCAAGAATGACCCCTTCATGTTCTCGTGTGACAGGCATTATCGCCGGCGCGGGCGATACCGCAGCAGGTTGACACCCTGGGCAAGGATTGCCGCAGCTGCATCGATGCCGACGTCCGACAAAGACGGCGTCCTTGTGGACACAAATGACTGATGGAACTCATCGCCGGCAGCATAGAGCACTGCCAGCAGCACCGAAAAAAGAGCCCATCGCCACATCCTCTTTTCTGCCGAGTTGTCGCGAAAAGCACGAAACAGCAAAATGCCGAGTATGAGATATTCGGTTACATGGCCCGCCTTCCGGATGAGATCGTGGATCATTTCCACCTGATGCAGCGAAAGCGAAGGCGCCAGAAAACGGAGTGCAGGCTCGATAATCAGCGATGTGTTTTGCGAGGAAAATGCCACGGTCGACATCAAAAAGATAACTCCCATCCACAGAAGCACCGGGGCCCAGTATCTGAAATTGCGCATGCGGCTCATCTCTGTCCTTCCAAGCGATACGTCTTTTCGGTTGTCAATCCCGGCATCCGTTATCTTAGCAGATTACGGAAAGCCGCGGATCCCGCGGTACCCTCGCTCCTGTGGTAAAATGAACAGTGTCGGACATCTTGAGAATTTCGATCACGTTTCTTCTCATCCTCTTCCTGCTCAGGCAAAAGCTGAATATAGGCTACGTGATGCTGATCGCTTCCTCGGTCCTGGCGCTGCTCTACAGGATGACCGTCCCGCTCCTTTATCAAACGGTAAAAAATGCCTCACTGGAGCCGATCACGATAAAACTTCTGCTCGCCCTTTCCCTGATAAGAATATTCGAGTTGATCACAAGGGAAAATAATGTCCTCTCGGACATGATGACCGGCGTGAAGGGTTTTTTTAACAGCCGCAGGGCGGTCATTATCTCGATGCCCATGCTCATAGGGATGCTACCCTCACTCGGGGGCGCCTATTTCTCGGCGCCGATGGTAAAGGACGCCTCATCCGGACTCAGGATGGCCCCTGAAGAAAAGGCATTCGTCAACTACTGGTTCAGGCATCCCTGGGAATACGTATTACCTCTTTATCCGGGGATACTCCTGGCCTCCGCCATCTCGAAAATACCCCTTCACACCATGATCGCCGCAAACCTCACATACGCACTGGTGCTCCTTGGCGCGGGCTTTATCTTCAGTATGCGTACTGTCGGAACGCATGTCCCGCCGGACGAAGGGAGGGCGAAGAAAAACGGTGCAACGGCAAAGACCGCGAAGAGCTTTCTTCCGCTGGCTGCCATCCTTTTTCTCGTCATGGTCTTCCACATGGAACTCCAGTATGCGCTCCTGCTTGTCATTATTGTGCTCTTCCTCTTGTATCGATACCGGGTAAAAGACGTTCCCCGGCTCCTGAAATACGGTTTCACCCTCGATGTGATCGTCCTTATCTTCGGCATCATGCTCTTCAAGGAGACCCTTGAGACATCGGGGGCCGTCCATAACCTGAGCTTCTTTTTCGTCGAAAAGGGGATACCCGTTTTCCCTGTCCTCTGTCTCCTTCCCTTCGTCACGGGGCTGCTGACCGGTCTCACCAGCGGGTTCGTCGGAAGCACCTTTCCCCTGCTTATCAGCATTGCAGGGAGGGCTTCCGTGGCGCAGATGTCTCTTGCCTTTGCCGCCGGGTATATCGGGGTGCTCCTTTCGCCCCTTCATCTCTGCCTCATCCTTACCACGGAATATTTTAACGCCGATCTCCGTGGCGTCTACCGGAAGATCGTGCCCGCATGCGGGCTTATCTTCCTTTCGGCGGTTGCGGAATATATGATAATGCGGTAATTATTTATGCTATATTTAAGGGGGTCATTCCCTGTCCCCGGACAATGGGAACCGGGGGCGGAGCCCTTTCCAAAAAGATACATGCTGAAGGAACTCAGGATCAGAAACCTCGCAATTATCGAAGACCTCTCCGTCAGGTTCGGCCGGGGGCTGAACGTGCTCACGGGCGAGACGGGCGCAGGCAAGTCGATCATTGTCGACGCCCTTGGCCTCGCACTCGGGGACCGGGCCCAGTCGGAGATGATAAAAGCGGGCGAGAAAGAGGCCGCGGTGCAGGCATATTTCGAACTCGACAATTATTCCGTGCTGCCTGACCTCGGTATAGACATGTCCGAAGGGATATTGCTGAGACGCGTCATTACCTCGACCGGCAAGAGTAAGGCATATATCAACGACACAATGGTGACCCTTCAGACGCTTTCGGAAGTCGGAAGGGCGCTTGTCGATATTCACAGCCAGCACGAACACCAGAGCCTCCTCTCCGGTGAAAAACAGAGATTGCTTCTCGATACCTACGGGAAGCTGTGTAATGACGTGGAAAAGGTCGGGACGCTCTTTGACGAGAGAAAAGCGCTGTCTGACGATCTGGAGGAACTCAGGGAAAAGATCCAGGAGAGGGCCCGGAGGCTCGATATCCTCAGATTCCAGATAGACGAGATCGACGGGGCCTCTCTCACCCCGGGCGAGAAGGAAGGGCTTGAAGAAGAACGGAAAATACTGGCCAACACAACACGGCTGAAGGAGCTGACGGAGACGACATACTCTCTGCGTTACGGGGCGGAGGGCTCATGCGTGGAAAAGCTCTCGGTAGCGCTCTCTCACCTGAAGGAAATATGCGCCATAGACGGCGGGGCCGAGGATACACTCAAACTGATAGAGGCCGCAGTTCCGATGGTCGAAGATGCCTCTTTTTCGCTGGGACGCAGCGTGGATAAATACGATTTCGAGCCGGACAGGCTGG
>JBJKSM010000005.1:0-5542 GCA_046704045.1 Thermodesulfovibrionales bacterium | reverse complement strand
ATATGATTGCAAACAAAGAACATGACCTGCAAGTTATAACCTGAAATAATGGCATCGATCTCTCTTCTTGCATCGTCAAGCGTGATATTCCCCGTCTCATGAGGCATGCTGGCCGAGCACCTTCCTTTTAACTGTCATTCTCTCGGTATTGTTGAAGCGGCAGCAATAAGTGAATTATAAAAAACTAGCACCCAAAAGGAGAAAAGCGGCCTTTCCGGCGCTCGCACGTATTTGTAAACAAGCTCACCGTTCTGTCCTATTTCGTTATTCGGTCGCGGCTTTAAAAATATAGTTTTGGGCGGAACATGGTCGTCCGTGACTTCGACATTCTCCCGCCCGCAAATAGAGCACATTCCGATTCGTTTTTTTTTCGCCATGTTTTGTCTCGGCCCCAATCAACATTATAGAAAAAATAATAATATTCCTGTCGATTTCTCCTTTTTCGCATCCCTCCCCACCTTACTTAGCCTTACTAAGTCTTACTAACTAAGCCCTTGCCCTCCCCTCTCCTTCTCGTGTATCTTTTTGTAAGGGAAATAGCACCCAGGGGGATCGAATGTCCGTCACGCTGCCAGCTCCAGAAAGTCCGGAGGGTCTTCAATGCCGCCCTCGTTGATAGCCCCATCATACCAGTGCCAGGGCTGGCCGGGTTGTTCAGACGGCAACTTCAAAGGCGATCTTGTCATAATCCATCCGGGGCACTTTCCTGTCGTCCTGTTCCTCAACTTGGAGAATACCGAGTTCCCGCAGGTATTCGACGTCCTGGAGCACATTCTTGAGGTCGCGGTGAAGCATCTTTGCCAGTTCGTATACCGATGACGGCTTACGCTCTTTCACGGTATGGAGAAGTTCCAGTCTTTTTTCGGTGAGCGCCCTCCGCATTTCCTTAAGGTTGCTGAAATATATCGCGCTTTTTTCCCTGACCGCCTTGCCCTTGGAAATCTTCTCATATACTTCCCCCGCCTCGTTGAGGGCCTCGTCAAGGCTCCTGATCTCGATATGGATTGTCTTAATCTTCATCGTCCCAACTCCTTCCTCTTACCTCTATAATGTCCTTTTTGAAGTCCGCCAGCAGCCTTCGTATGTCGTGAAAATGATAAGGTTCCTCAATTCCCATGAAATGACGGTGATAGCCTTTTCCCTCCGCGTTGTCGAAGCAGACAAGGCGATTTCGCGGCCCGCACGTAAACAAGTGGCACCTTTACGCCGTGGGGTTTATCCTCCGTGACCGGAACCTGCCATAGCTTGATCTCCACGATTTCGTCTCCCTTTATCTCCTTGGTATGGAGTATCAAACGGGCCTTCATACTTGGTATTCTATACCCACTAGCCTGTCAAGTCAATTGTGCCACCGCCTTCTTCATCAACTTATCTGATATAATGATGCAACTCCCATGATCGAACGTGATTTTGATATACCGTTCATTGCCAATCTTGCATTGAGGGAAAAGCAGATCCAGCAGAATTACCGGCCTGTTATCGCTGTCCATAAGTGGTTCGCGAGGCGGCCGGGGACGCTCTTCCGCGGGCTGATTTTGTCGGAATTCGCCTTGAACCCGCTGCGGGAGGTTTTTTACGAGAGCAACAATTTTCCCGGTCTTCGTATCGCCGACCCTTTCATGGGCGGAGGGACGCCCTTGCTCGAAGCAAATCGGGTCGGCTGCGATGTGATCGGCTATGACATCAACCCCATGTCCTGGTGGATCGTCAAACAGGAGATAGAGCACCTCGATCTCAAGGCCTATGACGTAGCGGCACAGAAATTACATCGGTCTTTGGAGAAGGATATCGGGCGTTTTTACCGGACACGCTGTACGGTATGCGGGGACGACGCACACGTCAAGTATTTCTTGTGGGTGAAAGTAAAAAAATGCAGTGAGTGCGGAAAGTCGTTCGATCTTTTCCCGGGCTACCTTCTTGCCGCCAATGTAAGACATCCCAAAAATGTCTTTATCTGTTCATCATGCGGTGAACTTTCCGAAGTCGATGACAGGAGCAAGCCCGGTAAATGCGGATTCTGCTCTTCGAAGTTGGTCGAGGCAGGCCCGGCGCGTCGAAACCAATGCGCATGTCCTCATTGCGGAACAACTAATCATTTTCCCTTGCCCGAATCCGGTCCGCCCGAACACAGGCTGTTTGCTATCGAATATCATTGTGCAAAATGCAAAGGCAAACACAGCGGAAGATTTTTCAAGAAGGCGGATGAACAAGACCTGTCTCTTTATAGGGCGGCGAAGAATCAATTGGAAAGAATGCGTTCCAAGTTCATTCCGCGGGACGAGATACCGAAAGGCGACGAAACAGACAGGCTTCATCGCTGGGGCTACACCCGG
This sequence comes from Thermodesulfovibrionales bacterium, assembly GCA_046704045.1. Classification (GTDB taxonomy): domain Bacteria; phylum Nitrospirota; class Thermodesulfovibrionia; order Thermodesulfovibrionales; family UBA6898; genus JAWOKY01. Next base: position 3,209 of record JBJKSM010000005.1, on the reverse strand, counting down.
TATTCCGAGATGTTTAACTCAAGACAGCTCCTTGGGCTGGAAATGAGCGGCCGCCTTATTTCGTCCGTACCCAATGATCGCGTCAGGAATGCACTCGCTACGAATCTGTCCGATCTCCTTCGCTATCAAAACATGCTCTGCCGCTACGATACGGTCGCCCTGAAATCCCTGGATATCTTCTCGGTCCACGGCTTCCCGGTCGGTCTGGTCCAGTGTGAGTCAAACCTCCTCGGTATCATGGATACAAAAAAGAAGATCTGCATAGGAAGCGGAGGATGGTCCAACATCACCGAGAAGTTCCACTAGGCCTAGGCATATTGTGACGCGCCATTCGAGGTGCGCCACGATAAAGGCGGGAAAGTGATCGTCCCCATAAAAGATGAATGGATCGGCGACCGGTTAAATGGTTCGATTTTACGTGACTTAGAAATTCAGTGCGCCGACGCAGCGAAGACAGACATGAAACCAGCGTCTTTGGACGCTGTCTTCACTGACCCTCCCTATTTCGGAAACGTTCAGTATGCGGAACTCATGGATTTTTGCTATGTCTGGCTGAGAAAATTGGTGGGAGCGTCTTCCCCGGCATTCAGCCGGCCCTCCACGCGCAACTCTGACGAACTCACCGGCAACGAGAATATGGGAAGGGACATCGAACATTTTACGGATGGTCTTTCAAGGGCGTTTCAACGCATGGCAAAGGCACTGAAATCCGGGCATCCCCTGGTTTTTACGTATCACCACAATGATGTAAAGGCATACATCCCTGTCGCGGTAGCGATAATGGATGCCGGGCTGACCTGTTCGGCCTCGCTGCCGTGCCCGGCAGAAATGGGGGCATCGATCCATATCAGCGGGACCGGCTCCTCAATTATCGATACCGTCTTCGTCTGTCGGGCGACGGGAGTTGTGCCAAGGCAATGGCTTACTGAAACACCCGGCGGCGTGGCTGCGATCGTGAGGTCCGATCTCGACAAATTGAAAGGGGGCGGCGTAGAACCATCGCATGGGGATATGCGATGTGTTGCCTACGGCCATCTCATCAGATTGGCTGTCTGGTCTTTGCGGAAAACATGGGACAGGGGAAAAGAAACCGGTGAGCGTATATCAGCGGTTGAAAAGTGGCTGGAGCGATTTGGAGGATGGCCCGAAGTGAGCAGGAATCTCAACGGGGCGAAGCCGGTTAACAAAGCAAAGAAGCCGCTCATGGTCAGGGAAAAGTCTGCCGCCTATGGAGGGGAATATGCCGAAGTATCCTTTTGAAGTTACCATTGAAGAAATACTTAAGGAACCCGAGCAGTATGTGGACGCAGTCTTTTCGTGTCTCGAATCTGAATTTCTTACTATGCCGAAGGGCGCCGGTTTTGTGGGTTATCCTTTGTTCGAGCGTGGCTACGAGGCATTGAAAACCGCAACTTCTGGATTCAGTAACTTTACGCCCGAAAAGATCACTCCCACAATAGCTGCCGAGCCTATCGCCTTTGTAGTTCTGCGAGCCATGCTCGGCTTTACTCCGCCGGAATGGGGTTACGTGGCAACCCAAAGAACAGGTGTAAATGTTGCGCAGGGCTTTGTCCGCACTCTTGATCGAAAGGTGCGAATGGCGCCGGGAAAACCGCTGCACGTGAGCGGCGTCACCAAAGAGCGCCTGGCGGCTCTTGTTGAGACTGCCTGCCATTTGTTGACTCAAGGGGTGCCAGAAGTGAACGACGGACAGCTTCACCGGCTTGACAAGGCGGATACGAAAAAAGGATTGGACAGCATCCGCCATCTCTCCGGCATGGGAGTACCGTATGCAATGCTTCTTTATGAACGTTTTCTGGGACGACCCTTTGCCGGACACCGCGATTCTGTCAGCGAGTTGGTGGGTGACAGCCTTGAATCCGCGATAGAAGAAGTATTGAGCAAGGCGGGTATCAGTTTCAGGAAGACAAAAAGGGCCGAAAAGATTGAAGGCTTCGATCAGACGCCTGATTTTATCATCCCGAGCGAGTTTAATCCTCAGGTAATCATAGAAGCAAAGATAACCGAAGACGACGGCACGGCGCGCGACAAGGTGACGCGCATCCAGCATCTTGGCGAACTGAGTATGGCGGGGCGTCCGAAGGAAAATCCTCGCTACGAGGTCATCGCATGTATCGGCGGCCGTGGTTTCGGTGTCAGGCGTGAAGATATGAAAAAGATGATACTTGCCACGAGAGGGAAAGTCTTTACCCTCAAGACCCTTGACCGGTTGATTGAACATACTGAGTTGAAAAGATTCCGGAGCACCGACACAAATCACTCATGAAACTTCTCATGTTCTACACAAAAGAGTGGTGGTTCAAAACTGCCTCCAAGACTCTCGCAGACGTTCCTGACCAGGACAGGGAAGAGTCGACAGAAAACGCGGTCGTAATATTCTTCCACTGCGAAACAGAAGATGAAACGAAGTATGAGGGAGTTGTCCAGAAGTTCGTCAAGAACGTCAAGTGGCTTGCCGGGAAGTTCGGGACAAAGAACGTTGTGCTCCATTCCTTCAACCACCTCTCGGCCAGCAAGTCTTCGCCGGAGTTTGCACGGAAGCTCCTCGAAGAGGCCAGGCTGAGGCTCGAACGAACAGGGTATGAGGTGATGACGACCCCCTTTGGGTACTTTAATGAATTCCGGATGCATGTTGCCGGCGACTCGCTTGCAAAGGTATTCAAGGAGTTTTAGGTTCCTTTTCCCGCTGTCTCACCGCTTCGTAAAGGCATATCGCGGCCGCGGTCGCAACATTGAGGCTCTCGGCCCTGCCGTATATGGGAATCTTCAAAATGAGATCTGCTGTCTTCCGCAGCGGCCCGCTCACGCCGTGGGCCTCGTTTCCGAAGGCAAGGGCAACCGGCATATCGAGGTCGGCATCGAACACGGATTTCGGGGCATCGGCAGAAGTCACCGCAAGAGGTATCTTGTGCCCCGCGAGCCATTCGAGAAGGTCTGCCCTGTCCGCACGGACCACCGGAATATTGAATATGCTCCCTGCCGTGGCCCTGACCGTCTTCGGCATGAACGGGTTGCAGGTCCCGGGCAGCAGGAGAACGCCGTCGGCGCCTGCCGCGTCGGAGGTCCTTATGACCGTTCCGAGATTGCCGGGGTCCTGAATGCCGTCGACTACGGTGAGAAGCGGCTTCCTGCCAAGGGGAAGTGCGCCGAGCAAAAGAGGGGCATACGTTCCTATCGCAATGATGCCC
>JBJKSM010000004.1:0-43917 GCA_046704045.1 Thermodesulfovibrionales bacterium | reverse complement strand
AACCCGCGTCTTCCGAGCTGACCGCGCTACGCGGTGTACATTCAGAACTGATACTGGAGCCTTTTCATCCCGGCTATAAGGTCTCGCTTGGAAAGAGCTGTTTCGCGAGAGGAAACAGATTGCCGATGGTGACCTCTCGTGATATATAAGTAGCATTAGAGGAAGTTGGTGCCAGTTAGAAAATCTGTGGTGTATTGCCCATTTCCTCGATGAACAGGACCGTCAGGAGGGCTTCGATGAACAGATCGAGAAAAGTAAGGAAGGGCCTGACCTTGCTTCTGATAGTGCTCGCAGTGGTCACCGGATGTTCCCGCAAGCCCGAAGAACTCCCCTTATCCGAAGAAAAGGCAGACCGAAGTGACGTCCTCATAGACCATCTTCGCGAGCAATGGAATGGGGATCTTGGCGCAATCCTGAAACAGAGACGTGTCATCCGCGTGCTCGTATCCTACAGCAAGACCAATTTCGCCATAGTTCAGGGCCGTCCACAGGGGCTGGAGTATGAATTGATACACGACTACGAAAAGTTTCTGGACGCAAGAGTCAGCCGACACAGGATCAAACCCTTAATTGTATTCATTGCTGTTCCCCGCACCCAGCTCATATCCCTTCTGATTGACGGAAGGGGCGATATTGCAGCCGGTCTCACCGTAACGAAGGACCGAGAAAAGCGCGTCGCCTTCACGGAGCCTTACATCACAGACGTCAAGGAAGTCATTGTGACGGGGAAAGACGTGCGCGGGCTTCACACCGTTTATGACCTGTCCGGCAGGACGGTTCATGTTGTGGCAGGAAGCGGCTATGTCGATATCCTCAAAAACCTGAACAAGCGTCTTCGCAAGGAAGGGCGCGGGACTGTCAGGATAGTCGAGACAGATAAGGTCCTCGAAGCGGAAGACCTGCTTCAGATGGTCAACTCTGGAATATTCACGATGACAGTTGTGGAAGAATATATGGCAGACCTTTGGAAGGCTCTTCTTCCGGATATCGTCGTGCGAAAGGACCTCATTGTCGGTGAAGGAGTCAATATCGCCTGGGCGGTGAGAAAGGAGAATCCTCAACTCCTTGGAAGTCTGAACGAATTCATCAACGCAAAGGCCCGCCGCGGTCCGATGCTCAGCGACATCCTGCTGGCCAAGTATTACGGTAACACGAAATGGATACGGAACCCGCTGGCAAGATCGGAGCGGCTCAAGCTTGTCAGGTATCAAGCTTATTTGAAGAAGTATGCGAAGCATTACGGGTTCGACTGGCTCAAGATAGCAGCCATGGCCTATCAGGAGTCACATCTGGATCGACATGCCAGGAGCAGGAAGGGTGCCGTCGGCATCATGCAGATGCTTCCCGAGACGGCGCACGAGATTGGGATACGGAACATAGCCACTGCGAAAAACAACATCCATGCCGGCGTGAAATATCTCGCCTACCTTCGTGACACGTACTTCAACGATCCCAAAATTGCTCCAGCAGACAGGGTCGATTTCGCCCTCGCTGCATACGATGCGGGGCCCGACAGGATCGTTGCATTGAGGGGAAAGACGGCTGAAATGGGGCTTAACCCCAATAAATGGTTCTTCAACGTGGAAAGAGCTGCTCTCCGGGAGATCGGATGGGAACCCGTCTACTATGTAGCCGATATTTACAAGTATTACATTGCCTACAAGTCGGCGCAGAGGATCATCAGTGAAAAGAGACGTAAACGCCGGGAGGCGAAATAACCCATGCAGGGGCAATTTCGCAGCACTTCATAAGGCGGTGACGGCTGCAACGAGTTAGCGCTTTGCCAATTTCGATCCAGGCTTCTTCTTCACGCTGTTGGTTCGTAACACAGCAAAACATTCCCATTGCCGAACGTTCGCGTTTTTGTCAGTTTCAAGGTAATCTTGTTCTTAATCCCATCGAACATTGTCTTGCCTTTTCCAAGGACAACAGGATTCAACATGACTTGGTATTCATCTATCAATCCAGCCTGCGCTAACTGCGCGACGATATTGCCGCTACCCAGAATGGTCAGATCTTTTCCCGACTGTTCTTTAAGCTTCCGTACCTCCCCCAACATGTCGTCTTTCACAAGACGTGTGTTAACCCAGTCTGCCCTATTCAGTGTCCGAGAAAAAACGATTTTTGGAGAGTTGTTCATGCCTTTGGCGACAACGGGATCATTCTTAAGTGCGTCCGGGGAAGGCCAGTAACGGGCCATAAGCTCATACGTCACGCGGCCGAATAAGAGCGTATTTCCGGAATTGGAATTTTTTTCAGCATATTCCTGGAACTCTGCATCCACATTATGCCAAGAGATGTCACCATCTTGGCCCGCAAAGTAACCGTCCAGTGTTAACAGATTGAAAACAACTAAGTTTCGCATTTTGGTCCTCCCCATCAATAGAAAGCAGTCAGTTTTGCCTACGAGGTCCTTCTCCCGTCTGTCAATAGCTGGATCTACTATTCACAATTGTAGCAGGTCCCGGTGGTGTCGGCTTCAGGAAAGAAACTTTCGAGGACATCACCGCGATTCAGCACGAAGTGAGCCAGAGCAGAGCAACAAGCGTGTAAATTGTTTGGGAAGCCGCAGGTGCCCATAAAGTGGCAATAATTCCTATGGCATATAATACAGGGGGATAGCTTTCCCTTCCAGTCTCTTCCTGTTGCGCTGAAAGAATTGAGTCCTTTAGACAGGTGAAGGGTTATAAATAACTTCCCAAAGATGACCGTCAGGATCTTTGAAGTAGCCTGAATAAATACCCCATGGCCGCTCACGTGCGGCGTCCGTTATTTCTGCGCCGGCTCTTTTTGCCTGTCTTAATATGTCGTCGACGTTCTTTTTTGACTCAGCCATATATCCGAGACTAAATTCCGTGCTGCTCTGGGGCCCAACCCGAACATTAGCGTCTTTAGCCAATTCAGTGCGAGGATAGAGGGCTAAGAGAAGATATTCTGAAAGTTCAAACATAACGACAGCGCCAGCCGCCTGATCTTTGCCGCCTTTAAACTCAGTTCCAGTGATACCGTTCGTGGGCAAGCCTAACCCATCCTGATAAAACCTCAATGAACGCTTTAGATCCGTCACGGCAATGGTAATAACATTAACTTGCGGTTTCACAGCTCCACTATAACAGAGCTTCTCCCCACTTTCAACCTTCATGGCGAATCCCGTCTATTTCTGGTTGAAAGCATCATCAGCTGAAGAGTGTCCAAGACGCAAGCTTTCAGGAAGTAGCCTGCCTATTCTGTCCGTTCTTTTTTCTTCCGCTTCTTCCCCGCTATCATCCAACCGAACAGCAGTACCTTCTATCGTCATCCTGACTCCGCCAAGTGGAGAACATGAAGACTTTTTTTTCATCTTCCGGCTGTTGCGTAGCTCTACAAGAGCTTGCGCGTTTTCGGCTATCCCTCAGTCGGCATGTGGAAATACATGCTCTGCAGCCCCAACCGGCCGGGCCCCGTGAATCGGTTCATGACGAGATTTACGCCGGCAAGCAACCCGGTTGAAAGTCTCTGGAAATTGGTCTCCATGGTGATGCTTGCATCCTTGTAGAGCCACGCGCCGGGCTCCAGGTCTATTTGCTCGCCCGGCTTGAGCACTTTCTCGAAAACATTGCCGTAGCCGTGCAACCACAGAATACCGTCGCCTTTGGCAGCGTGAAACTTGTCGATAAAAAAGCCGGTGCCTCCGAGCAGCATATTTGAAATTCCCTTGACCCGCTCAAATGAATAGTCGATGCCGGCTGTAGCCGCCAGAAATTGATGCTCGCGAATGTGTATTCCTTCTCCCTGCCGCAGGTGAAGACCGAACACGTGGCCCACACCGTCACGGCTGAATGACACCTGGCCCGCCCCTGTCGCCTCGGTCACAAAAATCTGTATCCCCGCAACCATACGTTTCAGGGCGCCCTTCACCGGTTTGACGCTGATCATGACATTGGGATGTTTCCAAAGCAGGATGTGATGCTCAAAATAGACAGACTGCCCCGTCTTTAAATCAACGGTAAGCGAAGGGACAAGCTCACCCTCCAGGTGATAGGTAAATCCTGCGTGTGTTTCATCCTGCGTGCTCGTCGACAACAACGTTGGCCTTTCCATAACGATCCTCCTTCCCCGTTTTGAATATTACCATACCATAAGCCCTGTACTTTTTTAGTGGCAGCAGGAACCCGTCATACCCCGCAAATAACCTCGATGGAACCGCCTTTCAGCCCAAACCTCTCCGGTTGCGCTATAATAACGGCGACGAATGATCCCCTATCCGGACATAAACCCTGTTATCGTCAGGGTCGGCCCCTTTGCCATACGGTGGTACGGCGTGATGTACCTGCTGGGCTTCGCCGCTTCATATCTTCTCGTGAAATACCAGATCAGGAAGAAAAAGCTCCCGCTGCCCAAAGACTTTCTCGATTCCCTCTATTCATACGTCATCATCGGCCTTCTGCTGGGCGCAAGGCTGGGATACGTCCTCTTCTACGACCTCCCGAGCTACATCCGCCATCCCCTCGAGATATTTGCGGTCTGGCACGGCGGGATGTCGTTTCACGGCGGCCTCATCGGCTGCATAGTCGCCGGCGTCATCTTCAGCAGGAAGTTCAAGGTCGATTTCTGGAAGACCGCGGACCTTGTGATCGTGACAGCCCCGATAGGTCTGGGCCTGGGCAGGCTCGGCAACTTCATCAACGGAGAGCTCTACGGCAGGGTTACAAACGTGCCGTGGGCGATGGTCTTCCCGGGGGGCGGTCCGCTTCCACGCCATCCCTCCCAGCTTTATGAGTTCCTCATGGAGGGGATCGTGCTTTTCATCATACTATGGAAGCTCAAGGACAGGGGTCTGAAGCCGGGGGTCCTGACCGCTTTTTTCCTCATCCTTTACGGCGTCTTCAGATTCTTCGTTGAATTTTTCAGGCAGCCTGACGTGCAGCTCGGATTCATCATCGGCCCCTTTACCATGGGGCAGCTCCTCAGCTCGGCGATGATAGTTTTCGGGTTGATGCTCTACGCTTATCGGAAGAGGATCTGATCATTTTCCGCGGCCCCCGGGCCTGAAAGCGCGCACTCCCTTTCCTTCGCAGACGAAAAACGGGTTCCTGAGATCCCTCTTGTTATAGGCAAGCGGCAGCCCGTCGCCCATCGAGGCAACCCTTCCCCCGGACCGCTCGACGATGCACTGGCCTGCAGCGGAATCCCACTCCATCGTCGGACCGAACCTGGGATAGATATCCGCCTTCCCTTCGGCCACGAGACAGAACTTGAGGGAACTTCCAGCGGAGATGAACTCCACCGCTTCGTATCGTTTCTTCAACTCTTCGAGAAAATCCTCGAACTCAGCCGCCGAATGGGACCTGCTTCCGGCAACGGTCAGTCTCTGCTTTTCCGGCCCCGATGCGCCCGGCGCTTTCCTTCTTTCGAGCGGAAGCGCCGCGGAATTCATTAAAACGGCGTCAAGCGTCTTCTCAATCCCGCCGGACCCCGGATCGATATTGCCGAAAGCACCGCTGTCCATCCTGCGGGCGCCGATCCCCTCTGCGGCAAAATAAAAGATCCCTTTAACGGGAACATAAACTACCCCGACGACCGGGACCTGTTTGTATATCAGGGCGATGTTGACGGTGAACTCGCCATTTCTCTTTATGAACTCCTTTGTTCCGTCCAGCGGATCGACGAGCCAGAAATGCCGCCACCGCCGGCGCTCCTCAAAGGGGATCTCCTTTCCCTCCTCGCTCAGCAACGGAAACTCTTCGCAGCCTGCCCGGCCTCCCCTCAGGAGGCCCTCTATGATCTCGTGAGAGTTCTTGTCCGCGAGGGTAAGGGGCGAGCGGTCATCCTTGAATTCGACAGAAAAAGCGGAGCCGTAAATCTCCATGATCGCGTCCCCCGCCTTCCCCGCCGCAAGCAGGGCGCGGAAAAGACAGGACACAATCCCGTTTCGCGATAAATGTCGTTCCTGATTCAAACTCATCCTGACTATTGTAAGGGACCGATAATTTTTTGTGGAAAATTTCAGAAAAGCCTCGACAGCAGCACCGGCACGGCCGTTTCTACTCTCAGTATCCGCTCGCCCACGGTCACCGGGGAGAAGCCGCAGGCCGCGAGTTTTTCGACCTCGTAGGCCGTGAACCCTCCCTCCGGTCCGATTGCGAGAGTAATGGGCTTTCCCACCTCGCGAGGGCACGGAGTCTGCGCCGCAGGGTCTGCGAGGACGGGGAGCGTTCCCCGCACGATCCCGGGAAGTTCGTCTTCGACAAAGGGTTTGAATAAACGCCCGAGCAGTACCTCGGGCATCACCGTATCACGCGCCTGTTCGAGGCCCAGGACAAGCTGCCTTCCAACGCTGTCCGCCTGCAATACCGGGCTCTGCCAGTAACTTTTCTCTACCCTGAAGGAGTTTATGAGGATGATTTTCTTCACCCCCATCGAGGCCGCTCCGATGAGGACCCTCTTAAGCACCTTGGGTCTCGGAAGGGCGAGAACGAGTGTCACGGGAAGCGGCTCCGGCGGCCTCCGATGCAGGCGCACTTCCATTTCCACGGCTGTCTCGCTCACAGAGACGACGGTGCCGGCGCCGATGAGCCCTCCGGCCAGGCCGACAGAGAGCTCGTCGCCGACCGCCGCCCGATGCACCTCCCGGATATGCCTGAGGCGTCGCCCTTCAAGCCGCGCCATGCCGGTTTCTTTGATAAAATCCGTCCCGTGTAATAAAATAAGATTCATGGTGTTTCATTATAGAAGGTCGCCGCGTCCAAAGAAAAGTCGCGGTCGTTGAAGTAATCTTTAAAGGCGTCATACGAAGCATGGCAGCAGCGAAGAGCAGTAACGCTCTTTCTCCCCGTTGTACAAGACTTCGAATCCATCCAGTTTCAGCTTCTCGCCGGGTATGCGCGGAGGAAATGTCGATGAAAAAAGAAAGACTGGCCAATATCATTGGAAGGCCAATTCAGCGAGGGAGGAAAATCGCTCCCCTGCTGGTTCTCTGCGGGGCGCTGGCCCTGTCAATGCCTGCGAGCGCCTCGTTGGCATCGCCGCTTTCTGTCGGCTTCAAGGGACCCCTAAGCGCCTCGGGGGCGCCTGCGAACTGGAGCCTGAAGGTACACAAGGGGACTGCAGGCACGAATCTTGTGACCGAAGACGGCGGGAAGGTCCTGCACATGAAATCCGTAAAATCTTCATTCGCTCTGGAGCACGACATGGCAGTGGACGTGTCCGAATATCCTTATCTCGCCTGGACCTGGAAGGCCGTTTCCCTGCCTTCCCGCGGAGACGTCCGGGAAAAATCAAAGGACGACCAGGCGCTTCAGCTGCTCGTCGCCTTCAAGGACGGACGGGTTCTCAGTTATGTCTGGGACTCAAACGCACCGGAGGGGACGGTTGTGGACGAGTCGCTCCCATGGCCTTTGTCGATCAGGATAAAAGTGGTGGTAGTCGACTCCGGCGACTCCGACCTCGGGAAATGGGTCACAAATTCCCGGAACGTCTATAACGATTACCGGACGCTTTTCAAGAAGGACCCTCCCCCTGTCCGGGGGATCAGGCTCCAGATGAACACACAGCACACCGGCGACACGGCAGAGGGGTACATGAAAGGCGTGGTCTTCAGCAGGACGATGTCCTGAGCCCTGCCGTATGGTTTTCACCCGAGCCTGATGCATCCCGTCATGGCGCACGCCGGCCTTTTTATCGTTCCTGCGACTTTTTTCTTGACAAGCGGGCCGGGAAAGGGTCCAGAATATATAGTATTTCAGGTAAAGATGTCCGCTTTTTTCGGTGCCGGAATCCCGCCGGAGCGGCGGGATGCGCATAACAAAAAATTTTTTACCGGTGAGGTATTTTATGACGATACAATTATGCGAAGAAAAATCAGGCGCTGCCGGCGCGAAGTTTTTACTGTTCCTCCTGATAGCCTTTTCGTTCTTCCCGCCCCCTTCCGTCGCATCCGCAGCGGCCGCTTCAAGGGGGAACGGAATTCAGGGGATATCTCTTGTCCCGTCGGCATATAACATGGGAACGGTTTTCATCGGCTCGCCAAAAACCGCGACCTTCACGATAAGCAATACGGGAAGATCGGACGTTGTGGTCACGTCAATCAAAATCTCGACAGACAAGCCGTGGGAATTTCACATCGACAGTAACACGTGCAGGACAAATTCGACGATCAAGGCCGGGAAAAGCTGCTCGGCAGTCGTTATGTTTACCCCGGTCTCTGAAGGCGCCGCCAGCGCGAAGCTATTGGTCGATTCCAATGCCGCTGCATCTCCCACACTCACTGCAACGCTCACCGCTGTCGGGGCCGCTTCACCCGGGGTGCAGAACCCGGCGTCGAAGGAAGCGAAGCCCCCGGCGCCGACGGTAAAATCCGCGCCCGCCTTAGCGCCGCCTGCGCCGCCTGCAGTGAAGCCGGGACAGGAAAAGAAGCCTTCCTCCGTCGAAGCGAAGCCTGTTTCTCCCCGGTCGACATCCGCACCGGCGCAAATGAAGCCGGCATCTCAGGCGGTAAAATCTCCAGCCGCCGGTGCAACGTCGGGGTCCGTGCAGGAAAGGCCCGCGTCCGCGCCGCAGGCTGAAATATCCGTGAAACTCGCCGCTGACAAGGCGAGCCCCGCCCTGGTGGCAACGGTCGGCAGCGTTACCTTCACCGCTCATGCAACCGGAGGGAGCGGAAAATATGAATACAGGTTCTGGCTCAACGGCCCGTCAACGGGGAACGTCTGGAAAGTTGCCCGGGATTACGGCGCATCCGACGCCTACGCCTGGATACCGGTGCAGCAGGGCAGTTACTCGGTCTGGGTCTATGCGCGTGATGCGGCGGGCGGAGGTCCCGAGGCATCCTCATCGATGACCTTCGACATACTTCGCAACTCGCCGGCGGAGTCGGTGGAAATCACGGCGGACAAGTCGAGCCCTGCCTTGAGGGCAACGATCGGGACGGTGACTTTCATCCCACATGCCTTCGGAGGAAGCGGCGCGTACGAATATAAGTTCTGGCTGAAGGGCCCCTCGACGGGAAATGAATGGAAACTCGCCCGGAATTACGGGATATCCGATAAATTTGAATGGGCGCCGATGCAGGCGGGCCATTATCTGATATGGGTATATGCAAGGAATGCGGGAAGTCAGGCTTCCCGGGAGGCGGCTGCCTGGACGTCCTTCGATGTCGTTGACAATCCCCCTGCACGCGGAGTAAGTCTCACGCCGGACAGGACAAGTCCGGTGCCGGCATCGGCAGGAAGCGTAACGTTCATCGCGCGCGCCCGGGGGGGGAGCGGCACGTACGAATACGAGTTCTGGCTGAAGGGCCCCTCGACGAAAAATGAATGGCAGGTGGTCCGGGAGTACGCCCAGTCCAATCGCTTCTTGTGGTCTCCCGACCAGGCTGGCGCTTATTCGGTGGCGGTTTATGCAAGGAACACGGGAAGTCCGGCCGGACATGAGGCGGTTGCGGGCGTGCCATTTGATGTCACGGGGAAATAGCAGCCTGTTTCTGCCATGAACGCAGGGGAGACAAGCACCATTCTGATCACGGTATCGAGGCAGCTTGGGAGCGGCGGCGCTTATATCGCCCAAAAGGTGGCAAAGCGGCTGGGTTTCAGGTATGTGGACAGGGATGTACTGAGCCGCGCCACGGAATATCTCGGGAGTGATGAAGAGAGTCTCGCCTTCAGGGAGGAGAGGGTGTCGGGCTTCCTCGAAGACCTCCTCCGCGGATTCATCTACGGCGCGCCGGAGTCCGCCTATGTCCCTCCCCCTGTCCGGCCGATATACGACGTCGAGCTTTTCCGCACGGAGGCCGCAGTAATAAACAGGATTGCAGACAAGTATGATGCCGTTATCGTCGGTCGCGCCGGCTTTCACGTGCTGAAGGGCAGGCCGGGTCTGGTCAATGTCTTTCTTCATGCGCCGGAGAAGTCGCGCATGGAACGCGTCATGGAAATCTACCACATCGCCGACCCCAAAGAGGCATCCGGAATCGTGAATGAATCGGATGAAAAGCGCAGGAGGTTCATAGAGACGGTGGCCGGAGTTAACTGGACGGACGCGCGCTGCTATCACCTGTCTCTGGACACCGCTTTTTCGGGCCTCGCCGCATCGGAGGATATGATCCTGAAACTGGTCGACACGATGAGGTCCGCATCGGGGAAGTAAAAAAACGACCTTCCGTGCGGTTTCTTTTGACGTGCGGCATGTGTGATAATAAGTTGTTGTGCTTCAGATCGGTAACGTATCATTGTCTTCATCGTGTGTCCTCGCCCCTCTCGCGGGTGTAAGCGACCTCCCCTTCCGGCTGATAAGCCGTTCCTGCGGCTGCGGGTTTGCCTATACGGAGATGATCAGCGCCCGCTCCCTGGGTTACCAAAGCGGCAATACGCTGAAAATGCTCTCCACCGTCCCCGAGGACAGGCCGCTCGGGGTACAGCTCCTCGGCAGCGACCCCGACGTCCTCAGGAACGCTCTCGACCTTCTTGCAGAATACCGCTTCGACATCGTGGACTTCAATGCCGCCTGCCCTGTAGGAAAGGTGACGGGTAAAGGGGAAGGTGCGAGTCTTCTCCGGGAGCCGCGGAAGCTGGGCGCCCTGCTGAGGACGCTCGTGGAAAACGCATCGGCGCCTGTCACGGTCAAGATACGCGCCGGCTGGGACGAGACCTCCGTCACGGCAAAAGACGCCGCGCTTTACGCGGAAGATGCAGGAGTAAAGGCGGTCTGCATCCACGGCAGGACAAGGGCGCAGGGATACAGCGGCAGGGTCGATTATTCGATCATAAGAGAAGTGAAGGATGCGCTGAAGATACCGGTAATCGCAAGCGGCGACGCCCTTTCTCCATTGCTCGTGAAAAGGCTCTTCGACGAGACGGGCTGCGACGGGGTGGCGATAGCGCGGGGGTCGCTCGGGAACCCCTGGATATTCGGGGAGACAGCTGAATTCCTCGGAAGCGGCACCCTCCCCGAAAGGCCCTCTGTCGGCGATATCGCTGCAACGATGGAGAAGCATCTCGACCTCTGCTGCGTTTTTCACGACGAATACAGCGGGACGAAGCTTTTCCGTAAATTTTTCGCATGGTACAGCAGGGGCATTTTCGATATACGGTCTCTCAGACAGAGGGCTTTTACGGCAAGGACAAGGGATGAAATGACGGGGCTCATCAGGGAATTGGGCGCAAGACGGAGGATGCCGGCAACGGAAGCGCTCTATTATCCTTTTCTTGTAGAATAATGAAATGATCCAGGTCAGCGGTTTATCCAAGGCATACGGCAGACAGCTGCTCTTCGACAACGTCGGGTTCACGATCAACGCCGGTGAGCGTGTCGGGCTGGTCGGCAGAAACGGTCACGGAAAGACGACCCTCCTCAGGCTGATCACGGGCGGGGAACATCCCGACTCCGGGACGATCGGTGTGCCGAACGGCTATACGATAGGCTATCTTTCCCAGCACCTCAGCTTCAAGGGAAAGACCGTCCTTGAAGAGGCGTCGCTCGGGCTGGGACCCTCAGAAGACGGAAGGGACGAGACATACGTGGCCGGTGCGATTCTGCTCGGCCTCGGTTTTTCGACTGCAGATTATGAGCGAAGCCCGCACGACCTCTCAGGAGGCTACCAGGTAAGGCTTAACCTCGCAAAACTCCTCGTCTCCGCTCCGAACCTTCTCCTGCTCGACGAGCCCACGAACTATCTCGACATCGTCTCCATCCGGTGGCTGACGCAGTTTCTCAGGAACTGGAGGAGCGAACTGATTCTGATCACCCACGACCGCGACTTCATGGACAGCGTAACGACCCACACCATGGGCATCCATCGGTGCAGGTTAAGGAAGATCGCCGGCCCCACGCACAAGCTCTACCGGCAGATTGTGCAGGAAGAGGAGATTTACGAGCAGACCCGGATCAATGACGAGAGAAAGCGAAAAGAAGTGGAGCATTTTATCAACCGCTTCAGGGCCCAGGCGAACAAGGCAAAGGCGGTGCAGTCAAGGATCAAGGCCCTTCAGAAAAAGGAGCGGCTGGACCGGCTTGCCGGGATAAAAACGCTCGATTTCGAATTCAGGTCAGCACCTTTTACAGGCAAACAGCTTATCGCGGCGGAGGACATCTCCTTCTCGTTCAACCGCAGGGTCCCCTATCTCATCAACGGATTCAGCATCTCCGTGGGGAAGAAGGACCGGATCGCGGTCATCGGGAAAAACGGCAGAGGAAAGACCACGCTCCTGAACCTGCTGGCAGGCGAGATGGCCCCGGTGAGCGGAACGATCGTCCGCCATCAGCAGTTGAAGCCCGCCTATTTCGGCCAGACGAACATAATGCGTCTCTCCCCGGGCAAGACCGTGGAAGAGGAGATCATGGACGTGCATCCCGAAGGCAGCAGGGGCGCGGCCCGAGCTATCTGCGGCGCCATGATGTTTGAGGGCGACAGCGCGCTCAAGAAGATCAGCGTGCTTTCGGGCGGCGAAAAAAGCAGGGTGCTGCTCGGAAAGCTCCTGGTGGGTCCGGCGAACCTCCTTCTCCTCGACGAGCCTACGAACCATCTCGACATGGAGTCGATCGATTCTCTAATCGAGGCGATCGACGCCTGCGACGGCGCCGTCATAATCGTGACTCACAGCGAGATGATCCTGCATGCGGTTGCCGAAAGACTGATAGTCTTCGACGGCGGGAAGGTGGATGTCTTCGAGGGGGGTTATCAGGACTTCCTCGACCGGGTTGGATGGAAGGACGAAGAGGGCGCGGATAACCGGGAGGGCCGTTGCGCAAACGCTGCTAACAGGCAGGGGAACAAGAAAGACCTGCGCCGGATGAGGGCGGAGCTTATCACCGACCGGTCGAGGACCCTCGGGCCGTTGCAGGACAGGATTGAGGAGATCGAGCAGACGATCGTCAGCCTGGAAGGGGAGGTGGAAGAAAATACGCATGCCATACTGGATGCCTCGGCAAAAGGCGACGGCGATGCGATCAGGAGCCTTTCAGTATCGCTCAATAACGCCAAAGAACAGATCGATGCGCTCTTCGACGAACTCGCGGAGATCACCGATGAACATGCCGCAAGGTCAAGGGAATTCGAGGAGAGACTGGGGCTCCTGCAGCAGGGAGCATGAGAGGGAAAAAGACGTGATCCCCCTTCCGATCTGCCCGCAGGATATTCAAACAAATGGTTTTTACGGGGCCTGCGATCAGAACGTCAATAAAAAAGTGGTGTCTGCGCCTCTCATCATCAGCGATCCTGGTTGTGAGACTTTTGATTTAAGACCTTTTCAGGTGTCTTAATCCCGGTCTCGCATTCCAAAATCTTATGCTGACTTTGAGAGGAGCAAAACCACCACTTGTCGTGTTCTTACTCCTTGCTTTATATATACGCTCATCCGGAACTATTGTCAATACCTAATTTTCGCACCGTCAAGGCAAAACAGAAATGTCCGGTTTTCGCCGGTTGGAGGGGTTTGGGTTCAGCTCATACCACAAGCTTATTTATCTCCGCATCGAGTTTGCCCAGCAACCCGATGATTGAACCCGTATCGACCTTCAGCGTCCGCAGGGCCTTCTCCGCCCGTTGCAGTCTTTCCAGCGCCTCTTTAAGCTCAGTTATATTTTTATTCACTTCCTTGCCCCTGCACGCCACGCACATCCATGTGCTCCCTATTTCCGCCCAATCAGCCGCCGAACCGCAATCGCACAACCTCTCTTTTTCCATTTGCCAGCCTCCTTTTGGATATATTAAAAAACAGTTTAGCATGAATTATGCGAGGGCCGGAATCCGGCGTCGCAGCTCTTCGAATACGGACAAAGCGAAATGCCACCTGAACTGAATCATACAAAAGAGGAAAAAAGACCAGCAAGAGCATACAAAGGCCGCAGAGGCAGGATTTCAAGACCTTTTACAGCGTTTTTTTCACTTCTCCGAAGCCTCTGCGGCAGGAATATTTTTCAGGTATCTTCTCACCTCATTTATCCCCCCGTCTTTCCATAGACGCAGGACGGACGCCCTCAACTTCTCCGCCTTTTCATACCCCTTCGCCCTCGCCTCCTCTATCAGCCGCCATTCCCCTGTCTCGACGAACCCATGGAAGGCGTTGCCGAACATCGGAAAGACAGCTTTTCTGAGGCCGTCGAGAAACGCCATATAGGCATACAGCAGAGGCCTCAGTTGCGCTTCGGTAATCGCCCGCAGTGGCCCCATGACCGAGGTATCGGCGATCAGGTCCTTTATCGCCCGCAGGTAGAGCTCACTGTGCCTGTCGTTGCAGGACGAAAGGATATCTGCCCATTCTTCAGACCCCTCGTCTTCAAACGCCTCTCCCACTTCATGCCGGAGGAAAATCCCGGAAATATCTTTTGCCATGTCTTCGAACCTTCCGACAAGCTCCTCCGAGAGCGCATCGGCCTTCCCGATCCGGTAATGCCCGAACATCTCCTCGGCGGCGCCTCCGTAGCGTCTCGATTTCACCGTCTGGAATTTATCGAAGATGATCGCCTTTATAACGTCATACCTTATATAGATGCAGCGGCCCTGAAGCATCGCAGCGTAGGCGGAGAGGTCCCGGCACAATTCGCGCCCGGTAAAACAGACGCGGTAATCCAGGAGTTCCCTGCTCTCTACCAGCTCGGCGACGAAGAAGGTGGGTTTGTTGAACGTCGCATATCCGCTGCCATAGACAAGCTTCGAGTCTCTTAGAAGGAGGTTCAGCTCATCGACGTCAAAGGGGTCAAACAGCCTTTGCCCCGCGGCGATCTCATGCAGTCCTTCATCCTCGAGGTCTCTCCACTGCGCCTCCCTCCCGCTCACCCAGCGGGAGATTTCATCGGTGGGCGCGCTGTCCCACGGCATAAGCGAATGCTCGTTCAGGTAGAGCTCCCTCATCCTCATGAGCAGCCCGCAGACCGAATAATATCCCCAGAATTTCGCATCCGAAATGGTGCAGTTGAGCTTTACCTGTTTTATGAATCCTTCGAGGTCCATTTAACTACATTAAAATGCGGAGAGCGACAAAGACAAGGGAAACCCGTCTTAATCCTTGCTCTGTATCCTCAGTGGCTAAAAGTCTTTCAGTCTTTTAAAACGATATAATCGGCGTCGGCCGTCGTAATGCCTTTCGGCTCGATATACCCCGGGATCTCGGGAAGGATTACCGTGCAGCGCGTCTCTCGGGAGAGTTCCCTCACCTGTTCCGGGATGGCCCTCTTCCACGCATGCCCGGTGCCGGTAATCACGACAACGATCTTGTCATTATGTTTTTTCAGGTACCCCACCAGATGCCACGCCATCGTCTTGTTCCAGAGCATCTGGGCCTCGCAGAAATTGACGAACTGTCCCCCAGTGCGGCCGTGCTCCCGATACGCCCTCTGTATGAACTCCATGTACTGCTTATCGACGCTGCAGGTAATTCCCGGCGGCAGCATCGCGAGCTCCCTGTCGGTGAGGGAGGAAAAACCCTCGCTGTCCACTTTGCGCGATATTTCACCGGGGACGTTGAGGCCTATCGCGGGGATACCTTCTTCCCTCACATACACGAGAATATCCCTGTAAAGGGGCCACGGCATGCCCCAGTTCCGGTAATATATCCTGATAAAATTTTCCCGGGGCAGCGTGCCATTCACCCACTGATCGAGAGACTTCTGGCTCTCAAACGTGAACATCTCGAACCCCACGGCAAAGGGGACTTTCGCGTCGCGCAGCGATTTCATGATGTCGAGCTCCAGCCGGTGATCGGCCTCGCTGTTATGGATTTCACCCACGAAAATGAGGCTTGTCGACTTGATCTCCCTGATCATCTCGCCGTAGCTGATCGTCTTGCCGTCACTCACCCTCAGGACCCGGGGCATACCCTCGCTGTTTCGTTCCCTCACGAGAACAAGAAAAATAAGGAGGACGAATACGGCAAACAGCAATCTCAAGAGAATTTTCATCGTCGTGAATTTTCCCTATACGCTCCTACCTAAATTCTATCAGGTTGGCAAAATCACGCAAGGAAAACTAATACATGAGAGCCGGGGAGAGCATCCGCATCCTGTTGAAACAAAAAGAACCTGAAACCAAAACCACATCCAGCCGCGAAGGTCACAGAGCGCCCGGAGAAAAGAGATAAAAAGTTTTAATCCTTCCTCCGGGCACTCTGTGACCGGTCTTTCTTTTCGTTTTTTTGCAGTTTAAAAAAGAGGTTATTTTTTGGGCTTTGCCTTCTTTGGTGCGGCCTTCGGCGCAGCAGCCCTTTTCGGCTTTGCCGTCTTTGCCGGCGCAGGATCCCCACCGGACTCGAACCTGCCGAGGATGCCGGTCTCACGGATCATGATGACCCTGCGTCCGTCCAGGTCGAACTCCTTCGCCATGTATCTCTCGTACAATACCCTGTCTCCCGGTTTCACTTCGGTGGCGATGAACTTCTTTTCTTTCTCCCTGCCCTTTTCCTTCTCAGGCTTGTAAACGCCGGGACCGGCGCCCACGACGGTGCCCCACTGGGGCTTCTCCTTGGCAGTCTCCGGGATGATAATGCCCCCTGCAGTCTTCTCCTCTGCCTCGGCGGTCTGAATAACTACCCAGTCGTTCAACGGTTTGATCTTCATTAAAGCCTCCTGACAAATGAAATATATTTAGCTAAGCCGCTCCTGGCGTCAGCGCGAACGGCGATAATACAATGATATAGTATAGTATATTAAATTTTACGCGGGAATTAATGTCAACATGTGCTGCCGATGAAATTAAAGGTCCTGCTGGTAAATCCCTGGATATACGACTTCGCTGCCGCGAACCTCTGGGCGAGACCCCTCGGTCTCCTGAAAGTCGCGGAGCGCCTCAGCCGGTTCGGTCTCGACATCGCCCTAATAGACTGCATGGATGCGGCTACGACGGGAAAATTCGAAAGAGGAAAGTACCCGAAGGAAATCGTCCAGAAACCGGACTGTCTGAGGCCTATACCGAGACTGTACGGCAGGTACGGGATAACCACGGAGCACTTCACGAGACTGCTCGCAGG
The DNA here is from genome assembly GCA_046704045.1 of Thermodesulfovibrionales bacterium. Classification (GTDB taxonomy): domain Bacteria; phylum Nitrospirota; class Thermodesulfovibrionia; order Thermodesulfovibrionales; family UBA6898; genus JAWOKY01. The sequence goes on along the minus strand of JBJKSM010000004.1, from coordinate 26,983 downwards.
GGCGGGACGCTTCGATATCGTCTTCATGACGTCGGTCATGTCTTACTGGTACCCCGGTGTTCAGAGGACGATCGAGGTCATAAGGGAGATGCGCGGGGACGTCCCTGTGGTGCTCGGCGGGATATACGCAACGCTCTGGCACGGGCATGCATCGTCCCGCTCGGGCGCCGATTTCGTCCACAAGGGGCCGATCGGCGAAGCGATACGCTTTGTCTTCTCCACCTTCGGTTACCGGTTGAAAGAGACGAAGGAGCGAATCCCCTGGTACAGGATGGGACTTTACGGGGAATTTCCCTTCGTACCGCTGCTGACCGGCGAGGGCTGTCCATTCCGGTGCGCCTACTGCGGCTCGCGGCTGCTCAGCGGGGGCTTCATGCAAAGAAACCCGCAGGAGGCTGCCGAAGATATCCGGGAGCTTCATGCAGAGGGCGTCCGGGATTTCGTCTTCTACGACGACGCCCTGCTGGTAAATGCGGACAGGCACATCAAGGTCTTGCTGAAAGAGGTGCTGAGGCTCGGCATCGACGCAAGGTTCCATTGTCCGAACGGACTGCACGCGAGGTTCATTGACGAGGAACTTGCACTCCTGATGAAGTCCGCGGGATTCAGAACCATACGCCTCAGCCTTGAGACGGCCGACAGCGGGAGACAGGCACTGACGGGAGGAAAGGTGACCTCCGCCGATATCTCCCGCGCCGTGCGTGCGCTGAAAAAGCAGGGCTTCGCAAAGAAGGACATCGGCGTCTACCTGATGTACGGGTTGCCGGGTCAGGGGCTCGAAGAGGTGAGGTTCGGCGTCGATTTCCTGAGATCCCTTGGGACAGTAATTCGCCTCGCCGAATTTTCACCGATACCGGGGACAGGAGCGTGGAATGACCTGGTCGAAAGAAGGATCATAACTGACGACATCGACCCGCTTCTGACGAATAACACCGTTTTCACATCGCTCTATTCAGGATATGACCGCGAAGAGCTCGAAGCCCTCAAGCGAGAGGTAAAAGAGTTCAATTGCGCGCCCTGAAAACACAAAAGACTCTTGCAGCTTGTCGGCTTGCAGGTCTGGAACGAATTGCCGGCCCTTACTTGTCGGCGTCCATTTCCTTGAAGTACTCGGGGTAGAGCTTCCTGGCGCAGTCGGGGCAGAGGCCGTGACTGAACTCGGCCTGGGAATGATCGCGGATGTAGACCTCTATCTGGTTCCAGTAGCCCCTGTCATCCCGGATCTTCTTGCAGGAGGCGCAGATGGGGAGAAGCCCGCTCAGCGTCTTGACTTCCGCAAGCGCCTGCCGCAGTTCCCGGATAAGCTTTTCGCGCTCCTCTTCCGCCTTCTTGCGCTGCGAGATCTCTTCCTTCAGAGCCTCGTTCGCCGCACTGAGCTCGGCGGTCCTCTCCTTCACCTTGATCTCAAGGCCCTCGTAAGCCCTTTTCAGAGCCTCGTCGGCCTTTCTTCGTTCGCGCCGCGTTTCCGCGTCACGGAGTTCCCGTTCGATAGCCGGCACAAGCCGTGCAAGATTGCCCTTTATGATGTAATCGTGGGCCCCTGCCTTCATCGCCCCGACCGCAATGTCTTCCCCTATCTTTCCCGACACGATGATGAAGGGCAGGTCTATCCCGCTTTCCCTCAGCAGACGCAGCGCCTCGATCCCGCCGAACTGCGGCATCACGTAATCGGAGATGATGACGTCCCATGTTCCGCCATCCAGCGCCGCCTTCATCGCCCCCGCAGTGTCGACTCTCTCGACGCTCGGCTCGTAACCGCCCCTGCGAAGCTCACTCATGATGAGCAGAACGTCGTCTCTGGAGTCCTCCACTGCAAGTACGCGAAGCGGTATCGCCATTGTCCCTCCGGCAAAAATACTGATTTTATCTAATACATTAGCACAGGATCAGGAACATTCCAAAGCTTCGGCTGCAGCCGGGCTGCCGCGGGCATCGGTTTTCTTGCAATCCGTCTTCGAGGTGATATAATTCTAACAAATTCACCGCCCTTCTTTTGAAGGACGCGTCGCAAGGAGGCGCCATGGCTCAATGGAATATCGACCCCGACCACTCTGCAGCCGGTTTCTCGATAAGGCATATGATGGTCACGTATATTCGAGGAACGATCACCGGCATCACCGGCACGGTAAGCTTCGACCCCCAGGCTATGGAGCGTTCTTCGGTGGAGGCGTCGATGCCAGTCTCCGGCCTGACAACCGGCAACAGGAAAAGGGATGAGCATCTTTTCAGCGCCGACTTTTTTGATGCCGCAAAATTCCCTTCCATCGCCTTTAAGAGCACAAAGGTGGAAAAGACCGGCAGCAACCGCGCAAAGGTCACGGGAGAACTGACGATCCACGGCGTCACCAGGACGGTCGCTATGAGTGCGGAGTATGTCGGGCCGGTGAAAAGTCCTGCCGATATCGGAGGAGAAACAGTTATGGGCTTTTCCGGATCGCTCACGATCAACCGGGAGGATTTCGGCATTACGTGGAATGTGCCTCTGGGTGAAGCCGGCCTGATGGTCGGCAAAGAGGTGCAGATCACCCTCGACATAGAGGCCGACCTCGCGGAATAAAGGGAAAACGGCTTATTGTCGGAAGGGCTCGGCAGACCGGCATGAGACGGCCCGGCTCAGTCTGTAAAAACACTCGCGCCGAGCGGAAAATTTCCTCCCATTTCTGGTAAAATACATCCCTTGCCGGGATAGCTCAGTTGGTAGAGCAGCTGATTCGTAATCAGCAGGTCGTCGGTTCGAGTCCGATTCCCGGCTCCACGGATTTATCAAGGGTTTCAAGAGGTTATAGCCTTTTGAAGCCCTTTTTGCTGGTCTCGGAAAATGGGGAAAAACAGGGCTGTTTTGCACCCAAAATGCACCAAATTTCTTCCAGGGTCAAAAGAATTGCAAGTCACCCACTATACGAAAAAGCCGTTTGCAGAGACAGCATTTTTTGCTTGACAAAAATACAACGGATGAGTGAAACTGATAATAATTATCATTATTGTGGCGGGAGGCCCGGTGGGCAGAGACGAAGCTAAAAAAATGTTCCTGGACTACATTAAGGACAAGGGACTGCGAAGCACGAGACAGAGGGAAGTCATCTTTGACGCTTTTTTCGATTCAAAAAGGCACATCACCGTCGATGACCTATATAATACCGTCAAGGGCGGCTTTCCAGGCATAGGTTATGCGACGGTTCACCGAAACATGAATTTGCTCTGTGAGTGCGGTCTGGCCGATGAAATCAAGATCGGCAATCAGAAAACAAGGTACGAGCAGAAGTTCGGGCAGGGGCATCATGACCATCTCATCTGTCTGAAATGCGGGCGCTTTATTGAAGTAAACGATCAAAAGATCGAGAAACTCCAGGACAAACTCGCGGACGCCAATGATTTCCGCCCCGTGAGGCACAAGCTGGAGATATACGGCATCTGCAAGAACTGCAGATAATTTTTTTTGGACTCGTATTGATATGGATTATCGTTACCGATAATGAGATGACATTGGCAGTTATATCAAAAAACAGAAAAGGAGAAGGCCGAAACGAACGGCAACAAGTAATAAACGACTGAAAATAAATGAATAGAAAAGGAAAGGACAAACAGATGTTACCTCTGGGACTTTTGAGTGTAGGAGAAAGGGCTGAAGTAATGGAAATAAGAGAAGGCGTCCATAGGAGCGATTCCGAAGCTTGCCGCCATGGCGGGCACAAACCGGACCGGACCGGCCATTTGTGCCGCGTGGAGGATATGGGGCTTCGTGCCGGCAAGGTCGTAGAGATGCTGAGCAACGAGGGAAGAGGTGCCATGCTGATAAAAATCGATGAATCGAGAATCGCCATAGGCCGTGGCGTGGCGATGAAGATAATGGTGAGGAGGAAGTGTTGATGAACCTGGCAAAGATGAAACCGGGCGAAAGCGGGACGATAACGAACATAGGCGCAATAGGACCTCTAAAAAGGCGGCTTCTGGACATGGGCGTTCTCGTCGGCGAAACGGTGAAGGTCAAGAAGGTAGCCCCATTGGGCGATCCGATAGAGGTATCGATAAAGAATTACAACCTCTCCCTCAGGAAAAAGGAGGCTGAAGGGATATTGGTGGAGGTAGCGAAATGAGCCCGGCGGCAGGCAGCCGAGGGTCGATATCTGAAATTCGAGATGTCGAAATTCAAAATTCAAAACTCGAAACCATTACCATTGCGGTGGCCGGAAACCCTAATTCCGGAAAGTCGACATTGATAAATGCGATAGCCGGAACCCGCCTTCACGTGGGCAACTGGCCCGGCGTAACGGTTGAAAAAAAGGAAGCGGCCTTCGAATATGAAGGGAAGCATATCAGGCTCATCGATCTGCCCGGCACGTACAGTCTGAGCCCTTACACCCAGGAGGAGATTATCGCCGGGGACTATCTCGTACGCGAAAAGCCTGATGTCATCATCAACGTGGTAGACGCCACAAACCTCGAAAGGAACCTCTACCTTACCGTCCAGATAATGGAACTCGGCATCCCGATCGTGATGGCCCTGAACATATACGATGAGGCCGAGAAAAAGGGGTTCAAGATCGACGCTAAGGCGATGGAGTACATCCTCGGCATCACCGTTGTCCGCACTGTGGCCACGAAAAAATCAGGTCTGAGCGATCTCCTGAAAGCGGCGATCTTACTCAGCGAAGAGAAACCTTCCCGTGTGCCGAAAAAACTCAATTACGGCCCTGATATAGAACCGGTTGCCCGCACACTCGAAGACCATCTGCGCAAGGACCATTCGGCATTGGCCGCTTCGTACCCGCTCCGGTGGCTCGTCTTCAAGCTGATGGAAGGCGACAGTCATGTCCTGGAGGCAACCGGGCTTGATGAAAGCGGGCTTTTGGATGAAATACTGAAACATCTGCGCTCGGCGCACGGAGGTGACATCGAGTCTCTCATGGCCGACGCCAGGTACGCGCAGGCTGCAGGCCTTGCCCGCGAGGTCCTGAAGCGCCCCGAACTGAAAAAGTTGGAGCTTACCGAGAGAATAGATAAAATCGTCCTCAATCGTTACCTTGGCATACCAATTTTCCTTGCCGCCATGTGGCTTGTATTTAAGCTGGCCTTTGACATATCCGCTCCCTTTTCCGACTGGATAGACGGCGTGAGGACAGGACCGCTTACACGATGGGCGGTAACCATTTTGGGCGTGCTGCACGCCCCTGCGTGGCTTGGCTCACTCGCAATTGACGGGGTGCTGGCCGGCGCTGGCTTCGTCCTTGTATTCATACCCATCATAGGGGCGATAATGTTCCTCATCACGTTCCTTGAGGGCAGCGGGTATTTGGCTCGGGCCGCCTTCGTCATGGACAGGCTCATGCACTCCATCGGGCTTCACGGCAAGTCCTTCATTCCCATGCTCCTTGGGTTCGGGTGCAACGTGCCTGCCATTTACGCCACCAGAGTGCTTGAAAGCGACAGGGACAAAAAACTTACCGCGCTTCTCATACCTCTTATGTCCTGCGGGGCGCGGCTGCCCGTTTACGTGGTCTTCATAGGCGCGTTTTTTGTCAGAAATTCCGGAACGGTCCTCTGGTCCATATACGTGCTCGGCATCGTCATTGCCATCCTGCTTGGCCTCGTGCTGAAGGCCACCATGTTCAGGAAGGAAGCCCCGGTCTTTATCATGGAACTTCCGCCTTACAGGATGCCCACCTCCAGGGATCTCATGATACATACGTGGCAAAAGACCAAGCACTTCGTCGTGAAAGCCGGCACAATCATACTTGCCATGTCGGTGATCATTTGGTTCCTGCTCAACATCCCTTGGGGGGTTCAAAACAGGAAGGATTCCCTGCTGGGCAGGCTGGGACAGGCGGCAGCCCCGGTGCTTGAGCCCGCGGGATTCGGCAACTGGCAGGCTGCCTCATCCCTGATGGCAGGCGTGATGGCCAAGGAGATAGTTGTGGGGACGATGGCCGAGATATACGTTCCTCCGCAAAAGGGAGAAAAGAAACAGACGCCTTCCTTCACGGCTGATCTGAAGGAGATAGGGACATCCTTTGTTGCAGCCGTCAAAGAGGCCGGGTCCAACGTATTCGGAGGCGTGGGTATAAAGAGTCTCTCTTCGACCGAGTCTCAGGAGGAACAGGCCGAACATGCGCCCCTCAGGCATGTCCTTCTAAGCGTCTTTACTCCGCTTCAGGCATATGCCTTCATGGCCTTCGTCCTCCTGTACTGGCCATGCCTGGTTACGGCCATCGCCATGAAGCAGGAGTTCGGGAGCTGGAAGATTTACGGCCAGGCGGTGCTGATACATTCCGTCCTCGCATGGACCGTTGCGGTCCTGATCTATCAGGGAGGCGCGCTGCTCGGACTGTGAGAACCCTGTTTAACAATTTTGATCCCGTACCGCATCAGTCACACCCCGGAGCACTATACCTGGATACGGGAAGGAGGTTTCAGGCAAAATGGGCCTTTCTGATGTAGTTTTAATGGCCTTGATTTTAGGCGGCGCACTATATCTTTTGTACCGCTCCTTCTGGAAGAAGAATGGGCACTGCTCGGGATGCCCCTCTGGGGAATGCGCAACAGGCAGAACAAAAAAATCCTGTAAATAGGCAGAACAAAAATTCAAAAAGAGAGGGATTTTTTATATGAGGCAGGTATTTTTGTTTCTTTCTGCGATATTTTGTATGCTTCCAGTGGTCTTTTTTGCAGGCCGGGGAAAGGCTTATGCCCAGAACAAGCCTGCTGCTGAAATCCCCGATCCCTGCTCAGCCTCGAACCCGTCCGCCTTGCTTTCCCTTTTAGACCGTCCGACCTTCTCCGATAGCGCCTGCTCTGTCCCGCTCGGGCATGCCGTTTTGGAATTTGGCTTTATGCATGCTGAAGTCAGGGGCGAGGGAGGCGGCACGGCTGACAACTATCCCGAGGCCGAGCTGAGGTACGGACTTCCAGGCCGGAATGAGTTTAAAGTTCTTGCGTCCAACTACACGAGCCAGAGGTCGGGAACCCCAGAGGAAGCGTCCTCCGGCCTTTCGGCTACCAGCATCGGTTTTAAACACGAGTTGGGCTATACCAATAAATGGCTTGGCTCGGTGGAGGGCGTCCTGACCCTGCCCTCGGGGAATGATGCTTTCGGGAGCAGGGGCCTTGGCGCTGCGTTCAGCGGGATAGTCGCATATTCCCTTAACGACCAGGTTGGGCTGTCTCTGCAACTTGGTGTAAGCTCTCAAACCGATCCGGTTTCGGCGGGAGGCGGGCGCTTCACGAGTTTTAACCAGTTCATTACCGCAACTTGGGATCCCTTCGAAAGGCTTCAGTTCTATGGCGAGGTTTACGGTCAAACGAAAACGGCGCGCGACGAGGGGGCAGGCTATAACTTCGATGGCGGTATTCAATATCTTATTTCCCGCCGCTTGGAGGTGGACATTGAAGAAGGCGTGCGCCTTATGGGCAATCTTGGCGGCTTCACTCACTATTATGGCGCTGGCCTGGGATTGCTGTTTTAACGGTTCGAATCCGATTCCCGGCTCAAGTATCGACTAAAAAGGCCACAAAGCCGCGAGCCTTTGTGGCCTCATAACTGTAAAACCTGCACTTCAGCGGGGGGAATTTATGCCGCCGTAAGGACCATCACCATCTGGCGGCCGTCCATCTTGGGCTGGGATTCCACCTTTGCGATGTCCGACAGGTCCGCCGCCAGCCTGTTCAGTATGGTCACCCCGAGCTCCTGCCGACTGAATTCGCGTCCCCTGAAACGTATGGTCACTTTAACCTTGTCGCCGTGGTCGATGAACTTCCGCACGTTGCGCTTCTTGAACTCATAATCATGGGTATCTATCATCGGGCGCATCCTGATTTCCTTGAGTGTGATGGTGGTCTGCTGCTTCCTGGCCTTCCGCTGTTTCTTGCTCTGCTCGAACTTGAATTTCCGGTAGTCCATGATCTTGCAGACCGGCGGCTCGGCCTGCGGACTGATCTCCACGAGATCCAGTTCCCGTTCCGCGGCCATCTTCAATGCCGATTCGATGTCCATTACGCCGATTTGCCCTTCATCGGCCACAACCCGTATCTCCTTCGACTGAATGAGCCGGATCTGGTTGTTTACGCGGGTCCTGTCGACGACCCGGCCGGGCAATGCTCGTCTTTGATTAGCTATAGCGCGTCCTCCTTTTTATGGGTGTATTTGCCGGTCCCCGCCTTGCGCTGCGTGCCAAAAAAGACCGGTACTCCTCTTTAGTGTAGCATATTGCCGCCGGAGTAACAAAAAGCCCGGTCTTCCGCTCTGTCCATACGAAGACTCCGAATAATGCGGCGTTGATATGCCGGGTTTCCTGCACATATTAATCTATTCCGGAGCGGGAGCATATAGTCCTGTAAGGTGATATAATGGGTCAGGTATATGATCTTCTTTACCTGCACAGGATGAGCGCTTCATCGGGAAAGTGAGGTTCGTACTTGGCATTGGTAATCGGTGTTCCGAAAGAGTCGGCCGCGGGTGAGAATCGCGTTGCCGTCGTACCTGACGTTTGCAGGAAGTTCAGGGCACTTGGAGTGGATCTCTGCATCGAGCGCGGGGCCGGCGAGGGGAGCCATTTCCGCGATGAGGAGTTCGAGGCGGAGATTGCGCCGGATGCGGCAGAGGTCTACTCGCGGTCCCGGGTCATATTCAGGGTGCAGCCGCCGCGTGCCGGCGAGATCCGGGCGATGCGCAGGGGCACGACGGTGATCGGCTTCCTTCGCCCCTTTGAAGAGCCCGAACGTGCAAGGCTGTTATGCGAGCAGAGGATCACCGGCTTTGCCCTCGAACTGATCCCCCGCATTTCCCGGGCCCAGAGCATGGACGCGCTTACCTCACAGGCGACGGTGGCGGGCTATCTCTGCGCAATTATCGCAGCCGGAAACTGCCCGAAATTCTTTCCCATGATAACCTTTGCCGCAGGAACCCTGCGGCCCGCGCAGGTGCTTGTCATAGGCGCAGGGGTCGCGGGACTGCAGGCGATAGCAACCGCCCACCGCCTCGGCGCCGTCGTAGAAGCCTACGACGTGCGCAGTGAAACGCGGGAGCAGGCGGAGTCGGTAGGGGCGAGGTTCCTCGACATCGGCGTATCGGCAGGCGGCAGCGGCGGATACGCGCGGGAGCTGACTTCAGAGGAAAAGAAAATCCAGAAGGAAAAACTGACGAAGGCGGTCTCAAAGGCCGACGTCCTGATAACCACCGCTGCCGTGCCGGGGAAGAAAAGCCCCCTTATAATAACGGAGGAGATGGTGGCTGCCATGAAAAGGGGCGCCGTCATAGTGGATATGGCCGCCGATGGAGGCGGCAATGTCGCCGGTACGCGGGCGGGAGAGACCGTGGTCGTGGGCGGCGTCAGGATCATCGGTCCCGTCGACCTGGCATCGCGCATGCCCACCCATGCCTCGGAAATGTTTTCCCGGAACCTCTTTAATTTTTTGTCGCCCCACATAAAAAACGGTGATCTCAGCCTCGACTGGAGCGACGAGATCATTGCGGGGAGCGTCTTCACCCATGAGGGAGAAGTGCGCAACGAAGGCGTGAGAAAAGCGCTGGACCGGGAACTTCATAGGGGCACAGGTTGAAGGCGGAAGCTGCCGGGATGCTTCACCCTTCCCGTCTTCAGCCCGGAGTTTTTTTAAAGGGAGGTTTTTCATGGAAGGCTTGACCGCGCTGTACATATTCATGCTGGCCGCGTTTACCGGTTACGAAGTTATCTCGCGGGTGCCCGTAATCCTGCACACGCCTCTCATGTCCGGCTCGAATTTTGTCCACGGAGTCGTGCTGGTTGGCGCGATGGTCGCGCTGGGACAGGCGCAGACGCCCTTCGAGCAGGCGGTCGGATTTCTGGCAGTCCTCTTCGGGGCCGCCAATGCCGTCGGGGGGTACGTGGTCACGGAACGCATGCTCGCCATGTTCAGGAGTGAAAAAACCAAGGATTCACCGGGAAAATGATGCCGGGCAGTGAAAACCGGGGCATGAGATGATCCCATGACTGCGGAACTCGTTATCAATTCGAGCTACTTTATCGTGGCGCTTCTGTTTATCCTCGGCCTGAAGGGCATGTCGTCTCCCGTGACTGCGCGCCGCGGCATTGTCTGGGCGGGCGCGGGGATGGTGCTGGCGACCGCGGTCACTTTCGCCCGGCCGGGCATGGGCAATTATGAGCTGATGATACTGGCCCTGGCCGTCGGAGGCGGCGTTTCGTGGTGGTTCGGCAAGGTGGTACAGATGACCGCCATGCCCCAGATGGTGGCGCTCTACAACGGCCTGGGCGGAGGCTCGGCTGCGGCGATAGCGGCGATCGAACTCGCCACGGGCCGGTCGCACAGTATGGCGGTGACGATACTCTCCATCCTCGGCGCACTGATCGGTGCGGTATCGTTTTCCGGCTCATGCATCGCCTTTGCCAAGCTGCAGGGCATCCTGCGAAAGACGGTGCGTCTTCCCGGACAAAATGCGGTCAATATTGTTCTTATGGCGTTCACGATCGCTGCGGCGGTCTCGATTGTCGTCTCCCCGGCTGCGTCAGGTCTCATCGTCTTTTTCTGTCTCTCGCTTGTGCTTGGCGCAACCATTACCATTCCCATCGGCGGCGCCGACATGCCGGTCGTCATTTCGCTGCTCAACGCCTGTACGGGTCTCGCCGTGGGCTTCGAGGGGTACGCCCTCGACATCCCTGCCCTGATCATAGCGGGCATTGTGGTCGGCGCTGCGGGATCGCTCCTCACTCTCCTCATGGCAAGGGCGATGAACAGGCAGTTGTTCAATGTCTTGTTCAAACCCGTCTCGGCCGGGATTCAGCAGGGAGATGCCGCGGTTGCCGGAACCCTGAAGGAGATCTCCGCGCTGGACGCCGCGGTGATGCTGCGGTATGCACGGAAGGTGATAATCGTTCCGGGTTACGGCATGGCTGTGGGACAGGCCCAGCATAAGGTAAAGGAGATGGCCGATCTTCTTGAGGAGGCAGGCGTCGATGTCAAGTTTGCCATACACCCTGTCGCAGGCCGCATGCCGGGGCATATGAATGTGCTTCTTGCCGAAGCGGGCGTGCCCTATGAAAAGATCTTCGATCTGGAGGAGATCAACGAGGAGTTTCCCCAGGCCGACGCGGCGGTCGTGATCGGGGCGAATGACGTTGTAAACCCCTCTGCACGAACGGTCAAGTCCAGCCCGATATACGGCATGCCCGTCCTGAACGCAGACCGCGCCCAAAACGTGATAGTTATAAAGCGCGGCAGGGGCACCGGCTATTCCGGCATCGAGAACCCGCTTTTTTACGCCGATAATACGCGCATGCTTTACGGCAATGCACAGAAGGCGGTGGCCGAGTTAATAAAGAATTTGAAACAGCTGCTGTCCTGAGCGGCGCCCCTCACTTGCTCCGCCCCCGTTCGGCCAGGCGGAAAAAACCTCCGTAAAAGGAATGGTAATTCAGCAGCCTGGCCTGTCTCCGCAGGTTGTCAGGCCTGCCAGGTAGGTTGTTGAATGGCTCCTTTCACTCTGCTCAACCCATTGCACCCTGTACGTGCGCCGGAGGGCCGATACGAGACAACTGGTAATAACAACCTCCTGGCCTACCGTGAGGGGCTTTGTGACTGCAAGACACAGACCGTCGCCGCTCATGTTGAGCGTATAGCCGTCGAGTTCATCAAGGGCGGACGGCGGGCAGGGGGAATATTTGATCGTGGAGACGTAGTAATGCCGCGACTGACTTCGTCTGTCTTCCCTTCCGGAACAATCTTTCACTGCTCAACCCCCATGGCGGGCGCCGCACCGACTGTAAGATAGGATAATTAATTATTACTCCGAATATTCGCTCTGTCAAGACGACCTGGCATCGGGCCGGGAACTGAAAAGGAGACGGAGAAATCGGTGCCCGCCGACCGCCTTCCGGAAAAGACGACCGGTTCCCGCGGTTGACAGATCCCCGGCTCCGGAATAAAATTTTCCTGATACCCCCATGCGTCATTTTTCATGCGATGAATTTATCGGGACATTTCCCGCCTTCCGCAGGAGCCCCGGGGAGCTCGCCGGGAATATCCTCTCGGTCGCGTCCTTTCGCTCCTTCCCGGCGGGGGCGCTGATCTACGCCGAAGGCGACGCCTGTTCGGCGATAGCGTTCCTGATCTCCGGTGAACTGCGCGTCTACAAGACGGGCGAGGGCGGAAGGGAGATTACCCTTTACGAGATCGGCCGGGGTGAAACGTGCATCCTGAACGCCTCCTGCATCCTCGCCGATACGCCCTATCCGGCCCATGCAGTCGCGACGGAGGAAGGCGAAATGCTCCTCATTCCCGCCGGCGATTTCAGGGGACTCATGGAGAGGTTTGAGGACATGAGACGTTTCGTCTTCGAGATCATGAGCAGGCGTCTCACCTCGGTCATGGCGCTTGTGGAAGAGGTGGCCTTCGGAAAAATGGACCGCCGCCTGACGGACTACCTGGCGGAAAAGGCGAAAGACGGTGTGGTACTTTCCTCGCACCAGAAGATAGCCGGCGACCTGGGAACTTCGAGGGAAGTTGTAAGCAGGCTCCTCAAGGACATGGAGCGCCGGGGAACCGTTGCGCTGGCGCGCAACCGGATCACCCTTCTCGATCATTGAGGTCCCGCCCGCTTTTGTGACTTTGTCACATACAAACTCCGCCTTCCGGAAATAAACTATAAACAGAAATACATACCGGAGGTGACGACAGTGAAAAAGAACATAGGATCAACGGAGCGGTTCATCAGGCTGCTTGCAGGCCTCGGCATTATCGCCATGGCATTTGTGGGGCCCCGTTCGCCCTGGGCCTTCCTGGGGATCATCCCCATTCTTACCGGCCTGATCGGCTGGTGTCCTCCCTACGCCCTTCTGGGGATATCGACCTGCAAGAACTGCAAATAGCAGGCTAAGGGTTACAGGCAATGGGCGATAGGGCTATCGGTCCTATCGCCCGTTGCCCCTTGCCTATCGCCTGCTTTTTGGGGCCCCTCTGTTTGACGCACATATGCGCCTCATCGTAAAATTGATGACTCGGCAAAAAGGAGGGTCGCATGGCTATAAACGCAGGCATGTTCCTGATGGTTCTGGGCGGGGTGATTGTGGGCATAGGCGCTTCCTTCAGCGGGCTGGGCGGCGGGTTTCTCATGGTCCCGCTTCTGCTGTTCCTCGGATTTTCCGCACAGAAAGCGGTCGGCACTTCCTTTCTCGCCATAGTGGTTATCTCATTGTCGGCGCTGGTCGCGCACAACAAGCTGTCAAACGTGGATTACCGGGTCGGGTTTCTGCTCGGCATCGGCGGAATTATCGGGGCACAGATCGGCGCTCGCCTCGTCGAGCACGTTCCGACCGGCAGCTTCAAGAAGATCTTCGCCTTCGTCCTGGTCTGCCTGGCCTCTTACCTGTTTATTAAGAAGTAGGATCTGCCGCAGAGATCACAGAGGGAGGATTAAGACTTTTGAAGCCGGCACATCCTCTCTTTTCTCTGAGTTCTATGTGCCCTCTGCGGCTTTTCATCCGGCCAGCTTGTTTCTTCCTCCGTGACCTCTGCGATCTCTGTGGTAAAAATGTCTTCACTTTTCAGCTTTTCACTCTTGCAGGCTTATTTCCCAAGGGCCTGTTCGAGGTCCATCGCGTGTTCCTGCTCCATCGCAAGGATCGTCCTGAGCTGCTGCGCAAGATGGTAGAGGTTGAGTTCTTCCGCCTGCTTTATCCTCGCGATGTACCGCGCGATCGCGTCGTTTTCCCCTTCAAGGTCCTGCCGGAGCATCTTTACGCTTTCCTTCGCAATCTTCGCCGGAGGCGTATCAACGGTCGGCACGCCGCCGAGATAGTCGATCTGCGCGGCAAGGATCGTCGCGTGCGCGAGCTCCTCCTGGGCGTGGATGATCAGCTCCTTCTGGATGCTCTGGTACATCGCGCCTTTCAGCGCGCCCTGATGCTGGGTATACTGTACGATCGCCGTGTACTCGAGCCCCAGGTCCTTGTTCAGCAGTGCAATCAGCTCCTTCTTCGTGATCTTCGCCACTTCAGCCTCCTTCGGTGAGTTCCGTATTCCTGACATGATAAGAAAAAAAGATCAAAACTGCAACGAGGAAAAGAAAGACAAAAAGGAAATGCGCATCCCATATCCTTTTTAGGGTACAGGAATTGTTCGCGGCGTCGATCAGATAGCCGTGAAGAGACCGCAAAGAAGCATCACAAACAGGAACGCGAGTCTTGGCGTTCGTTCGATATCGCCCATCGGCTGTTTAATTTTTCTTTATGGCCTGGCAAGAGGCCCCTCCTGAGATGTTTCATTTACGGAATGCCGCAACGGCTGCTTACAGCGCCGGGGCGAAGATGTGGAAGAACCACTCCCTGAGTCTGGAAAGCGAAGACCTTTTTTCCCACTCGCCGGGAAGTATCTCCTTTGACTCCGAAAGGTCCCGTGCGAACATCGTCTCCATCTTCGACCCGAAGTCGCGCCCGACGATGACCGCGTTTTCCTCGTCGTTGTGCGCGGCGCTCCAGCGGTCCATGTTCGTGGACCCGACCGTCGACCAGACGCCGTCTACGACCGCCGTCTTGGCATGGAGAAAGCGCTTCTGCCGCTCGTACAGCTTTACCCCGGCCTTCAGGAGCTCCGAATAGTAATAGCGGCCCGCGTAAAAAATCACGTTGAAATCGCTCGAATCAGGCAGGATTATCTTCACGTCGACCCCGCGCCGGGCCGCGCCTTCGAGGGCTCCCAGCATCTGGCGGTCCGGCACGAAATAGGCGTTTGTGAGGTGAATCGACCTTTTCGCAGAGGTGAAGGCGGAAACATACATGATATAGGTGATCCGGTTCCAGGCCCCGGGGGTGCTGCCGACAACGCGGACGAGGTCGTCGCCCTCCTCTTTCAAGGGCGGGAAATAATTCCTGTCCGGCAGCTTCGGACCTTTCTGCCGCTGCCAGGTATCGAGGAACAGTTTCTGAAACTGCGCGACCGCCGGACCCTCTATCTCGACATCGGTGTCCCGCCAGACCTGTTCCCTTTCTTCCCTTCCGCCCGGCCCCGGGGATTCCATGCTGATGTTCACCCCGCCCGTAATCGCCGTCTTCCCGTCCACGATCAGGACCTTGCGGTGATCGCGGTATATCGGCCTCCACTTCTCCCTTGACCTGAATGGGTTCAGCGGGCTGAATTCAAGGACGTTGATCCCGCCTTCCCGCAGGCGCCGGAAAAAAGAGGCGGGCGTACGCAGACCCCCGAAGCTGTCATATATAATGTTCACCTGCACCCCTTCGGCCTTCTTCCTCAACAGAAGGTCGGACAGGCTGTCGCCTGCCTTGCCGTCGCTGAGGATGTATGTCTCCCAGTTGACGTTGTCCCTGGCGCCCTCGATCGCCTTCGCTGCGGCTGAGTATGCGGCAGGACCGTCCATGAGAAGGGTCGCGCTGTTGCCCTCAACAAGGGGGGTCCCGCTGACATCCTCCATCGCGGCCATATGCCGGTCAAGGACGTCCGCAGGGTCCCCCCGGCCTTTCAGCCTCTCCATGACCCTTGCGCTCTGCTGCCGGGTAAGCGGACCATGAGGGCCGATGATTTCAGGGGGCGGGTTCACGTAGGGAACGTCCGCGAGCATCGAGTTGACATCAGGGAGGGTCGCCGCACATCCCGCCGTTGTAACGGCGATAAGAAGACAGAGGGAAAAAGTCCTGAAGTTCATCAATACAGTCCTTTATGCGGACGGCGATTTTCGCAGCCGGCTGAAATGCTCATCTCGTATCCAGGCGCCTCTTTTAGTGAGCGCACCTTGCATTATAAAGCACTCGCAAAACGTAAGCAACCCGTCCCGGGCAACTTATTTTTCAGTACAGGCGATGACGGAACATCCAGCCCGCCAGAACGAGAGTAAAAAGGCCTATCGCCGCCATAGGCCAGAACTGGCTCATCATCGCGGGAAAAGACGTGCCTTCGAGGAAGACACCCCTTATCACCACCATGAAATACCTCATTGGATTGACGAGGGTGATATCCCGGACGGGCCGCGGCATGTTGGCGATGGGGGTGGTGAAGCCCGAGAGGATGACCGCCGGCACCACAAAGAGAAAGGCGCCGAGGAGACCCTGCTGCTGGGTCACCGAAAATGAGGAAATCATGAGCCCCACGCCGATGACCGAAAACAGGAACAATACAACACCGGCATAAAGGGTGACGACGCTCCCGAGGAGCGGCACCCTGAACCAGAATACCGTGGCGAGGATGATGACCGTGGCCTCCGCGATGCCGATGATAAAGCCCGGAAGAGCCTTGCCGATGAGGATCTCGACCGGACGGAAAGGCGTCACGAGGAGCTGATCGAAAGTGCCCTGCTCGCGCTCGCGCGCGACGGAGAGCGACGTGACGAGGATCGTTACCACGAGCGTGAGCAGACCCACTATTCCCGGGACGATGAACCACCTGCTTTCGAGGTTCGGATTGAACCATGCGCGCGTCACGAGCCTTGCCGGCGGGCCGCCTCCGCCGCTTTGCTGCATCAGCCGGTCGTTGAAGCCGCTGACGATCGTATTTGCGTAGTTCAGGGCGAGCATGGCGGTATTGGAGTTCCTGCCGTCGATGATCACCTGCACGGCCGCAGGTCTGCCGAGTGCCAGGTTGCGGCTGAAATCCGGCCCGATATGGAGGACAAGGAGGACCTCCCGCCTGTCTATGAGAGGGGCGATCTCCTCCTGCCGGCCGATGCGCGCCACCTCTTCGAAGTTCGGGGAGCCCCGGAAGCCCGCCTCTAACTGCCGCGACACCCCGGAACGGTCCTCGTTGTATTTGGCGTAGGGGATGTTCTTTAAATCGAAGGTGGCGGCATAGCCGAAGACGATGAGCTGCACGATGGGAGGCACGAAGACGACGACCCTGCTTTTCCTGTCCCTGAGCAGCGCCAGGAACTCTTTGATCATGAGCGAGACTATCCTTTTCCCCATCGGCTTCCCCTACTCCAGGCGCTTCCGCGATTTTTTCCTGCTCAGGACGAGGAATAGCCCCGCCATGACAAGAAGCGCCGCCGCATTGGGGAGAATAACCGGCCAGACGTTGCCCGCAAGGAAAAGGGTCTGGAGGATCGAAATGAAGTACCTGGCCGGGATAGCGTGCGTAATGACCCGTACCGGCGCCGGCATGCTGCTTATGTCAAAGAGAAAACCCGAGAGGACAAAGGCCGGAAGAAAGGTCGAGATGATGGCGGCCTGGCCCGCGACAAACTGGTTCTTTGCGACGACGGAGATGAGAAGGCCCATCCCGAGGGCAGCAAAAAGAAAGAGGGAGGAGGCGACAAAAAGCATCCAGAGCGAGCCCCTCATGGGAACATCGAACAGCCCTATGGCCATCGCGACCGAAAGGATCATTCCTCCCATGCCGAGAAGGTAATAGGGGATGAGCTTCCCGAGGATGATCTCGCGGATCGTTACAGGGGTGACCATCAAAGCCTCCATAGTGCCCCGTTCCCATTCCCGCGCCATGATCATCGCGGTCAGGAGGGTGCCTATGAGCGTCATGATGATCGCTATCAGTCCAGGCACGATGAAGTTCCTGCTCCTCAGCTCGCTGTTGAACCATACCCGCTGCCGAACCTGCACCGGTATGTTCAGGTCCAGTCCCGCTGCCAGGGCTTCTTTTTCAAGCCACTTCGACCAGACCCCCTGCACGTACCCGAGGACCAGCCGCGCATTGTTGGCGTCCACGCCGTTGACGATCACCTGGACCGGCGCTCCCCCGGGACTCCTCATCCCCCGCGAAAAATCGTCTTTCATGTCGACGATGCCCTCCACCCGCCCCTCATCAAGGGCCGCAACCGCCTCGCGCATGGCAGGCATGATGACGGGGTCCAGATACCGGGACTGGCTGAAGGCGCCGAGGAAGGACGCGGTATCGGCGTTCGGCGCTTCCGCGACCACGGCGACGGGAACGTGTTCGGCATCGAGTGAAACCCCGTAGCCGAAGAGCAGGAGCAAAAGGAAAGGCATCAGGAATGCGATGGCGATGCTGCTGGGGTCCCTCAGGACCTGAAGGAACTCCTTGCGGATGAGTCCGCGCAGCCGCATCGGGCCGCCGCCGCGCCAGGGGGAAGGACCGCTGCCCGGGCCTCCCGGCCGCGTCATGACGCCGCCCCCGCATTGCCGGTGATCAGGCTGATAAAGGCGTCTTCCATTGTCGGCTCGGGAAGCTCAGCGGTCCGCGCCATGGCCTTGATATCCGCAGGCGAGCCGATCGAGAGGATCTCCCCTGCGGCCATGATCGCAAGGCGGTCGCAGTATTCAGCCTCTTCCATGAAATGCGTTGTCACCATGACGGTCACGCCCCGTTCAGCCAGGGAGTCGATGCGCCTCCAGAATTCGCGTCGCGCAAGGGGATCGACTCCCGAGGTAGGCTCATCCAGAAAGAGGATGTCTGGTTCATGCATGAGCGCGCAGGCCATTGCAAGACGCTGCTTGAAGCCGAGGGGGAGGTTGATGCTCGCGGCATCCGCGAGAGAGGAAAGTTCGAACTGTTCGAGCGCCCACGCAATCCTCTCCCTTCGCCTGTCCCCTGAAAGACCGTAGGCGCTGCTGAAAAAATTGAGGTTCTGTCTGACGTTCAGAGTTCCGTAGAGAGAAAACTTCTGGGACATGTAGCCTATCCTCGCCCGCGCCGGGGCAGCGGCCCGCCGGAGGTCGAGGCCGGCAACGCCGAGGCTGCCTCCGCTTGCGGGCAGAAGCCCGCACAGCATCCGGAAGGTGGTGGATTTCCCTGCGCCGTTTGCGCCGAGGAGCCCGAAGAGCTCTCCCCTCTTCACGCTGAACGTAACTCCCCTGACGGCGTAGAAGTCGCCGAAGCGCCTCTTGAGCTCCTTCACCTCGATGACAGTTTCCTCCGGGCTTTGAACAGTCTTTCCCCGGTCTCCACGCGCTGCAGCGGCGGGCCCCGGGCTCCCCGGCCTGTCCGCCCTCATCAACGAGATGAAGCCGTCCTCGAAACGGGGGGCGACCGCACTGACCGAAACCTTATCCGTTCCCGGCAGAAGCCTCGACGCTTCGGGGGGGACGCCGCTTTCCATCACAATCCTCACCGCGTCTCCCTGGATCACGGCATCCACGACGCCCTGCCTTTCCGAGAGCTTCTGCTGAAGGCTCCGGTTTTTCATCGCCTCCGCTTTGACCGTAAAGGTCAGCCCCTCCATCGGTCCGCTGAACGTCTTCGGCGATCCGGCCCCGAGGAGACGGCCTTCATGCAGGATAGCAACTTCGTCGCAGCGCTCCGCCTCATCGAGGTATGCGGTGCTGAGAAGGACGCTCATTCCCTCTTCTCTTACGAGACGGTAGACTATAGACCAGAGCTCCCTGCGCGAAACCGGGTCCACGCCGACGGTCGGCTCGTCGAGGATAAGCAGGCGGGGAGGCCGCACGAGGGTGCACGCGAGTCCCAGCTTCTGTTTCATGCCCCCGGAGAGCCGCCCGGCAAGACGCGACCTGAAGGGCTCCAGCCCTGTCATCGCCATCAGTTCCCTGTACCGGCCGGGTCTTTCGTCCCGCTTCACGCCCTGAAGATCGGCGTAGAGATCGAGGTTCTCCTGCGCCGAGAGGTCTTCATAAAGGCCGAACCGCTGCGGCATGTAGCCTATCACCGACTGCACGGCGAGCGGGTTTTTCACGGCATCGACTCCGAGGACGGTGATCCCGCCTTCGTCGGGCAGCAGAAGGCCCGAGACGAGCCGCATGAGAGTCGTCTTCCCCGCGCCGTCCGGCCCGATCAGTCCTGTGACAAGGCCTTCCCCGACAACCAGACTGACGTTCTGAAGAGCGTAAACCCGGCGACCGCCGGAGACGAACTTCTTCGAGACCCCGGCCAGCGAAACCGCCCTGCTTCCCTCGTCGGTCATCTTTGTCTTCCGCCGGCCTCAGGACCTTCCCTGAGTCTTCGGTGAAACCGCATCGTTTTTCCTCCGGTCGAGGGGAATGATGACCGTAGCGGGCATCCCGAGCCTGAGCTCGTCGTGCGGATTTCTGACAAAGACCCTCACTTCGTAAACGAGGCTTGTGCGCACCTCCCGTGTTTCTACCGACTTGGGGGTGAACTGTGCCGAAGGGGAAATGAATCCTATCCATGCGCCATAGCGCTTCCCGGGGAAGCTGTCCGTCGTCACCTCTGCGGGCATGCCCAACCGGACCTTTCCGAGGTCGGTCTCAGACAGGTATGCGCGCACCCAGACCGGATCGGTGAGGGCAAGGGTAAAGACGGGCTTCTGCGGCGACGCCATGTCGCCCGGCTCCAGTATCCTGTTCTGTATCACGCCGTCCGAAGGGGCGTAGAGCAGGGCATAGGAGAGATTCCGCTTTGCCACGGCGAGGTCCTCCCCGAGCGCCTTCAGCGTGTCCTTCGCGGCGTCGATATCCTCCTTGCGCGGGCCTGCGATCGCAAGGTCCAGCGTCTCCCGGGCAGACTGAAGCCGGGCCCGGGCGGCATCCGCCGCCGCCTTCGCGTCATCCGCCTGCTGCCGGGAAATAAGTTCCTGACCGACGAGGAGCTGAAGCCGCCGGGAAGTGCGCTCCGCGTTACGGGCCTCGGCATCGGCCGCCGCCATATCGGCGCGGTCCTTCCGGATCTCCTCGGGTCTCGTTCCGGATACAAGTGCAGCTACGACCTTTTCCTGTGCGAGCACCCTGGCATCGGCGCTCAGGACTTCATGCTTGAGCCTCTCCATATCGAGGGTCGAAAGCAACTGGCCGGCCTTCACCTTGTCCCCCTCTTCCACCAGCACCTTCCCGATCCGCTCCGTTGCGTTAAAGGCGATGTCGACCTGGCGGATGTCCACGTTGCCGTGCAGGACAATCTCGTTTTCACGCGGCCCGTGATGCATCCACCGCCATATGAAAACGGGGGCCGTCGCGACAACGACGAAGAAGAAGACCGTTACAATACGCTTCCTGATTCCGGCAACAGGCACGCTATCGCCTCCGCCGGGCCGTTTTCGGCTTCCCTGCGGGCCAAGACGCCATTGCGGCAAAAGGGTCAGTGTGCATTGATGGCATCGATGAGGCTTCTCAGTCGTGCGAAGTTTCTGCGGTTGAAATCGACCACGAGTCTCGGGAGATGCGCGATCTCCGGCTCATCCGCCTCAGCCTCGAGGGGACCCGACAGGGACATATCGCCAAAGGGCATCAGGATATCGTCAAAGCCGGCCTTCATTCGCTCGATCCAGCTTTCCTTCAACGTCGATTTGAGACGGATTACCAGTCTGCCGTCGACATATCTCAGGCTGTGATAACGGCGGTAGAAATGGTTGATCCTTTCGATCACGTCTTCGATGGAATGGACGACCTCGAAAAAAACAAAATCGGATTCGCTGATATACCCCCGGTGCAGAAGGCCCTCGCTGATAAAGCGGGTCCACTGCTGCCAGTACGTGCCTCCCGGCTCCTCGGCAAGGATGAGCGGTATCGGGTCTCTCTTTCCGGTCTGCACGAGCGTCAGCGTCTCCATCGCCTCGTCCATGGTGCCGAACCCGCCGGGGAAAAGCACGACGGCATACGCCTCCTTGATAAACGCTATCTTCCGGTTGAAAAAATACTTGTACGTTATGAGGCGCGGGTTCCCCTCGAGCACGGGGTTCGGCTTCTGCTCGAAGGGCAGACGGATATTCACCCCGAAGGAATGCTCCGGCCCCGCGCCTTCGTTTACCGCCTGCATGATGCCCGGACCTCCCCCGGTGATCACCATGTCCCCTTCCTCTGCGATCCTCCTGCCGAGATTCATCGCCATCTGATATAGGGGCTCCGCGGGCCTGGTCCTCGCCGAGCCGAAGACAGTGATCTTCCGGAAGTCCTTGTACGCTCCGAACACCTTCGAGGTAAACCGCATCTCCTTCAGCGTCGTGTTCATCAGCTTGAGGTCAGCCTTGTCCTCTTTCTCCTCCTGGCCGGCCTTCAGCGCCGCCAGGATCATCTCACGGACATAACCGGGGCTCTCGATGCCTCCGGCAAGTCCGATGAGCCGGTCGATCGCCTCATCCACCGGACCGTTTTCCCTGTTGAAGTAGAGTTTCATCAGTCTCCTCCCTGCGGGGCCGGCCCTGTCGTGACCTGGACAAGGTCCGCTGTGCGTATCCATCGGTCAAAGGCCGCCCTCACTTGGGAAGCGGTGACCGCCCTGTAATGCCTCGCGGCCCGAAGCTGCTCGTCGAGAGGAAGGCCCTCAAGCGAGTAGTACAGGAGCCGCCCCGCAACGTCGTCCACGCTCGCGTCTGAAAGCGGGATCTGGCGGAGGAGGAGCGTCTTGGCCTGGCGAAGCTCCGTCGGCGTCACACTTTTTTTCTGCATGTCCCCGAGGTCGCGCACCACCATTTCGCGCGCCTTCGATACATTCCGCGGATCGCACGCATAGAATACGCCGAAAATGGAACGGGTCTTGCCGACGTCGAGCATCGCCTCCACCGCGTAGACAAGTCCGGTCCGTTCCCTCAGGTCCCTATAGAGCCTTGTTGCGTAAAAGGCCCCGGAGAGGATGTGGCGCCCGACCTGCAGCGTGTAGTAATCGGGATTGGAGCGGGTGAGCCCGAGTGTCACGGCGAGCGTCACCTCATCCTGTACCCGGCTGGTGTCCGGAACGACCGCCGAGGACGGCTTGTTCGGGGGAACGGGGGGCAAGTCCGTCTCGGGCTTCGGTCCCTCCGCCTTCCATCTCCCGAAATATTTTTCCATCACTTTTCCGGCCTGTTCGGCAGTCACATCTCCCATGACGACGATCGTCGTCATGTCAGGCCGGAAGACCTTCCCGTAATAGTTCCTGACGTCGTCAAGGGTGAGTTTCTTCACCGTCTCAGGCGTCGCCTGCCGCAGGGTCGGGTCGTCCTTCGGATAGAGCCCGGAGATGAGCGCACGCTGCGACAGATAGGAAGGACTCTTGAGGAGTCCCGAAAGGGAGCCGATCGTCTCCTGCTGCACCACCTTGAACGCCTCCCCGGGCAGGGCGGGATTGAGCATGTTGTCGGCAAGCAGTTGCACCCCCCTGTCCAGATGGCCCGCGAGGACCTGCAACGAAAAACTCCTCCCCGCCGATTCCCTCGCCGCTATGTCGTCAAGTGCCTTCTGGAAGGAAAGCCGGTCAAGTGTCTTCGTACCATAGGAAAAAAGTGATCCCAGAACGTCGTCGACCCCTTCCTTCCCCTTCGGCACCTGCAAAGCGGGGTTGCTTTTAATTTTCCCGTAGATGCTGACCGTTCTGCTCACGCTCTCGTGCTGCACGATCAGCCGTATCCCGTTGGGCAGGACGATAACTACCGGCTTCACCGCCGAAGCCGGAACGGCCGGGAGCTGTGCGGCCTTTTCCGCCCATGCGGGCAATTTGACGCGGCCCACCTGTTTGGGTGCGAATGATTCCTTGCGCCTCTCCGGCTTCGAGGGCACGGCCGCGCCGGAAGGCAGGGGCTCAAGCAGAGCGGTCGTCGCAGTCCTGTTGACAAGATATTTGCGGGCAACGCGATTGACGTCGTCTACAGTCACCTTTCCGATCGCATCGATATCGTCCCGGGGGGAATTTCGGCCCTCTACGGCAAGCGCCTGGGACCAGAGCGATGCAAGACCCGAGACGGAGTTTTTCGCGAACTCGTTGTCGGCGATCTCCATCCGCTTTGCGGCCTCGACAAGATCAGGGGGAAAACCGCTTTTCAAGTAGCCGGCGACTACGCCCTTGATTGTCGTGACAAGGAGCGCGCCGTCCCCGCCTTTCGGAAACGACGCGGTTACATATCCGAACGCCGCATTCGGATAGGCGTTGACATCGAAATCGGCCGACAGCGCCTTGCCCTGCGTCACGAGTGCATAGAGATCGGCCCGCTTGCTTGCCAGCACGTCGGCGAGGATCTGACCGGCCGCATAATCCGGGCTGTCGTACCCCGGCAGACGATAAGATATAACGGCCAGCGCATACGGCAGATCGGTTTTGAGGCTTATCTGCGATGCCTTCAGGGGCTGAAGCCGGACGGCAGGCCGCGCAGGTGTCGGCCTCGGCGCGATCCCCCCGAACAGCTTTTTCACCGCCTTGAGCGTCACGGCAGGATCGACATCGCCGGCGATAACCAGAATGGCGTTATTGGGACCGTACCACTCGTTGTAAAACTTTTTGAGCATTTTCCCGGTCGTCTTTGCGAAGGATTCGCGCGTGCCGAGCGCGTCATGGGCATAAGGGGTTTCCTTGAACATCGCTGTGAGCAGTTTCGTGTAAAAGACATACTCCGGGTTCGAGAGGTCCTGGGCGACTTCCTGGTCGATGGCGCCCCGCTCCCGTTCCCAGAGACTCTGCGAGTCGAGGACGCCTCTCATGCGCACCGCCTCCAGCCTGAGCGCAACGGAGAGGTCGGCGGCGGGCACGGTGAAAAAATATTGCGTTACCGTCTGCTGAGTATCTGCGTTGAAGTTCCCGCCGAGGGCGGCGATAATAGCCGAGAGCTGGTCTGCAGACATCCCGGGACTTCCCCGGAACATCATGTGTTCCTGGGCGTGGGCGGTGCCGGGAAACCCGGGAGGCGCCTCGTCTGCGCCGACAAGATAATTCACCTGTGTCGTCACGACCGGGGCAAGGACATCCCGGACAATGACCACCCTGAGTCCGTTCTTCAGCGTCGCACGAACCGCTTTCCCGTCCGCTGCGGCGTTCAGAAGACCTGCAGACAAAAACTGCAGAACAATGACAACAACAAGAATGGTTCCCGCCCTGGCTCTCATGATGCTCCTCCGTTCCACATTGATATTCCCCTGTTCCCCTCGCATTGTTCTCCTATCCGGTAATTATAGTAGCATCTCTTAGGAATTTTCCTCATATGATACCCCTGCCGCGAATTGCCAGCGAGTGAAGCGGGCAGTGCACAGGGGGTGTGCACTTACATTTGACCTGTCCGAATCCCGGGCGAAAAGGGGATCAGACACAGGGCAGAAAAAAAGCCGCAGGCCATGGGCGACAGGCTACGGGCGCGTACGGGGGAATGACAGCCGCGGTATTTCATGCCTCGCGTGACAAGTTCCCTTCTCTGTGTCCTCTGCGTGCTCTGCGGCAAAATGTCTTCAGTTTTTCAGTCTGTTGGCCTGAAAGCCCGGCAGCTTATTTCTTTCCGTCATTGAGGGGACGAAATCTTCAGCCCGACCACGCCGATGACGATAAGAGCGATGTAGCCGACGCGGGAGAACCTGTACGGCTCGTCGAGAAAAACCATGCTCAGGATGTTCGACCCTGCCGCGGCGATACCGACCCAGACCGCATAGGTCGTCCCCACCGGCAGCGTCTTCAACGCCTGGGACAGGCAAAAGGCGGCGCCCAGACCGCATATCGCATAAAAAACCATCGGGAAGAGGCGGCTGAAACCGTCGGAAAATTTCAGGCTGAATATCCATCCGATCTCGAACAATCCCGCTATCACGACATAAAGCCATCGCATATGAGACCTCCTGTCCGCAGCGAGGCTACACGCTTACTACCGAATCATCTACGCCGTACGGGCTCTTCACATATTTGTCCGCGCGCCAGTCGTTTTCCCATCGCTGGCCGTCAATGAGATAGCGGAAACGGTATTCCCTGCCCGCATCGAGATCGAGCGTTACCGAAAAATCGCCGTTTTCCTGTTTTCTCAGGGAAGTTGCCTCCCTGTTCCAGCCGTTGAAGTCCCCTACCACGTTGACCTTCTTCGCTGCACGGGTGGCCGCAGCAGGCAGCCTGAAGGTGACCTTGCAGAGGCCCCGGGACTGCACATATTCTTTTTTGATCCCGGGGGGCTCTGCTTCCTCCCTTTTTGCAGCAGGCGGCGGAATCGCCGGGCCGGTACTCGCGGCCGCAGGGGCCTTCGCGGTCGCCGCCTCTTTGCGGGCGGGGGGTTTCTCCTCCGGCTTCACGGGTACTACGGACTTCTCCCCGGAGGTCCTGCCGGCAAGCTTGCCTTCGACCCTGGGCGTTACAGCACCGGCAGAGGAAGCGGTGGGCCGGCCCTCCCGGCCATCCGTCTTCAACGGCGTGCCCTTTACGGCTCCCTGCGTCGCACTGCTCCCGGAAGGAGAAGGTTTTTCCTCAACCCGGCTCTTTTCCTCTGCCTGTTCCCCGCCTTTCCCGACCTTGCCCACTTTCTTATCTTTGGCCTGTTTCTTCGTCTTCATGTCAATCCTCCTCAAAAATTGTTACATGCTTCCATAGTACCCTCAAAATGTGCTCCCGGCAAGCCCCCGTTTTCCCCGGGCTTCTTTGCCGATGAGCACCTGTTCTTCTCCGCCGGTCAGCGACGCGGACGAAGAATCCGTGATATAATGATTAACGAATGGAAAGACCCCCGATCGCAGTGGACGAATCCGATAGCGGAAATAGAAGGCCTGCGTGAACGGCAGGACGAAGGTGGTATCCCTGCCGGAGCCGATGGAGAAGCTTCTGCCGCTTCAGATGCACCCGCAGCCCGACGAGATGACCTGTGGCCCTTCCTGCCTGCACGCCATATACCGCTACTACGGGGAGGATATCCCGCTTGAAAAGGTCATCAGCGAGGTTCCGAGCCTGAAAGAAGGGGGAACGCTCGAGGTTTTTCTCGGCTGTCACGCGCTGCGCATGGGGTATTCGGCCGTCATTTATACATATAATCTCAAGGTCTTCGACCCGACATGGTTCAACCCGGCCGGACCGGACATCAGGCGGCGGCTGCAGGCGCAGATGACGGCCAAGGACGTCCCCAAGCTCCACACCGCGTCAAAGGCGTATCTTGAATTCCTGGAACTCGGAGGCGAGATCAGGTTCGAGGACCTTACTTCCGCCCTCATCCGGAAATACCTGAACAGATCGGTGCCGTTAATGGCCGGACTGAGCGCAACCTATCTCTACAGGAGTCCGAGGGAATTCGGCAGGGACGGCAACTGGGACGATATCAGGGGCGAATCGGCAGGCCATTTCGTTGTGCTCTGCGGGTACAACCGCGAGAAAAGGACAGTGCTTGTCGCCGACCCGCTCATACCGAATCCCGTATCCGAAACCCATGACTATATCGTCACGATAGATCGGGTCCTCTGTGCTATCC
>JBJKSM010000003.1:0-18990 GCA_046704045.1 Thermodesulfovibrionales bacterium | reverse complement strand
AAGCCTCGGAAAAGAGCGGGAGGCAGAGGAAGTGAAGGCACAGAATTAAGACAAAGAGATCCGGGTTTAACAAAGAGTCGTATAATACAAGGCCCCTGCGGAAACCACCCGCAGGGGCCTTGTATGCGAGGGTCACGCGTTCACTTCTAACACCTGCAGGCTATTGGCTTATACAGGCATTTACGTTAAGATAACAACTGAATCATGTCTGTCAGGGGAAAAAGGATCTGCAAAGAGGCATGCGCTGTTGCTGCCCTGTTCATTTTGGTTGCGGCAGTCTTTTTCTATTCGAGGTATCTCGATCTCAAGAAGACGCTGCTCGTTTCTTTGTCCGACAGGGCGACGATCGCCGCAGGGCAGAGGGTCGAGATCGGGGATATCTTGCTGAGTTCGTCGGCTATCGACCTCAGCGGCATAACCATCAAAAATCCATCCGGGTTTGCGCCGGGCAACCTTCTACAGATAAAGAGGATATCGATCAGGCCGGACCTCCACGAGCTTCTGGAAGGAAGGCTCCATCTTAAGGATATCGAGATTTATTCTCCCGAACTGAGCATCGTGAAAGACCGGCAGGGGAGATGGAACATCTCGGAAAAACTGATCGACCTTCTTTCAACGAAAAAGAAATCAACGCTCGGCTACCACATCGACGAGGTGGAGATAAGGTCGGGCACATTCGAGCTAAACGGCAACAGGCGGCTCAGAAACGAGCATGTTGATGCCCGCCTCACGGGGCTTTCTTCCGAAAGAGGAACGAAGACCGCAGTCGAGGTAGAGACCATCTTCGCGGGCAATGAAATAAAGATCAACGCCTCGGCTTATCTCAACGATGAACCGAAAAAATTCATGCTCACATGCGTATCGAAGGGGTTTTCCCTCTCCGCTTTTAATGACTTGCTGGCCCGGTACCAAGTGGACACGGGAAAGACAATTATCGATTTCTCCGTCACCGCGGAAGGCGATGCCGAAAAGGGGTTCGATATCAGGTCGGACATCACCGCCCGAAAGGCGTCTTCCCTTTTTTCCCGGCATGAAGCCGGGGAAATCAGGCTCCTGACCGATGCATTCCTGACTCTGAAGGATTGGCGGGTACTGGTAAGAAACGCATCCCTGCGTGCAGGCAGGGGATTGTCAGTCAGCCTGCGGGGTGAAATAGACGATATCCGGAAAGCCCCCCGTTACAGGGCAAGGGTCTTCGCCTCAAAAATAAACCTTTCGGATTTCCGTTTTGTCAAAGGCACGATGATCGGAGGTATTATCATATCAGACGGCGTGGAGGTGAAGGGAACGGTGGGACAGGGCCTGCCTGAACTGTCGGGATCCGCCGCTTTCCACGACGTTTACGTGCAATCGGACAACGTTGACGTAAAGAAAATAAACGGCGAGATGGCATTCACCTCCGGCAGGGGGCTTTCGATTCAGGCAAAGACAACTGCCGACATTTCGAAGGCAGGCGCATTCCGGCCGGACAAACCGGCGCGCCTTCAACTTACGCTCTCAGCATCGAAAAAGCGCGGCGCCATCTCATTCTCATCTTCGGCAACCCTCTCTTCCCTTGAGATGGGAACAGGCAAGAAGCAGGAATTCCGCACCGGCTCCGCGATCCTGAACGCAGCCGGCAGCATAGTGAAAAATAGGCTTTTCTGCAATGCCTCAATAGAAGCGAAAAACCTCCGCTACTCAGGCCGCTCCGTCTCCCTTTTCAGGGCAAGCTCATCTGTAGATGCCGGCCAGCACATGCTCTTGCTCAGGGACCTGAAGATATGGGCCGACGGCCTGACCGGAAGCGCGGCCCTCGTTCGGCTTGCGACGGACAGGACAGGAGGAAGATACGAGATAAAAGCGACCGGCCTCGATGCCGCCTGCCCTGAAGAGAAGGCAGCGGTCGAAGGCCTGGATTTCTCGCTTGCGCTGAGACGCAAGCAGCACCTTTCGGGCGATATCGTTCTGTCCGCGGGAAAGATTCTCTACAGGGGCGTCGAAGCCGGTCGGATCTCGGGGAAGGGGAACTTCGACGGGGAAAGCTTCAGCCTTGAGATACCCGATGCGGACATTTTTAAGGGTAAGATGCGCCTTACGGCTCAGGGGAAGGTGTCGGGAGACCACTTCCCTCTTTCGGTGACCGCCGGGGCGGACAACGTTGACATGGAAAGGCTCTCATCGGCCGTCTCTGTGTTCGTACATTCACCCTGTTCGTTCTCCGGAAGGCTCGTGGATGCATCGTTTGAAGGGACGATCGCCTCGCCAGAGGATATCACCGGGCACGCATCACTCGGCTGCTCCGGTGTTTCTGTCGCAAGAAATGACACAAAGAGAACCCTTGCCAGGGATGTATCTGCAAGTGCAGGCTTGACCTTTTCAGGAAGGAACCTCGCTTTCGGACTGAACGTGAAGGCCGGCACTGTTTCTGCCAGGTTCTCGGGAGAAGTAAAACGGTTCGCGGAAAAGGAGCGGACCTTCAGGGCAAAGATGGATCTCCCTGAGGTGAAGGCCGCGGCAATCAGGGACTCGTTCTGGGACATCTTCCCTGACAGCCTCCTCTATACCGGCCTTGACGGCTCCATTTCCTCTCATGTCGAGGTTAGCGGAGGCGGAGGCTTTCTCCATGCCGAAGGAGACATTGCGCTCAAAGACTTCACCCTTACAGGGGAAGACGATGAATATTCCCTTGGCCCCGTAAACGGCGTCATTCCCGTCGGATACGCACGTCCCGCTCGCAGGGAAGAGGCAGCAGCCCTCCCCCCTTTCGCCCGGCGGGATTTCGAAAAACTCAAAAAGATCTATTCAAAAAAGGTGGAGGGAAAAGGCTTCAGCAGGATAACGCTCGGTTCCTTCCGGTACGGGTTCCGTCTTATGGAGGACATCACGCTCCTTGTAAAACAGCAGGACGGAGTTTTCACAATCGGCAGGCTTAGTGCTAACATATTCGGAGGAAAACTCAACGGTTCCGCGGTCATCACCTCTTCCGGCGGCCCGGGTTACAGGGGCGGCGTGATGATCGAAGGCCTCAGTCTTAAAAAGATGTGTGATGACATCGGGCCGATCAGGGGCTACATCTCCGGCAAGGTCGACGGGGTCGTGGCGTTCAAGGGCTCGGGAGCGGGCCTGGCGGGGCTTATCGGCAAGGGCGATTTCTGGACGTACAGCAGCGGCGGAGAGAAAATGAAGATAAGCAGGGAATTCCTGCAAAAGATCGCGGGTCCTTCCCTGAAGACCTATGTCGGAGACAGGAGCTTCGACAGGGGGGCGATGAGCTTTTATCTCGACAACGGATTTGTGGTGTTCAGGACGCTGGAGATATCGAACAGGAATTTTTTCGGGATGACGGACCTCTCGGTCAAGGTCGCTCCGTTCAGCAACCGGATAGCCGTCGACCAGCTTATGTGGTCGATCGCGGAGGCGGCCCAGAGAGCCGAGAAGAAATGAACATAAATTCGATATGAAGAGATTTTTTCAAGAAAGGGAGGAATCATGAAAAAGGGCATAACGTGGGTTACGGCGGCGATATTCTTCGTTATCGCTTCTTGCGCGGTCATCACCGTCAACATCTATTTTCCCGAAAAAGACGTTAAAGAGGCGTATAAGAACCTCGAAAAGGAGCTGATGTCGCCCGGGGAAAAAGTACCGGCGCAGAAGGAGGAAACCGCGCCTTCTCAGAAGCCCGAAAGCTCGATACATTTTGATTTTGTCGGGACAGCCTATGCGCAGGAATCGGCCCTGGCGGACAAGATCGCCGCTATTGTCAGGAAAATGCCCGACGTCGTCAATGCATACCACCATATAGGGGCAAGGATCCCGGACATCAACAGACTAAGAGACAGCGGCGCGGCAGGCGAAGGAAATAACGGCATGCTCGTAGTGAGGGACAATACCCTGTCTCCGGCCGACAGGCAGATCGTGGACACCGTAAACGCAAACCGGAAGATCGTGATCGACGGGATGGCAAGGGCGATCATACGGATAAACAGGGTACCTGACAACGCGGCGAACATGAGGCAGGTACTTCCTCAGGCAACGGAGCAGTTCGCCTCTTACAGGAGGGACGCGGCGAAAAAAGGGTGGTGGGTACAGGACGCAAGCGGAAACTGGTCCAGAAAATAGCGCAGAGTTTCCATTATTGCGGGATAGAGTATAAGGAGACTTTCCAGGCAATGGTCAATAGAGAAACCGTATCGGCCTTTTTCAGGGAGAAGTCGGGCAGACCGATGTCCTTCAGGGACATCTCCGAAGCCATGGGGGTGAGCAGACCGGAGGCCAGGGCGCTCAAGCGGACACTGAGAGAGATGCTCAGGAGCGGGGAGATCGTCCTTACCCGAAAGGGCCTATATGGTCCGGCCGAGGACATGAACCTGACAACCGGATACTTCGAGGCGCACCGCGACGGCTACGGATTCGTGATTTCGGAAAAGCCCGGTGAAAGAGACATCTTCATTCCTCCGGGAGGCACGATGGGGGCGATGAACGGCGACAGGGTAATCGCCAGGTTGGAGAACCGCCACAGACGCGGCGGGAGGATCGTAAGGATCCTCGAGCGGGCGTTTACGAGGGTTGCGGGGAAACTGGATGTCACAAGGACCGCGATATACGTAAGACCGAAGAACAAATCCATCCCCTTCGACATCCATGTCGCTCCTGAAGACAGCAAGGGGGCAAAGAACGGAGACACTGTAGTCGCCGAGTTCATTTCCTATCCGACCGACAAGCGTCCCCCCTCGGGCAGGGTCGTCAAGATCATCGAAAAACCGCAGGACCCGAAATCGGAGGTGGAGGCGATCATCGATGAGCTCGGCCTGCCCAGAAAGTTCCCGAAGCCGGTCACCGACGAGACAAAGCTCCTGAAGGTCGAACGTGAATCGAGGGAAAGGAGAAAAGACCTTCGTGATCTCGCCACGGTCACGATCGACGGCGAGCGGGCAAAGGATTTCGACGACGCCGTCTCAGTAAGCCGCAACGGCAGGGGTTACAGGCTTTGGGTGCATATCGCCGACGTCGGTCATTATGTGCACTGGGGATCGGCACTCGACATCGAGGCGAGGAAGCGCGGCACGAGCGTCTACTTCCCCGACAGGGTAATCCCCATGCTCCCGAAGGAGCTGTCCGAAGACCTCTGCAGCCTCAGGCCGAAGGTGGAACGTTTCGCCTTTACTGCCGAGATGGAATTCGACCGGACCGGAACACGGACGTCGGAGAAATTCTATCCCAGCATAATCATAAGCGACGAAAGAATGACCTATACGTCTGTCAGGAAGATCATTGTGGACAGAGACGGGGAAGAGCGGCAAAAGTACGGTTATCTTATCGAAGATTTCGAACTCATGGGTGAGTTCTGCGAGGTCCTGAGGACGAGGAGGCTCAACAGGGGAAGCCTCGACTTCGACCTTCCCGAGCCGGAGATCCTGCTCGATCTTCAGGGAAACCCGGAGGCGATCATAAAGGCAGAGAGAAATTTTGCCCATATGGTGATCGAGGAATTCATGATCGCCGCGAACGAGGCGGTCGCAGAACATCTTGAAAGGCTCGGAGTGCCTTCCCTTTACAGGATCCACGAAGAGCCGGACCCGATGAAGCTTGAAGAGGTCATGAAGGTTGTGAAGCCTCTCGGAAGACTGCCTAAAAAGGCGATTACGCCGAAGGATTTTTCCGGACTGCTTGAATCGATCAAGGGGTCTCCCGCCGAAGAGGTGATCAATTACATCATACTGAGGAGTCTCAAGCAGGCGCGATATTCGCCTGTCAACGTCGGCCACTTCGGCCTCGCTTCGGAATCGTACACTCATTTCACCTCTCCGATCCGCCGCTACCCGGATCTTGTCGTCCACAGGATACTCAGGGAAGTGATTTCGAAGAAACAACTCTCCGACAAGCGGCGGAAGGAACTGACAACGATGCTTCCGGACATCGCCTTCACTTCATCGCGTATGGAGAGGCTTTCGGACGATGCCGAAAGAGAAGTCGTCAATGCCATGCGTGCCTGGTTCATGAAGGACAAGGTCGGGGAAGAATTCGGCGGCAGGGTCGTCGGCGTAACGCCCTTCGGACTCAGGGTGAGGCTCTCGGAGTTTTACGTGGAAGGGTTCATCCATGTCTCCTATATGACCGACGATTTCTACCAGTACAACGAAAATGCCATGGCCCTTTACGGCAGACACACGAAGAGAAATTACAGGATAGGCCAGGAACTGACGCTCCGGCTCGACAGGGTGGACATGGAAGAGAGAGAATTACTGTTCAGCCCAGTGCCGGAGAAAAAGGGCAAAAGCGACAAGAAGTAAGTCCTCCCCGGGCATGTCTTGCGAAATTCGTATCGATTTCCATGTGAGGCAACGGGTCCTGCCATTCACCCGGGTTTTAAAATGCTGGAGGCAGCGCATAGAGATCGATGATCAATTTCGTGTTGCTTTTCTCTTTATACAGTGGTTTAATTGTGTGAAGAGATGGGGCTTCTGTAAAATTCTATAAGGATTCGGTGGCGAGATATGACAAAGACGATTACTTCTTTTTTAGGTAAGAGTGCTCTCATTTTTCTGCTTGTCGTATCAGGGTGCGCATCATATGAAAACACGGTGAAAATTGACAATGCTACAGCTGCAAGGCTGAAAACCCGGGTCGCCGTTTACGATTCAAAGAATGTGAGCCCGGCCGACTATGAAGTTGTAAAGCAGATTCAGGCCGTGGCATGCGAGAACAAAGAGAACGCGATGGATCAGTTGAGATATATCGCGCATTCGCTCGGCGCCAACGGCATTACAAAAATAAGCTGTAACCGTCTGCTTGGGCCGAGTTTCCTGCAAAATTGTCTGACTACCGTAATGTGTGAAGCCGTTGCCATCAGAGTCGGCACGAAAACAGTCCCGGGGGAGAAAGTCGCAACAGCCAAGGTCGACGAGACCGTGGAGAAAAAGGTCATATCGCAGGGCGAAGGATTCACCCTTGGTACTCTCCCCCTTGTGGTGACAAGTTATGACGCGGTTGGCGAATCCAACAGTATTGAGATTATTTTTTCGGGCAATTACATGGCAAAAGGCAAAATCATTAAGCGTGATGAAAAAAACAATCTGGCAGTAATATCCTTTGAGGAATTTCGCAAATTGCCTACCGGTTTTCGCATTTTCCCGTCTTACCGGGTCAGCCCCGGAGAGGATGTTTATGCGATCGATTATTCTGCTTCATCCCGGCGGGGAGAAAAACCGACAACCAGGAAAGGGATCATCTCCTCCACGGAGGGGCCCGGAGGAGACAGCAGGTATTTCACGATTTCCGCGGCAGGCGGTCTATCGAGTACCGGGGGTCCGTTGCTCGACACCCGGGGAAGAGTTATCGGCATTGTATCGCCTGCGTTCAGGAAGGCATTTTCAGCAGGCACGGAGAAGTTATCCGGGGGGACATATTATGCCCTCAAAAGCAACGTGCTGTTGAATCTCTATCCCGAAATAGAAAACCTGTTTACTTCCGAAGGCGGGCCCATGCTCCCGCCTGAGAAAATAGTTGAAGCCTACGGCGATTCCGTCGTTGCGGTGATAGCGAGGTAAAGCAGGCACGGCCGGGCGACCGTTCTGTTTTTTCTTTTTGCCCTATACCTTTTTCTTATGACTGCTCCGCTGTCCCTCCGGGTTCTGGCCCCCCGGCCTTCCTTGACCACGGCGATTTATCTCTCACTTCGCGTACGTGCAGGAGATACCCGAAAGGATAATCCGCCTGAAAGAGATGAAATTTATCGAACTCAAAGAGCCTCCTCGATGCAAGCAGAAACCGGTAACGGACCGAGTCCTTTTCGAGGATTTCAATTTCGCCGTTCACCTGGAAACTTGTATACTGTATGCCCCCGGCGGAATGGGCCATTCCCACATACAGTAAGCTGGCAAAGGGATTTTCTCTCATATTTTCGGATGCCTTACCCTGGAATATCTCGAGACCGCCAAGCAGGGCAGGGTCGAAGTTGGCGGTGTCGCGATAAAGCCTCGACATTATGCCGACCCTCTTTCCGAGGGTTTCTTCCCACGGCATCGCCCGGACCTCCGCCACTGTGCCCTCAAAGATGTCTGTGTAGTCCTGCAGAAGGTCCATCTTCGGCATAAGGCCTATCCCCTTCACCGTCATATTGACCGGGAACTTCGCATCGCCGTCTTTGCGCCATGTTGCCATTACAGGCAGGTGAGCGGAAAAATACCGCATCGGCCTTCCTCTGAGCATGTCTTCCAGAAATTTGAGCCTTGATGAAGCGAGCCATTCAAGGCACGATACGGGAAGTCTTCCTGATGTCAGTCTCGCCTCCATTGACTTTAACCGTCGGTACCCCTCAGTTTTTTGAAGATCGCCGCGCTCTTATAGAGTCTTAAATATGAACGGCCCGACAGCAGGAGCAGTAAGATGATGACAAACCTGGGCTCGTTCATATCTTTTGCGACCAGACCGTGATACGCCAGGAACAATACTGCAACGACGACAGTAGCGACGCTGGCCATTAAAAAAAGACTTTTGCGTTTTGCCGCCGCGCTTAAGAATTTCTTTTCCTTGTCAGTTAATTTCCTGTTTGTGTCCACGCATTCCTCCCATCCCTGCTTTTTTTTTCAGTTCCTCCATCATTTCCGGAGTTATTTCCGCGCATTTATTCTCTATTGCATGTCGTTCGACGGCACTACGCACCATTGCACGGACGAAAAAGGGGACCCTCTTCAGCCGGTCCTCCGCCTCCTTTGTCCATACAGGCGCGAATATCTCATTTGCCGCCGGTTTCGAATCATTGCCAAACGCCAGCGGTTGTATGACGTCCCCTCCATGCGGGATATACGCACACCATGGGTCCTCTTCAAGATAATCCCTGCAAAGCGCATAAGCCCTTGCCCTGCAGCCGCCGCACATACGACGGAATTCACAATCTTTACATTTGCCTTTGAGAGAAGGGTTTCTCAGTGCGGCAAAGACGTCCGAATTATTCCAGAGATCACTAAAATTCCGTCCTCTTACGTTTCCCACCGGCAACGCCATATAGGGACAGGGGGTCACGTCGCCTTCAGGGGTGATCCTGCAGTATCGACGGCCCGCGAGGCACCTGCCAGTATCCATCTTAACAAGTGGTGAATCGGGATCACTCCGGTACAATATTCTCCTGAAAGTAGGCGCGCATCTCGTCCTGATAATCATATCGTCGTATTTCCCCTGTGCTTCAACAATAAACGACAGGACCTCCTCGTATTGCCCGGGCGTAATGTCCGTCAAATCTTCGCCATTCCCTGTGCATACGAGGAAGAACGGGCTGAAGACCTTTGCCCCAAGCATATGCGAATATTCCATCAGAGCAGGAATTTCATCGTAATTCCTCTGTGTGACAACCGCATTGATCTGAACGGAGAGTCCTGCACTCCTGCAGGAGGATACCGCCCCGACGGCACGTTGCCACGCTCCGTCAAGAGAACGCGCCTCATCGTGAATTTTCGGACTTGCCGAATCAAGGCTTATACTTATACCGTTGACTCCGGAACGCCTCAGCGCTAAAGCGACCCCTTCATTGATGAGAAGCCCGTTGGACCCCAAAACTACCATCATACCCTTACCCGCCGCATGCGCCGCCAATGTGAAAATGTCCTCTCGCATGAGGGGTTCACCGCCTGAAAGTATCAGCATCACCTCCGAATTCGCCTTTGCGATCTGATCTATAACTTTCAGGGCCTCGCCCGAATCCAGTTCGCCGCTGCCGGGGGCGTCACCCGGGCCGGCCGGGAGATAACAATGCCGACACCTGAGATTGCATCTTCGGGTAACATTCCAGGATATAATCGACAGCGTCTCTTCCATTGAGAGCACCTATACCTTGTCCTGCCCGGAGGTCAAGAGGACGTTGCACGGCGCAAGACGGAAGATATTCTCGGCCGTATTGCCGATATCCGTTTCCTCCGTCTGGTGTGCCCCGAACCTGCCCGCCACAAGGAGAGAAGGGGGGTCCTTTTCAAGATATTTGCATATCTCAGGGTAAGCCTTCCCCGTAAGAAGGACGGTTCCCACTTCAAGACCTTCCTTCTGACCCGCAAGGTATGCGCTGTGCAGGTACTCCTGGTATATCTTGCCGAGACCGTCGTCTATGATCTCATCGTGGAGCTTTTGCTGCTCGTTGAATTTAAACATCTTTCCCGCCTCATCCTATAGAACACCCACGAGCGCCTGGAAGGCCCTTCTATGGAAATGAGGGTCATAGACAGAAACAACCTCGACTTTCAGCTCAAAAAACCTGCTCAAAACCAGGGCCTTCCTGAAGGCGGAAAAGGCTGCTTCGCTTCCATCGATGGCAACGACGGCCCTCCCGCCGAGAGGACGGCTGTTTTTTACGGCCAGCACGTCAGTTCTCACCTTTCTTGTCACCCTTTCACACACTCCGCCTATGAGGTTGCCGTTAACGGCACCGAGCCCGAGTATGCCCATGATGACGAGGCCGTAACCGCCGCTTCTTATATCCTTTACAATTTCGAGCCAGTTCTTGCCCTCCGAGAGCCTGCAGTCAAACGGGACGTTCGCCTCCAGGCATCTTTTTTTGAAGGAGTCAAGATAGGCATCGGAAATCAGCCGGAGCCCGTCGCCTATCAGTGAATCGTGAACCTTTCTCGATCTTTTCAGACGCTCTTCCTGCTGATAGTGTTCGGGCAGGCCGACCTCCATGTCCCGGAACCTTTTATCGTGCAGGCCGGCACTGTAAACGTGGCTGCCTGTAAGCTCGGAGCCCAAACGGCGGGCAAGCGTTATGCCCATGTCTGTACACCATTCGGTATAGCTGGAATTGTCGGCCGGAATTAAAATCTTCTTATACATCTGCCCCGCCTCGTTAAACAGCACTTTTTCTTAATGCCTTATGCAGCCAGATGCCTATCAACAGGACGATAATCAGCACTATCGGCGGCACCACATACACATTGAGGGGTGTTTCAGGCATGAGTATCATGTAATACCAGTCCGATATCGTGGCCTTGTTCTTATTTTCCCCGTTTCGCCCGTCATACAGAGCGATTGAGAAAGGGATAAACGATCCCGCCTTGAAGACAGGGTCGTCATTGTCTCCGGTGTTCAGGGCCCGTTTGAAAATTACCCTGTACTGGCCGTCTTTATAACTCTCCATGACCTGCACGTCCTGTTTGGCCTGTTGCGTGAGGTTGTCGGGGCCGGTCCCGTTCCATTCCACTACCATGTCTTTGTCCGAGACCTTCCACCACCAGATGTTGACCGGATGGCCGCTGTCGCCGCCAAAGAAATACGGCTCCGAGCCCGGAGTGGGCTTTAAAGGAAACTGCATCCGCGCCGCATCGGGGTAGACGATCGCGTTTTCGCCGCCTCCGGCCGGCGCATTGCCAACGGCTGACGGAGCGCTTTCTCCGCCGGGCCCGGCTGCGCCTTCAGGTCCGGATGGAGCAGCCGGGCCTGCGCTTCCGGGACCGGGAGGACCTCCCCCGGGGCCGCTTGGGAGCGCAGCGGCCGCGGCGGTCAGGTTTTGAAAACTTGCCTGTTTGCATGTCCATTCGAGCATGACCTCCACACCGGAACCCGTGTAAACCCCTCTTAACCGCACATTGTCAATAAGGGGGGTAAAATTTCTCTCATGGAAAAATATCTGCCCCGCAAGAGGAATGTCGAGGTACTCTGCCTTATCCCAGGCGGGGTCGGCCGTCGATGAGGGCAGGGTCTTGACCTTCGAGACATGAAGAGAAAGACCCAGTTGTCTTTTGATCTGCTCTGAGAGAACGAAGTAAGCCAATGCCCACCTCTGCTGGTCGGTGAGGGTGTCTCCGTATGAGGTCATGGGCGTACCGCCTATGCCCGAGGTAATCGTAGTGTATACGTCTTTCAACGACGAACCGTCAATATAGGTCCAGGGCTCCGTCTGGTCTGCTGCGTATATCTTGTTGTGCCAGTCGTCCCTGAACTTGGGCTGCCAGGTTTTTATGCCGTCGCCGCGGCCGGCCTTGCCGTGGCACTCCCAGCATTTCGCTTTTTTATACATTTGCGCTCCCATTGCAAGAATCTTTGCGCTTTTGGCAGGCGGTTTTCCCACTTTTATCGGCTTCCCGGGGTACGACCAGACGTCCGGGGGCGAGAACTTCTTTATATATTGCACAAGCGCATTCACATCAGCGGCGCTGAACCGCGTCCATGCAGGCATGGTCGTGCCGGGGTTGCCGTTGCTGATTATGGCCGCGATGTCGGCATCGGTCGGGGGATAGCCTGTGGGGACCGTCACGTGTTTATACGTGCCAGTCGTAAAATTCCTCGGCTTTGGGAAGACATAGTCAGTCGCGTAGCCGTTGCCGTCGCCTTTAATGCCGTGGCACTGGGAACACCATGCGTCATAAAGCACCTTGCCCCTGTCTGCCGGCCGGGCGCTTGCAGGCGTGAGCATAAGCAGGAAAAAGACAACGAGAAATCGCATTGCATAAGGATATTTTCTTTTCAATGTTTTTCTTATCATATTAGAATGTCCTTGGCTTGTTCCCGGTGGCTCCGTAAATAAAGAGACTCACCTGCCAGATCGAATTCTGGTCGGGTAAAAAGTTTTCGAACTGCGGCATGGCCGAGTCCCACGGATGCGAGCCCTGGGGGAGCCCTGTCCAGCCCTTTGCAACTCTCCAGAAGACGAAGGATTCCGGAAGCTGGGCAATCGTGTCGGTTCCCCTGAAAGGTGGCGGGGGAGGATTGAATGCCTCGGCGAAAAGGCCCTTCCCGGCAAGGTCGTCGCCATGGCAGAAGAAGCAGTTCTGATAATAGACCTTCTTGCCGGCCTCCGTGTCGGCCGCAAGGTTTGCCTCGTCCCTGCGAAGGGGGTTTTGAAGGGTGAGCAAATTCAGGGTCTGGCCCTTGAAGGTCATGGAAATCGGGGGCTCCGGGTGTGCGATCCTTGCGGTGACCGGTGGCGCGTACGTCGGCTCCACGGCATAAAAAGCTATATATCCGGCAAGCAGCGGGATGAAGATATACACGATCGCCACCCTCAGCGCCCTCTTATCATCATCGGCGAGCACGGACTTCATGGGCCGCAAAAAAGCCGTGAAGGTTCGGTCGTCGATTGAAAAAAAGATGAGAAAAGTCAGGAAAGCGATAACCATGTACATCTTGACGACCATATGCGGAAGCGGGGGCATCGTCAGCGACAGACTCTGCAACCCGAAATAGATCGCGGCCAAAATGCCTATGAAATTGAAGAAGGGCGATTTTTTCAGCGCGGCAAAAACCGCGATTACTAGGCCTACGACGGTGAGTGCAGGATTTAGATATTGCATTGCCGCCAGGCCCTCCGTACCATTCCGCGCTGAATTTCAAAACATGTGATAGTTTTCATTTCCGCTCTCTCGCTTTCCATTATTTATATGCCCCCGCTTTTGCAGCCTTTTCCTCCTCCGCTTTCAGGACGGGCACAGAGCCCGGGTAGGACACGGTAACGACCGAACCCCGGCTTTGCAGATAGGCAGCAACGGCGATTATCTCACCGTCCGTAAGGGAAGTCGGGGGCTGGTTGACGGGGGGCATAATGTTTTCAAACCCTTTCACGATGTAAGCCCCGGGGTTCACCAGGGCCTCGAACAATTGTTGTTCGGGGGTCATCCCGCGTGTCTTGGCCTCTTTCACCATCTCGGCGCCTATAGTGGACATGGCCGGCGCCCTCTCTGTAGTTGACGGTTTTTCGGCGTGGCAGACCATGCACTGTCCTTTACCGAAGACTATTTTCTCGCCGGTGCTTATGAGATCCGCCTGTGAGGTTCCGGATTTTATCACAATCGTTTTAGGCGGTCTTGATTCGGACTGCGGAAGGTAATCGTTTCCTATGTACAGGAAGACGAGGTTCAGGGCCGCGACGATGATAGCCAGCTTGAGCACACCTGATTTCATCGCCCGGCCTCCCTCGTCTCAGCGACTTTCTCGAGTTTCATGATGCTCCAGAAGACGAAGGCCACCATCACGAGGAACAGCACCGTAGTAATGGTGACCATAATGGACGCGACGCCGGCTGTCGGCAGAAAAGCATCAGGGGCCTTGTTCATCATGATGCCGTAGACATGCCAGTACTGCCTTGCGCCGGCCCTCATGTAGCCGAGCATGCCCATGAGCCACGTGAATGTCACGGTTATCGCTATCAGCGCGTACTGCGAACGCTCAGGCATCTGTCCCCAGCGGGGCTCGCCTATTATCCTTGCGCCCCTGTAAAGGAAGAAGTCCAGCACGAAAATGGCGACGATAGCGGCAAAAAACAGCCCGA
This sequence comes from Thermodesulfovibrionales bacterium, assembly GCA_046704045.1. Taxonomy (GTDB): domain Bacteria; phylum Nitrospirota; class Thermodesulfovibrionia; order Thermodesulfovibrionales; family UBA6898; genus JAWOKY01. The sequence goes on along the minus strand of JBJKSM010000003.1, from coordinate 4,763 downwards.
ACTGTATGGGGGAGAGCAGACTGACCCTCACTGCGGCGGAAACCGAATAACCGAGCACCCCGAGAAAAAGCACGCCGCCCGCGGAGACGATAATTATGAGTCCCTTCAGGATGCGGCCTGCCCTGACCCAGGAGACAGTGGGTTCCTTGTTGCTCATCCTGAAAATGGAAAAGCTGAGAAAAGTGGCCAGATAGGAGAGTATGACCGCCGTGTTCTTGGCAGCCATGACGCCAAGTTTGCCGAGCACCGGGTGATAGGCGCCGATCCTCCTGGCCTCCGAAAGGCTCAACGCTATGTCATGCGGCGTGACCCATACGAGATATCCCAGCAGGACAACTATGAACAGGTATTTTACATAACCGAAATAGCGCTCTCCTCCCGGCATCTTATGGAGGGATATCCACAGATAGTAATTGATGAAAAAGAGTATCGCGCCTATGAGCATCGCCTGCATGACCCAGAGCCATGCGAAGAATCCGCCCATCAACTGGATTCCCATCTGCTCGTTAAAGGAATAGATCTCCACGCCCAGCAGATAACCCACCCCCGGCAGAAGCAGCGAGACACCGATCGATATGATGGCCGAGGTGTAGCCCATCCAGTCGTAATACGCCTTTTCCTCGGGCGTTTTCGAGGTGATGAACCTGAAGGCCGCATAGGCGGCGGCAATCCCCGCCCCGAACACAATATTGGCAACAAACCTGTGAAGCGTAAGGGGCAGCCACATATGGGTGTGTATCGTCGCCCACCTGTTTATAAGAGCTCCGGTCTTGCTGACGCCGGCCGGCGTTGTCATGAAGCCGACCCAGATGCTGGTGATGAGGAGAATCATCAGGCCGAAAAAGTTAAGCAGCGCTCCCAGAAATACGTGGAGTCCCTTCCTTTCCCCCTGCATCCGCTTCCAGGAATAGAAATACACGTAACAGACCACTACCTCGGCCAGCATGACTCCCAGATAGGTCCACCAGGTGTAACCCAATATCTGCATCATGTAAGAGATGAACTTCGGGTAGAGCAGGGGGACGCTTACAAGAAAGACGGAGCCCATAAAGGCGGTGAAGGTGTACGCCAGGGTAAAGAGCTTCGCGAAATCGTAAGCTATCCTGTCGAGCCGCGGGTCCGCCTTTTTCCACCCGAGGAATTCCATCGTCACTGCAAATATCGGCACGCCGAGCACAAACGCCGCGAAATCGAGGTGCGTCTGCGCGACCACCCATATCCAGTCCCGGCTGCCGATCACCGGAAAAAACCTGTAGCCCTCCGTGGTTGGCGCGGCAAGCACGCCTTTCAGGACGAACAGGAAGGCGAAGCCCGCGCCGAGTATGACGAGGAATTTTATTATCCCCTTGAAAACGCCCCTGCTTACAGTTGTCTCTGCCATAAAATGTCCCCGCTAAAACGCCACGTCGAGCACTACCTTATATACCTTGTCAGTCTCTGAATCCGTGCTGACGGTGCCGCCGGTTGCGTAGTGGCTCCTTACATTGGCGTAAATGAACTGCAGCTTGGTATTGAGCCACGGCAGGTAGTTCAGGCCGACAAGCCAGGTGCGCTGCCTGGTCGCGGGGTCGTAATCGGCGGGGTCGACCTTTGAGTTGGTGATCCAGTTATACTGGCCCACGATGCCGTAGGTCCTCCTGAAGAAGTAGTCGGCCTCTATGGCGCCGCCGTTGAAAGACCTCTTGTTGCTGGACCCGGCTCCCAAGGTGGTTACGGAGGTCGTACCTTCTTTGAGGTCGTTGGGGTTATTGGGTATTTCTATCACCCCTACTTCGAGCGGCGTAAGCCCCGATTCCTGACCAAAGCCGTAAATCGCCTTTGCCTCAACAAGATGGTCCGCGCCGTAATTCTGCTCCAGCGAGGCGTCGATGAACTGCCTGTTTACATGGGTTGAGGCGGTGACGTTGTCAGGGCTAAGAACGTTTTCCCGACCCGTATAGACCCCGCCGCCAAAAGTGACGGCCCCGTTCGAGAGCTTCTGGTCCCATGCAAGGCGACCCATGAAGCCGAAGGGATTGCCCGTGACGCCTTGTGCCGTATTAAAGGGGTTGCCCGCCAGCGAGTGCATGAAATCACCGGAAAGAAAATCCGCGTCCGCGACGTCCCCGCTCCTGGTGGCCGTGACTGCCGCATAGAGCCGGTTACCGAGGAAATAGCCGTGAACCGTCAACCCGTAATTGCTGCCGCTCCAGAGAGACCCCGTCCAGCCCTTTGTCATTACCCACGGCAGGGTCTCGTCGTCAGGACTGGCGATGTCTCTGTCCCAGCCGCCAAAACTGTTGAAGGGGTCAGCGGAGTTCGGCAGGCCCCAGAAAAGCACCGCGCCCAGCGTGTTGCCTTTCGAAAGCGGATATGCATAGGCGAGCTTGGCGACCGCCAGGTTGAAGTTCCCCTGGCTGTCTCCATTGGGCACCGAGCCGCTCTCTATGCTGGAAAATACACCGGCATATTTGAAGATTCTGCCGGCGAGGAAGAACTGCATGTTGTCGATTTGCGTCGTGTTTTGCTCGAAAGGCGCAGTGCTGTCCTGCTCTTTCTGGTAGGGTATAAACATTATGCGCGCGGAGACCGGGAAGACGTAGAAGAGGTTCAGCCTGTCCTTTGTGATAACGTCCCAGTCCGGAGACGCATCGGTATAGGCCTTCACCTTGAACTGCCTGCCGTACTCATTTAAGTTCGGCCATATCGTGTGGCAGGCCGTGCAGGGTTTCTCGAGCTGGCGCGCATACGAGGGGACCGCCTCAGACTTTTGAGCCAGGGACAGGACGAAAAGCGATGCGATCAAAACAAGAAAAATCCTACTCTTTTTCATCATGACCTCCTTCGAATTTGCCGGAAAATTAAAATTTATGTCTTCTCGGGGCTTTTTTGAAATCCAGTTTAATCCTGGCGGTCTTGCCGCTTTCCACTTTCACATTGCCCAGTTCGACCGTTCCCAATGCCTCGTGCCAGCCCTCTACAGTGTAGTCGCCCGGGGGGACGTCCTTCATGACGAACTCGCCTTTGGCGTTTGTGAGTGCGGCATAGGGGTTATCGAATACATACAGCCAGCCGTGCATCCACGGATGGGCGTCGCACGTTATCTCGATGAGCCCCGGCCTCGTGAGGATCTTTGTGACCTTTGCGCCCTTGAAAGGCAGCCCGACGTTGTAATATGTGCGGTTCTCCATATAAGTGTGGATGTTGTGGAACAGCGGGTCTGAATCCTTGAAGATAAGGTGGCTTCCCGCGTAACCGATCCCCACGTGCGGCACAAAGGCGCACTTGTAATTGTCGACCACGGAAGCCTCTCTGGGCGCCGGGGCGCCGGACCTGATATTTTTTATGAAAACTACCACGTTTTGAATCCTTCTGTCCTTGATCAGGAATTTAAGGGCGGGAAGGGTCTTGCCGCAATAATTCACGTTGGTGGTCGGGTGTATCACGGGGTCCCTCGGGACGGGGTTGCCGGTAAACTCGACCACTCCCTCGATGTTCCCCCCATTTCTGACTTGGATCGTCTGATAAGCAAAAGCAGCGGTGGAGATACAAAAAAAGAGCGCAAGACAGATGGGAAACAGAATCGGTCTTTTCATTATTTCCTCCCTTTCTGATTATTGATATCCAGGTTATACTGGATCTTTATCCTGCTGGTTTCCCCGCCCACGACCTTAATATCCGGCATACTGATCTTACCCAGTGCTTCATGCCAGGCCTCGATGGTATAGACTCCGGGCGGGATGTCCTTAATTGAAAACTCGCCATTTTCATCGGTTACCGCGGCATAGGGATGGTCGAAGACATAAACGTAGGAGCGCTGCCATGGATGGATGTAACAGCTTATTTTCAGGAGTCCCGGCTTCGGAAGAGTTTTTGTCACGGATAAACCTTTTTCATAAAAGGCGAAGTGATTGATTTCCCTTCCGCCTAAAGAGGCGTGGACATCGAATGTGTGCAGGATCGGATCATCATTCTTCATCACGAACCTGTTTCCCTTGAACCCTACGACGACATGGGGCACAAACATACATTTCAGATTCGTCACAGTGGCAGCCTCGTCGGGAATGGCCTTTCCGGACTCGATATCCTCAATAAATACGACAGCGTTCTTGATCCTTCTCTCTGCGTTTATCACATATTTTTCCGCAGGAAGGCTTTTTCCGCAATACGCCGTATCGGAAGTTACCGCAAGGGTCTCGTCTTTCGGAATTGTTTTACCCGCAAATTCCACGGTCCCCTCGATGTTACCCCCATTTTTTACCTCGATGACTTTATAGGCGTATGAAACAGCCGGAAAAACATAAAATACAGCGATAGCGAGCAACATGATGATCCTTTTCATGTCTTGCACCCCCTGCAATTTCCCGGCATTGCCATTCATAAAAATTGCCGGCCCGTATCCACCGAAAGTAAACCCATTGTATCTCAAATCAAACAGATGTCAACTGGTGATTTGCAGCGGGTGTGCCTCTGCAGGAAGTTGGCCTGACGGAGACGGCTCATGGCATTGAGGCGTGAGCGCACACCTCACTATTCCACTCCCGGTCGGGAGAAAGGAACAGTGCTCACCCAAACTTTTCCCTGACAAGGCAGGCTTTAGAAAACGCCCTTTTTTCACTACTTTCCCCAAAAAGAAAGTTACGGATATTTTTTAATATCACACCCTAAAACAGAGATAGAGATTTAATCTGAGATATGAAAGACCTTGTCGGCCGCTATGAAAGCGGGTATAAAGGAAGAGTTACCACACAAATCCTTTAACCGACAAGGTGAAAACATGATAC
>JBJKSM010000002.1:0-16795 GCA_046704045.1 Thermodesulfovibrionales bacterium | reverse complement strand
GACACATACTCTCAACTCTTTTCAACCAATGATATCAATGGCAAAAGGTTATAGGAATATGCCTACGCCTGGAGAGATAATGTCAGCATGCCGCCATGATTTAACATAATATTGTTCCGCAAGCGCTTAGGGCGGTTAACAGGAAGCCAGTGAGAAATCTTTTTTTGAGAGTATCTTTTGGAAATCCGCAAAAAGTCCTCTTCTCCGAGAACGTTTGTTAGCGGGGGTACTTCTCGCGGAGACGCGGCCGAGTATTTTTCTTTCCGAAGGTAACCTTAAGCCTCAGCTAAAAGCCGCCGGCGTCAGTTACAGGAAGAAGTTGAAAAAAAGGTTCACAAGTGCTGTCAACGCATTTTGGCCACTTCAAATTAAGGGTAAAGGGTTGGTGAAATATTTCTGTCGGTACGTCAGATCCCCCCGGTCTGATCCTGTCTCTTATGTCTTCGGCAGTTAACACGATCCCTTGTTACTTATATGCTCCGCACCCGATGATCACACCATCGATTCTTTTCAAGTAAGTCGTTTTCGTCTCAACTTTCTTTGTTACATAGTTTGTCCATTTATAGTCAACCCATCCACCTTCAGGGCCGATCTTAATGAACTCCCGCGCGAAATATTTCCCGTCAGCGTCCTTGACATCGGTAAAATCTTGTCCCACGAGTCTTGGGTCGCCTCCATGCGCTATGATTGTCCCCTCCGGGTTGTAGGCAAAAATGTAGAGATCTCCCTTTACAAACAGACCCTTCGGATTACTGAATTCCGCCAGAGCCTTCTCCTTGCCGTTTGCCTTGTAAAAAGCGATTGCCTTCTCAACCAACGCCTTTGCCTCTTCGGGGGTTCCGGCGCCCAAGGCCGGAAAAGTTAGAGTTAAAATTAAGAAAAAGATGCTGCATGCCGTGATGATTAACCGAAGCTTTTTCATCATAATATCCCTCCACTCCTTTTTTGTTGGGCGAGCTCTACTTTAAGGTCATTATAGAAACAAAAACAAATTTGCATCCACTGACCATCAAGAATTTTTATTCGCACTACACATAGGTATATCATGCCTAAACGTAATGTTCAGGAAGTAGTCGCGTAAACCACGTCACCGGAACTTATTTAATAAAATATCCGGAGACGCGCCACTTTCCATCCTTGTCCAACATGGGGGTCACCGTCTCAATTGTCCGTTTCTTGTTTTCAAAGGAGGTCTCAAAGCGGATTACAACGTATTCTCCGTCAGGAGCGCCCGGCAATGAAGTTTTGTAAGCCTCTGACTTCACCTTTCGTGAAACGAGTTTGCCCAAAGGCTTCCGATACGCCAGCATTGATTGTTCCATCTTCTCTTGGGTAACAGCGTTCCGGAAGTAACTCGCTGCTTCCCGCCAGCTCTCGGAATAGTTTCCCCCGTCTGTCACGGCCAGCCATTTCTCGGCTGCCGATAAAGCAGCCTCTTTTTTCTCTTGAGTCCCCGCTGCGACTGCTGCACTACAGGCAAGCACAAGCATCAGGAATGCCCCTATTTGCAGGAACCTTTTCACCTGGGATTTCTCCTTGTGATCTTCATTCAGAAAAAGTATAGCACAGGTGCAGCGTCCTTAGAAGAGGAAGCCATCGCAATGCATGTTTGGGGGCGAAGGCGAAAATGCCTCCTGCCGGGATAGCCGGAATGATCCGGAATATGCATAGCCGGTTCACTTGCAGACGGAGAAAATATATCTGCCAAAGATGCAACTTTAATCAGTATGTAACGCACCTGTAACAGAACGATGCCATAATGACATACAGGAGAAATGACAGAACGATCACATTTCTACAGAGAGACATTACCCGGAAACCATTCTTCTGCCCCTTGTCTGCTTCTTTATTTCTTTCTCATCGCAAGACTTATTCCATCACTTCAAAATATTCTCTCGAAAACGGAGGAACTGCATGAACGCTACAGTATGCCTGAAGCCTGTCGACCCCGAAGGGCCGCTTGAACAGTCGGACGCCGACCTGCCCGGCGTGCGGAAGGGCACAAAGAAAATTTTCGTGCTCGACACCAATGTCCTGATACACGACCCGAAGTCGCTTTTCAGCTTTAACGACAACGATGTCGTCATACCCTTTGTCGTTTTGGAGGAGCTTGACAAGCTCAAGAAGGGTCACGGCGAGATCGCCGCTTCCGCCCGGGCGGCACTGCGGACCATCGATTACCTCAGGGAGACCGGCTCGCTCCATTCCGGCATCGAAATGGAGACGGGCGGCATGCTTTCGATAAGCGCTGAACAGGGCGAGTCCGTCTCCGCATTCATGGACAACTCGACGCAAGATAACAGGATCATAAAGACCGCCCTCGGCGTAGTGGAAAAAAGGCGGACCGACGGGTCAGGCAGCCTTGTGCCGGTGATCCTCGTCTCGAAAGATACGGCGGTGAGAATAAAGGCTGAGGCATGCGGTCTTCATGCGGAGGACTACAGTAATGACAAGACGACCCTGTTCCAGAAATACGGGAAGGTGCTTGAACAGTCCGATTATACCAACGGGATTTGTTCGATACGTTATTTAAGAGTGGAGGAAGACATTTACAGGATACAGGGGCCCGACAGTCATACGAAGATCAAAAACGGGAAATCGCTCGAAGGCGTCGCTCCCAAAAATATCGAGCAGAGATGCGCCATAGACGCACTGACAAACCCTGACATCGAGGTGGTCGCGCTCACCGGCTCCGCCGGGACAGGGAAAACGCTTCTCGCATTGGCCGCGGGCATACACCAGACGACCAAGAAGTCCCCGCTGTATGAACAGGTTGTGGTTGCGCGGCCGGTCGTGCCCATGGGCCACGACATAGGCTATCTTCCGGGGGACGTGCAGGAAAAACTGGCGCCCTGGATGCAGCCGATATTCGACAGCCTGGAGGTGATAGTGAGAACTCCGAAGGGTCACATAAAGGATGGCGCCCCGGCGCCCCAGTACAGAAGCTTCCAGTACCTGATAGACGCGGGCATATTGCAGATCGAGGCGTTGACGTATATTCGCGGCAGGAGCATGCCGCAGCGATATTTCATCGTTGACGAAGCACAGAACCTCAGACCGATCGATGTGAAGACGATCGTCACGAGATGCGGGGAGGGCACAAAGATAATATTCACAGGCGATTTGAAGCAGATCGATACCCCCTATCTCGACGCAAAGAGCAACGGCCTCGCCTATCTCATAGACCGCTTCATCAATGAAGAGAACTTCTGCTATCTCAATCTCAGTCACAGCGTCCGGTCGCGGCTTGCAGAGCAGGGGGCGAGGCTGCTATGACTCTCCCGTCAATGTCACAAAGATTTAACAATACGGTCATCGTCCGTTAACAATACTTGCCTATAATGAAGTCATGGATATAGCGGTTGCGATGACTGAATTGGTCGAAACCAGATGCCCGTCCTGCGACAGCGATGCGATATACCGCTACGGGAAGATCAAAACGGGCAGGCAGAGGTTTATGTGTCTCATGTGCCGCACACAATTCAGCATCGGGGCGAAAAAGACGCCAGTCAAAGGCAAACCGGCATGCCCCGAGTGCGGGAAGTCCATGAACGTGTACAGGATCGAGGGAGACGTAATCAGGTTCAGGTGCTCGGGCTATCCCGGGTGCAGGACTTTCAGAAAATTCATCATGAAGGAGGAAAAATGAGCTATTACATGCACAATGTTCCGGGAAGGCTCAGGATCAAAAGTCCGCTGTTGAAGAGAAACAGAGGCGCTGCAGACGAACTGAAGAAGGCGCTCAGCACAATGCAGGGTATCGCCGCCGTTGACTTCAATCCCACGACCGGAAGCCTCCTGATCAACTACAACCACAGGACGACCCGCCACCAGGATATCGTAAAACTTCTTGAACGGAAAGGGTATTTCGATTCGACGAAGGCGGCCACCAATGATCAGTATATCAATTACGCGGCGGAGAAAACGGGGCGCGTCATCGGGAAGGCCGCTCTCGGCCTGGCCGTCGAAAAGGCATTGGAAGGCTCCGCTCTTTCCCTTCTGGCGCTGTTGCTGTAATTTCTTCTCCACTCACCTCGCTTCTTCCCGGATTGCGGCAGCCTTGTCGGTCAATTCCCAGGGGAGCCCTATATCCATTCTTCCGACGTGACCGTACGCACTGAGCTTCCGGTAAAACCCGCCTTTGATGGTTGACGGCAGGTATCTGAGATTGAACTGCTTGAGGATTCCCGCGAGCCGGAAATCGAAATGGCGCTCGATGACTCCGGCGATCCGCTCGTCCGGGATCCTGCCCGTTCCGAAGGTTTCGATCTGTACGCTGACAGGCTGTGCAAGCCCGATCGAATAACTGAGCTGGACCTCGCATTCGTCGGCAAGCCCGGCCGCAACTACATTTTTTGCTGCGTAGCGGGCGGCATAGGCGCCGACCCTGTCGATCCTCACCGGGTCCTTTCCGCTCAGGGCTGCGCCGCTGTGGCGAGAATATTCTCCGTAAGTATCTATCGCTGTTTTCCGCCCCGTGAGACCGGAGTGGACAGAAGGTCCGCCTGCGATAAACGGTCCGTCAGGGTTGATGAATATCCTCGTCTGTGCATCGGGCGTTATCTCTTCGTCACGAAACGCAGGTTCGACTACCGTGCCTATAATGTCGTCCCGCAGCCGACGAAGACCGGGACCTCCCTTCTCCGGGGTTCCGGACTGCGAGGCTATGACGGTCATGCTGTGAATCCTGTAAGGCCTGCCGCCCCTGTATTCGACCCCCACCTGTGTCTTGCCGTCAGGCATGAGGTAGGGGAGCACTCTCTGTATACGGACGGATGTCAACTTCCGCGAGAGTTTATGTGCAAGCCAGACGGGAAGAGGCATAAGTGATGCCGTCTGGTTACAGGCGAAGCCGAAGAGGGTGACCTGATTTCTAACGGGGACTCCGTCAAGCTCTGTCCCCGAGAGCTCGCGCTCGTCAAACCGCCGCCGCTCCTCCTCGGGAAGTTCCTTAAGGCTGGTTATGATGCTGCAGGCCTTGCCGTTGAATTCCTTCTGCTCATATCCGATCTGGTTGATGACATTGCGGGCCACCTGGGAAAAGTCGACGTGTGCGGCCGATGAAAAGCGTGCGGCTATGAAAAGGACCGCCGTCGACACGGCGCACTCGGCGATGACGGACGAGAAGGGGTCCTGCTGAAGGAAATGGTCGACAATTGCATCGCTGATCTGGTCGCATAGCTTGTCGGGATGCCCTTCGGTCACCGACTCGGAAGAAAATATGAAATCTTTTTTCATGCCTTACCCTCCTGTAATAATCATCCTTGTGCCGGGAGCATCCCCTGTGCCGTTTCATCCCCCGGCGGAGACGTTACACCCGAAGGGACGCCCCTTTTCGTCGCCTCGTTCACCAGAAGCGGCGCGAGCGCCGTACCTCCGATAACAAGGCCGTCCACGATGCCGATATGTGCCAGCCCCAGGAGACTGCTCAGACCCGGCGTTACAATCGCCAGTCCCTGCAGTGCCACAGAGCCGGCGAGAGCTGCGTCAAGGTATCTGTTGGGCGGTAATTTTTCCTTATCGAACATGCTGAGCTTTTCGGCGCGGCAGCTCACCGCGTGGATTATCTGAGCGAAGGTGAGACTCATGAATGCCATGGTACCCGCCCGGGCGCCCATACCGTAACGCGTGATCCCATAGCCGTACGCGCCCATCGCCCCGGCGGACAACATTGCCGATTCAAAGCCTATCCTTTTGAAGTCGTCTCTTCTGATGATCGGCTCGTCAGGATTTCTCGGGGGGCTGCTCAGTACATCGGGCTCCGGCGCTTCGAGGGCGAGGGCAAGCCCCGGCGCGATGTCCGTCATGAGGTTTATCCAGAGGAGCTGCATGGCGTTGAGAGGCTGCCCCATGCCGGTCGCCATCGCCCCCAGCATGACCATAATCTCGCTCATATTGGTTGCAAGGAGGAAATGCACCGATTTCCTGATGTTGTTGTAAATCGTTCTGCCCTGGCTGATGGCGATGATCATGGTTTCAATGTTGTCGTCTTCGAGCACAACGTCGGCGACCTCCCGTGCCACATCCGTGCCAGTATGCCCCATCGCGATACCTATGTCCGCAGCCCTGAGCGCCGGACCGTCGTTTATGCCGTCGCCCGTCATTGCCACGACCCTGCCGGAGGACTGAAGCGCCTGCACTATCTGGAGCTTGTTTGCAGGACTCACACGCGCGAACACGTGGATTCTTGCGGTGAGGGCCCTGAGGACGTCCGGGGCGATAGTGGAAAGGTGAGTGGAGTCGAGGATATCCAGCTGCTCTCCCCCGGCGAGATTGAGTTCCCTGCCGACGGCATACGCCGTGGGACCCTGATCTCCGGTGATCATCACAGTGTCGATGCCGGCTTCATGGTATTTCCTTATCTCTTCTCTCACGCCGTCCCGTATCGGGTCGATCATTCCGGCCAGACCGAGCCAGACGAGGTCCGCGTCTTCCGCCGGCGCACCGCACATGTCATCGGCATCGAAACATGTCGTGCTACGATCGGAGACGGCATAGGCAATGCCCAGGACCCGCAGGGCATCTCCCGCCATTCGCTCATTTTCACGCTGGATCGCGTCGCGGTCGTCTTCGGTGAGGGGGAGTTTCATCCCGTCCCTGACGTGGTGGGAGCAGAGGGACAGAACCTCCTGGGGGCTGCCTTTTGCCGCGATGAGGATCGCCTTTCCGCGATCACGGGGTGCGACGGCGTGAAGAGTGATCATGATATTGGAGTTCTCGGACCGGTGCCTCACCTTCCGGAGCGGAAAGCCCGCCCTGAGTCCCGGCACGCTTATGCCGGCGGCCAGCGCCACGTGAACAAAGGCGTTTTCAGTGGATGAGCCCCTGACCGCGTAGCCTCCGTCCTCGGGGATCACTTCGCTCTCGCTGCAGAGCACCGAGATATGGATCAGCCTCAACAGTTCATCGCATTCAAAGGGATTGACTTCTGCGCCGTCAGCCCTGAACCTCCCGTCAGCCACCGCCATCCGCCTCATCCCGGCATATATCCGCACAACCGCCATCCTGTTCCAGGTTATGGTTCCCGTCTTGTCCAGACAGATGGTCTGGACCGAGCCGAGCGTCTCGACCGCGTCAAGATGCCGGATAAGCACATTGTGTTTTTTCATCGTCCTGATCCCGAGCGCCAGCGTCGTCGTGGCGACCATCGGAAGGCCCTCGGGCACCGCCGCAACGGCGAGCGCGATCGAGGTCTTCAGCATCCGTAGAAAGCCGTATCCTCTGAGTAATCCTATCAGGAATACGAGACCGCACACGGCCCCGCTTATGTATACAAGCTGCGTCCCCATCCGGTCGAGCTGTCTTTCCATGGGGGTTTCGGGAGGCCGTGCCTCTCCCGTGAGCGACTGAATAGTGCCGATTTCCGTGTACCTGCCGGTGGCGACAACGACGGCGAGCCCCTGTCCTCCGGTGACAAGCGTGCCCATATACACCATATTCTTCCTGTCCGCAAGGGGGACATCTTCGCCGTCAAGGGCCTGCACACTCTTGATGACCGGCATGCTCTCGCCGGTCAGGGCGGATTCATCGATGCTCAGGTGGTTTGCGTCGATGAGCCGTGCATCGGCAGCAACATAGCTGCCGGGCCTGAGAACCAGGATGTCGCCCGGGACTATTTCCTCGGCAGGCATGGCGCCCGGTGCCCCTTCCCTGAGACAGAGCGCCGACGGACGAACAAGGCCCTTGAGCGAGTGAATTGTGTTTTCGGCCCGGGTTTCCGTTGTATAACCGATGATGCCGTTTATGATCACAACCCCGGCTATGACAACCGCATCCGCGATGCCGCCCGTAGCGACGGATATGCCCGCAGCGACCCCCAGAAGAGCGACGGGAAGTGATTTAAACTGTTCGAGAAAAATACTGAGGCCCGAACGGGGGACGGATTCAGGAAGCAGGTTCGGACCGAATTTTTTCAATCGCTCAGCCGCTGCACCGCTTGAAAGTCCCTTTTTTGGAGAAACACCTGCAGAGTCAAGAACTGCTTCGGCATTCTTCAGGTGCCACGGCGTGGCAGGCTGCTCCTCAGCCAGAGTTACGCTCTTCCGCACCTGGCGGCGGCTCTTCTGCCGATCTTTCCCCTTCCCGGCAGGGCCGCCCCCCGATCTTCCGGACGCGACCGTGGTTTCGGCCTTCTGAGCAGAACGCGATCCCCCTCGGCGGTGGTGTCCATTGCCGCTGTATGACTGCACCGCTTCTTCTATTGCCGCGCGCACGGAATCGGAAGTGCTGCCGGAATTGAAGAAAACGAGGACCTTCCCGGTCAGGACACTGATGGAAAATCCCGTTATGCCGGCATGCACGGCAAGTACCGTCTCTATCCTGGACTTGAGCGGATCGGACCTGTAGAGCCCTTCTACCTTGAATCGCGCCCTGCCTTTGACAGCATAGTGGACGGTGAGGACCAATACCGTTATTTGCCTCGTTTGCCCCTGGTTCTTGCCGGGACTTTCAAGCCGGCCGGACGTTCCGGAGCAGGCTCGGCCTTTGCGGTTTGCCTGGTTTTCGGCAGAGCTGTGCCCGCCACCTCTTTTACGCCGGCCACCACTCCTACGAGCATGTCCTTGACGGCGCGGACGGCGGTGTTGCCGATGCCGCCGGCGGCCTCGATCGCCCCGTTTACGGCAGAGGTGGCGACCTCTCCGGCGTTGGCGCCCACTTCCTTGCTCGCCTCGATGACGCCGTCAACGGCGCGGCGCGCCACAAGTGCCACGTCGGCGCCGATCTCCGCGGCGCCGTTGACCGCTCCCTTCACCGTCTGGCCCGCAACCGAGATGACATCGCCGCCCACATCGCTGACGCCCATGACGATTCCCTTTGCAACGCTCTTCGTGCTCAGGATAAGCCCTGTGCCTACCTCCTCCGAGGCCTGTATAGCGCCTTTTACGACATCCTTTGTGATGGTGACGCTCTCCGTCGCCACCTCTCCGGTTGCACGCAGCGAGTTTGAGACCGTATTCCTTACCAATGCCACGATCTCCGCCTCGATTTCGTTTATCCCCTTCAGGCTGCTTACCACGCCTTCCTTGACGGCCGTTCCCGCCCTGCCGATGCTCTCCCGGGCGCCTTCTTCAGTCATTACCTGGGCCTTTGCCATGACAAACCTCCTTTTTTGTTGTTTCGCAGATAATTTTTTTGGGGAATGCCGATGATAGTCCAATGATAGATACCCCTGTCTTTCATGAGTGTGAACGATCGGCTACGTTATTGTTAAATCCGCTACCGACTGCTTCTCGACGTTCGATTTAAGGAAAAGATTGAAGGCGTACCATCCGGCAGTGTACCAGGGAATCGCCGTGATGTTCCCTCTCCATACCGCATAAATGCCGGCGCCGAGAAGGGCGAGGAACGCCGCGCCTCCCGTATCGAGCTCATTTGCCGTGGCGTCCCGGAGGGCGAGATCGATCCCGTTGAACGTCTCCCCAATGCGCCTGTGGAGGTTCGTGCGTGTGCCTGCATACCTGCCGCCGGGTCTGAGTCCGCCCGCAGCCATCACCTTATCAACGACGCTATCGGGATCGGAGGAATGTATCAGCAATACGCCCGCGGTAAGGGCGGATGTCTTGACGGCGGCTACGCCTTCCACCGCAGACACCTTTTCCGCAAGGGAGGCGAAAAAGGCGTGGTCCTTTTTTTTGGAGGGGATTCTGAGTCTTATGCGCGACCCTGTCTTGTGGCTGACAAACGCGATGGGGTCCTCATGCACCTGTTTCTCCCCCGGCCGCGGCAGAAGGCACTGCACTCTTCTTTTGCCTCCGCGGTGAAACCCGCCGTGCGGCTGCTCCCGCGGCCGCCGTCGTCGCCGCTGCTGCAGGTGCCGCCTCATGCACCTCTGCCATTTCAGCCTTGGCCTCGGCAACTATGTCTTCCACGACTTCGCTGAGTTCCGCCGCGGTTTCCTTCCCCTTTTCGAATAGAATGATGCCGCTTTTGACCACAGCTTTCAGAAGAGGTTTGCCTACTCCCGCCAGAGCCGGGAGAACAGCCGGCGCAAGAACGACCGCGCCTATGCCCACGGCAAGACCGGTAACCACATTTCCTTTCAGTCCGTTATCAAGTAATCCCATCGGATCCTCCACAATTCATATGTATAGCTACAATCTATCAACAGCAACGCCACGCCGTCTACAGAATCTTTCATTATCTGCCTATTTTTGCCAAAAGGTAACGCCTCAGACATTATTCCCGCCCCGAAATTTTCCTGTTGATTTCATTCTGCTTCAAGTTTTAAAATTTCCTGTATCGGTTTTCGTTATCATGAGGCGATAATGATAAGAGATTTCTTTCTCGGGTTCATAAGGATACATATCCTCTACCATGCCTCCAATGAGCCGATATACGGCCTCTGGCTGATAGAGGAGCTCGGCAGGCACGGCTACAGGCTTAGCCCGGGCACGCTTTATCCTATCCTCCATAATCTCGAAAAGGGAGGCTATCTCAGATCGTCTGAAAAACTGCACGGCGGCAGGGTACGGAAATATTACAGGACCACGCCGGCGGGCGGAAAGGTCCTGTCGGAATCGAAGGATCGCATAAAGGCGCTTATAGAAGAAGTGATGGACTGCTGAAGAGGAACACCGGAGATTTATTTCGAGAAACCGGCCCGTTATTAAACCGCCTTTTGTTCAAACGGAGTAAAACAGCCATGAAAAAACATTTTCTGCCGGTTATCGTCATGACGTTAATCTTTCTTCAGGGTGCGCCCGGTAATGTCTCGGCGGCGCGGAAGGACCTGAGGTTCGCCATAACGGGCGCCGTCGCCTCCGACCCTTCGTTCGAAAATTACAGGGAATTGACAGCCTATGTGGCAAACAAGGTCGGAATGCGGGCGGTCTTCATCTCAGGATTGACTTACGGCCAGGTTGACAGACTGTTTGTCGACGGCAAGATCGACGTAGGGTTCCTGTGCAACCGGCACTATGCCCGGCGAAAGGATGTCGTGAAGTTCGAACCGATAGCCGCTCCGGTCATCGCGGAATACGGTAAGCCGAAGTTCCGGATCTACATCATCGTCAGGAAGGACAGCGATATCGCGTCGCTCGACGACCTGAGGGGGAAGTCCGTCGATTTCGCGGACCCGCTGTCGACCACGAGCGTGTATGCGGCTTATATGCTGCAAAAAAGACATGAAACGGTCAAATCCTTCTTCGGAAAAGCGATCTATTCCGGAAGCCACGATATGACCATCAAGCTGGTGGCCGGCGGGCTGGTAGACGCCGGTTTCATCGACGGGGATATCTGGGATTTCGATCAGAGGGTGCAGGGCAGGTATTCTTCAAAAACAAAAGTTATATATAAATCGCCGGAGGAATTTACGATCCCGCCGGTGGTGGTGAGCGGAACAATGGACAGGGCGCTCAAGCGGCGGCTGACGGAGGCTTTTCTTGACATGAGCAGGGAGCCCGGGGGAAGGGAAATATTGAGGAGATTGCGGATAGAGAAATTCGTGAAGATAAGGGATGAGGATTATCGTGACGTCGGCAGCATCTATGACATGGTGAAAGGCTCTCTCTGAGAAGGACGGAAATGGCAAACAGAAGGACGATATCCCTCAGGACGAAGATAAGCGCGGTGACCGCCGTTGCGGTAATTACGGTCGCTGTCATGCTGGGCGGACTTAATACATATAATCAGCTCAACCATATAAAAAAGCTGGAGGAAAGATTCCTGCACGATTCCGTGAGAAGCGCAGCGGCCATATCTTATACCGTCATGCCCCTGCTGATCGCCGATAAATTTGTTTCCGTGAATAATCTCATCTCCTATTACGCCGGCAGGTCGGACCGCCGCTACATCCTGGTCGTCGACAACGGGGGCAGAATTGTAGCGGACAGCGTGGAGGGCAGGCTCGGCGAAATGTATACGCCTCCGCGCGCTTACAGGTCGGATAAGGATGGAGAGGCAACCATCAGCAGGTCCAGGCAGTCCGGCAGGGATACCATTGAAGTTTCCTATCCGGTGAAGGCGGGAGACCTCGCGGTCGGGAAGATCGTGATGGGACTTAACACGGGCTGGCTGGATGAGGAGACAGGTCTCATAAAAAAGGCGATGGTCGTTTCAACGGGTATTGCGCTTGTGGTAATGTCCCTGGGCATCCTGCTTGCGTCTGCATTGGCGAAACGTGTGTCCCGGCCGGTCCTTCTCCTGGCGAAGGCTGCGGAAAAAGTCGGCGGCGGCGACTACAGCCAGGGCATAGACATCGAAAGCCGCGACGAAGTGGGGGTGCTGGCGGATGCCTTCGACACCATGGTCGGGGAACTGAGGAACGCCAGGACGCAGCTGGTGGAGAAGAATCTGCTGCAGGCCAGGCTGCGTCTGGCCGAGTTCGGTCTCTCTCACTCGCTGCAGGAGCTGCTGCAGGCCACTCTGGACGAAGTTGAAGCCCTCACCGGCAGCGAGATCGCCTTTTATCACTTCCTCGAAGACGATCAAAAGACGCTGTCGCTGCAGTCATGGTCGACCAATACGCTCCGGAGGGCTTGCAGCGCAGAGGGCAGGGGCCGCCACTACGGCATTGAAGAAGCGGGCGTATGGGCGGACTGCATTCGCCGGGGCCGGCCGGTCATCCATAATGACTATTCAGCCATTGAGCAGTGCAAAGGGCTGCCGCCGGGTCACGCAGATGTCGTGCGTGAACTGATCGTGCCGGTTTTCCGGGGCGACCGTATCGTGGCAGTCATCGGTGTCGGGAACAAGCCGCATGAATACGACGATGGGGACACGGATACCGTCTCGTATCTGGCAGACCTGGCATGGGACCTGGTCGAGCGCAAGAGGGCCGAAGAGGCGCTGCTTGAGTCGGAAGAGAGGTACAGGAGCGTTGTTGAAAATGTGAGCATAGGAATCGCGGTGATAAGCCCGAACATGGAAATACTTTCCCTGAACAGCACGATGAAGTCATGGTACCCTGATATCGCCGTGCAGGGGAAGCCGCTTTGCTACCGGGCGTTTCATCAGCCGCCCATGGAGACGATCTGCCCGTATTGCCCGACCTTTGAGACCCTGAAAGACGGACAGGTGCACGAGAGGATATCGGAGACGGTCCTGGAAGGGAAGACCGTGAGCAACAGGGTGCTTTCTTCTCCCATAAGGGATCAAGGCGGAAACGTCGTTGCCGCGATCGAGATGGTCGAAAATATCACGGAGCGAAAGAGGGCCGAGGAGGCGCTGCGGGCAAGCGAGGCGAGGCTCAAGGACGCCCAGCACATCGCTCATATCGGCAACTGGGAATGGGAAATCGCCACCGGCGGGATACAGTGGTCCGACGAGGTCTATTGTATCTACGGATATGAACCCCATGAAATTACGCCCGATCTGGGATTTCTCGTAGATGCGATGCACCCCAGGAGCAGGGACGCCTTTGTTGGAGCCATCGATGCGGCGCTCAAGGCGGGAAGACCTTTCGAACTGGACTATACCTTTTTCCGGAAAGACGGCTCCGAGGCGATCCTCCATACGATCGGGCAGCTCCACTATGACGGCAAAGGGGACCCCGCGCGGATGGTCGGGATTGTGCAGGACATCACCGAGCGCAAGCATACGGAGGAGCAGATCAGCGCCTCCCTTCGGGAAAAGGAGATCCTTTTGAAGGAAGTCCACCACCGCGTAAAGAACAACCTTCAGGTGGTGGCGAGCATGCTCCGCCTGCAGTCGGGATACCTGGAGGACCGGAAGGCGAAGGCGATGTTCGAAGACAGCCAGAGACGCGTCGAGTCGATGTCGCTCATACACGAAAAATTATACCGCTCGAAAGATCTGGCAAGGATCGACTTCAGGGAGTACATCGACAGCCTGGTGGCCGGCGTTACGGCATTGAACGGAGGTTCGGGCCGGGTAGAGATCAGGCTGGACGTCGGTGAAGTGATGCTCGACGTCAATAAGGGGATCCCCTGCGGCCTCATCATCAATGAGCTGGTCTCAAACGCCATCAGGCACGCCTTCCCGGGCGGACGTGAAGGGGAAGTTGTGGTGAGAATGCAAAGCGGCGGCAGCGGCAGAATATCGCTTGTCGTCGGCGACAACGGCGCGGGCTTCCCCGGGGACATCGATTTCAGGAATACGAAATCGCTCGGCATGCAGCTCGTAAATTCTCTTGTGAGTCAGCTCGACGGAACGATAGAACTGGATAAGGGCGGAGGGACCGCTTTTACCGTAACCTTTCAGGCGTAACATAATCGGAGGCACCGGTCTTGTCAAAAGCGAAGATACTGATAGTCGAGGATGAAGGAATAACGGCGCTCCATCTGAGCAGCGCGCTGGGGAGCCTGGGATACGACGTGGTCGGGGTCTCTTCCTGCGGGGACGACGCGATCAACAAGGCGACGGAGGCGAGGCCGGATCTCGTGCTCATGGATATCGTCCTGAAGGGGATCGTAGACGGCATAGATGCGGCTGAAAAAATCCACGCCATCCTGAACATACCCGTGATCTACCTTACCGCCCATGCGGACGACAGCACCCTGCAGCGGGCCAAGCTGACCGAGCCGTTCGGGTATATAGTGAAACCCTTCAGCGAGCGGGACCTCTCCGTCGCCGTCGAGTTCGCGCTTTACAGGTCCAGGATGGAAGCCGACAGAAACCGCCTTATAACCCGGCTCAGGGAGACCGTTTCCCGGCACGAGGCGGCCGAAGAGCGGGTAAGCGAATTGAACGAACAGCTGGAACGCCATGTCGAAGAGCTTGCCGCGGCCAACCGCGAGCTCGAGGCATTCAACTATTCCGTCTCCCATGACCTCCGCGTCCCGCTGCGGTTCATCAAGTCATACTCGGAAATGCTAATGGAGGAACATGCCGGGCTCGACGAAGAGGGCGGAAGGCTCCTCTCCTCGATACGCTCTCATGCGATCACGATGGACGGGCTTATCGAGGCGCTGATCACGCTCTCCAGGGTCGGCCGCCAGGAGCTGCATATTTCCCCTCTCGACATGGAGCAGCTGGCGCGCGGGGCTTTCGAAGAGCTCGCATCGGCGCACCCGGAGAGGGACGTCATGTTTACCGTGCATCCTCTGCCGCAGGCCGGCGGAGATCTCATGCTTGTCAGGCAGGTTTTCTCGAACCTCCTGGTAAACGCCCTGAAGTTTACGCGGAACCGGGAAGTTGCGCGGATCGAAGTCGGGGGGAGGGCTGAAGACTTCGAAACCGTCTACTTTGTTAAGGACAACGGCGCGGGATTCGACATGAAGCTCTCCGACAAACTGTTCAGGGCCTTCCAGAGACTGCATTCGCAGAAGGAGTTCGAAGGCACGGGGATCGGTCTTTCCATTGTGCAGAGGATCGTCGCCCGCCACGGCGGAAAGGTCTGGGCTGAAGGCAGGCCGGATGAAGGCGCCGCCTTTTACTTCAGCCTTCCCCGCTTCTCCGCCCCGGCGGAGTAACATTCGCGGAATAATTCCCCTCCCCTTTTTGCCGGATTATCTGGACGCGCCGAATATCCCCTTGCCAAAGCGTTATAACATATTGTATATTACGCATCAGCCATGGGCGGGAAATCTTCTCACAAACAGGAAACGACATGCCCTTCACTGAGAGGCCATATCTGGCTCGAGGGAGGCGAAGGCACATTTCTCGGTTATGGAAGGATAGCTCTCCTTGAGCGGATCCGCGAATACGGTTCCATCACGAAGGCGGCAAAGTCGCTGGAGATGCCCTACCGGAAGGCATGGATACTCATCGATTCAATGAACCGTCAGGTGCCGAAGCCGTTTGTCGTGACCTCTACCGGAGGCAGAAAGGGCGGAGGCACTACGGTGACGCCTGAAGGTGAAAAGGCGATCGCCGTATTCTGGAAGATCCATGAAAATTTCCGGAAATTCCTGAAGAGTCAGACCGCCGCCGTCAATTCCATCTGCAAGTAAGGGGGGAGGCAGCTTTTGATCAGGGTCATCATCAACGGAATTCAAATAATTGTCGAAGGGGACAGGACGATTCTCGAGGTCTGCAAAGAGGCGGGCATCCATATCCCCACACTCTGCCACGACGAAAGGCTTGAGCCTTACGGAGGCTGCAGGCTCTGTCTTGTCGAGATAAAGGGCATGGCCAGGCCGCTTGCCGCCTGTACGACGCCTGTGCAGGACGGCATGGAGATCGTGACCGAAAGCGAAAAACTGACCGATCTCAGAAAGACCACACTTTCCCTTATTCTCTCCAACCACCCCGACGACTGCATGTGCTGCGAAAAGGCCGGGGAATGCGAGCTCCAGGAGCTGGCGTATATGTACGGCGTCAGACCCGGCGGCTTTGCCGGCGAAAAATGGGACCTGCCGATAAGGGAAGACAACCCTTTCATAACATATGAGCCGAACAAATGCATCCTCTGCGCGCGATGCACCAGGATATGTCAGGAGGTGGTGATGGCCGACACGATAGAGCTTGTCGGACGCGGGTTTAACGCCATGCCCGACACGGCCTGCAGTGTCCCGCGCTCTCTTGAGAACTGCGAGTTCTGCGGCCAGTGCGTATCCACCTGCCCGACAGGGGCACTGACCGACAGAAGAAGCAGGGGCAAAGGACGCTCGAATAAGATGAAGAAGGTTAAGACGACCTGTTCATATTGCGGGACCGGCTGCAACTTCTATCTGAATGTGAAGGACCATAAGGTCGTTAAGGTGACCTCCGACTACGACGCGCCCGTAAATAAAGGCAACCTCTGCATAAAGGGGCGCTATGGCTATGATTTCATTCACAGCCCCGACAGGATAACGGCACCGCTTATCAGGAAAGACGGCGTCTTCCGCGAGGCGTCGTGGGAAGAGGCGCTTGAACTTACGGCCAGGAGGTTCAATGAGCTGATCGAAAAGCA
>JBJKSM010000001.1:0-7989 GCA_046704045.1 Thermodesulfovibrionales bacterium | reverse complement strand
GCATAAGGGCTGTATTAAGAAGGACCGGCGAAAAGTCGGGCAGGGAAAACGTCGTGCGATTCGGCGATCTCACCGTCGACTTGTCGGCCTATACGGTCTCAAAGGGAAAGACGCCGCTGGACCTCAGCGCAACGGAGTTCAGGCTTCTTGCCCATCTCCTTGAAAACAGGGGCAGGGTCTTCACACGGGATCAGTTGCTTAACGCGGTCTGGAAGGAGGAAGGGTACGTGGAGCCGCGGACGGTCGATGTGCATATCAGGAGGCTGCGCTCGCAGATAGAAGACGATCCCGCGCATCCCGTGTATATAAAGACGAGAAGGGGGATCGGCTATTGCGCAAACGCCGACCTTTAGAAATATTTGACTGACGGTCGAAGGAATTTATCGGGAGACGGATTTTTATGGGGTGTTGCGACCTCGGCCTTTCAGCTCGAAGGCTCCCCCGGCGCAGACTGGACCTCGTGGGACCGGACGCTCGGCGAGAGGCCGGAGATCACGAACCACTACGAGCTTTACAGGGAGGACCTCGCCCTGCTGCGGGACCTCGGTGTAAACGCCTATCGCTTCTCGCTCGAATGGAGCAGGATACAGCCCCGGGAAGGAGTCTGGGACGAAAAGGCGATCGGGCATTACCGCGAAGTGGTGGCGATCCTCCGGAGCTACGATATCGAGCCGATGGTCACCCTGCATCATTTCACGCATCCGCGCTGGTTCAGCTGGAAATACCCCTGGCACGACGATTCGTCGGTCGGTAAATTTCTGGGCTATGTCGAGAAAGTGATCCCGTTGCTGAAAGGCGTCCGCTACTGGATCACCTTCAACGAGCCGTATGTCCTGGTCCTTGCGGGTTATTTCGAGGGATGCACTCCTCCCGCCATAAAGAGTGTGCCGTTGGGGATCAAGGCTCTTACCAATATCCTCAGGGCCCATGCCGCGGCGTATGATATCGTCCACGCCCTCTGTCCCGGCGCCCGGGTGAGCGTGGCGCACAACATGGCGGCGCTTGCGCCCTGGAAGAGATGGAACCCGATGGATAAGCTCCTTGCCCGTATAGCGAAGCGTTTTTACAACCATTCGCTTCTCGATGCCTTTCGTACAGGCGTGCTCAGGATAGACTTCCCGTTTCAGAGGGAGCAGGAGATCCCCGTTCCGATAAAGGACAAACTCGATTTTTTCGGCGTCAACTACTACACGAGGATCCACATGCGCTTCAATCCCTTCAGGAAGATGGGCGCCGAGATGAGGCATCTTGACATAGACGGCCGCGGTCTTACCGACATGGGATGGGAAATCCATCCGAAGGGACTGGAAAAGGTCCTGCAGTATGCGTCCCGGCTCAATGTGCCCCTCATCATCACCGAAAACGGAGTAGCCACCAGGGACAGCCAGAAGAAGATCGCCTTCCTGAGGGAGCACGTCGACGCGATCGAGAGGTGCATGCGATCGGGGATGGATATCCGGGGATATTTCTATTGGTCGCTCATCGACAACTACGAGTGGCTCGAAGGGCTCGACGCCCGCTTCGGCCTCTACAGGGTCGATTTCGATACGCTCCGGCGCACCCCCACAAATGCCGCATCGTACTATTCCTATTTCATAAAGAGCCGGAAGTTTTAACTACTTCGCCCCCCCTTCACATTTAACCGTAATGTAACAGCGGTTTCATAATCCTGCAACCTTAATCAATTACCATAAAAACAGCATGAAAGAACAATTATCGGCACAACCGCTCAATGCTTCTGTGTGACTTCCATATCCACACCACCTATTCCGACGGCTCCGTGGAGCTGAGGAGAACCGTCGATATTTTCGGTCAGGCCGGCTTCGACGCAATCGCCATCACCGACCACGTCGTCAACGGCGACAATTCCCTCGGCAAGCTCGCCCACCGGTTCAGGTATTCGGTCACCTCGGACAACTTCTACCGCTATGTCGACCACATAAGGGAGGAGGCGGAGAGGGCAATGGAAAAGTACGATATGCTCGTCATCCCGGGCGTTGAAATCAGCAAGAACCACCTCACCGCTGACAAATCGGCCCACATGCTGATCATAGACATAATGGATTTCATCCCCGCCTGCTGGAGTTACGAAGAGATATTCCTTGAAGCCAGGAAACAGGGGGCGCTGACGATCGCCTGTCATCCTCATTACATGTCTGCCAAGACCGACAGGGACACCCTTTTCCTCTGGAACAACCGGGACAAATATGCGCGCTACATCGACGCATGGGAGATCGCAAACAGGGACGACGTATTCAACGTGATCAGCCTGAAGAAATATCCCCATATCGCAAACAGCGACTTCCACAGGCCGAGGCATCTGTACTCCTGGAAGACGCTCCTGAACTGCGAGAAGGAGACAGCCGCGATAAAGCAATGCATCAGACACAACAAGGGCGTCGCGATGACGCTCTTCAGAAACTAAGGAGGTGGCTATGGTACTGTTTTGGATATGTGCCGGCGTTGCACTCATCGGAGTCGCAGGGTACCTTTTTCAGGTGATTGCGGTTCAGTCTTTCACGGCGCCTCCGTTGTCCGGGGTAGGCGACGGCTGTTGCCGTGACCTCATGCCCGTCTCGATCCTCAAGCCTCTCAAGGGACTCGACGACGGTCTGTTCGACAACCTCGAAAGCTTCTGCACGCTCGACTATCCGCAGTACGAGATCGTCTTTGCGCTCCAGAACAGGAATGACCCGGCCTGCAAGGTGGCGGAAAAGATAAAGGATAAATATCCGCGCAGGGACATATCGATCGTCGTCGAATACTGTGACGAAGGGCTGAACCCGAAGGTGAACAACCTCATCCCGGCATACAGGAGGGCAAAATACAACCTCCTGCTGATCAGCGACAGCAACGTCCGCGTCGAAAAAAACTACCTGAAGGCCATTGCAGCGCATATGGAAGACCCGTCGGTCGGGCTGGTAAGCAACATGATCAAAGGGGTGGGTGGGCGGTCCTTCGGCGCGGTCCTCGAAAATCTCCACCTGAATTCCTTTATCGTGGGGAGCGTATGCTTCCTCGACAAATACCTCCGGCTGCCCTGCGTCATCGGGAAGTCCATGCTGATGAGGAAGGGCGATCTCGAAGCCATGGGCGGCTTCGCGGCGGTCAAGGACCTTCTGGCCGAAGACTACATCATAGGAGAACGCATGCATAAGGCCGGAAGGAAGGTCGTACTTTCGAACCATGTCATCAGGAACGTCAACGAATACTGGGAGGTAAAAAAGTTTTTCAACAGGCACACCCGGTGGGGAAAGCTGAGATGGCACATCGGGGGCGCGAAGTACCTTCCGGAATTGATCGGAAACGCGGTATTCATCGCATGTCTGCCCCTGACCTTTTCCCCTATTACCGGGATGTCGCTGCTTCTTGCGGCAATGGTGAGTTCGATAAAGATCGCCCGCGATTACTATATCGGCAAGAGGCTTGGCACCGGGATGAATCCCCTTCTCTACCTCCTCGTCCCGGTAAAAGATCTCCTGATCGGGTGCATATGGTTTGTCCCCCTCTTGAGCAACAGGGTCGCCTGGAGGGGGAATAAATATTTGATCGGCAGGGACTCCCGGTTATTCCCGTGCCCTGCGGCAGGAAAACGGCGGCGGGTACCAGGAATCGTTACCGCCATCAGGACGAAACTGGCGTTATCAAGGTCATGAAAGAGGAGGCCACCATGTTATTGCGTCCGATCGCACAGGCTGCAAAAAGGTTTTCCGGCGACGGCGACTGCCCTTTCGGAAGCTCGGAATCCGGGGTGTGCGCGGCGTCTTTGTCGTCCATGGTTATCGGGACGTCCCGAAGACAGGAATACTGTAGCGGTGACGATTATGACAGCTGTCCGATCTTTCTGGCCAGGATGCTTCGAAGGAAAGACTGATCGGGGGCGCTGAAGGGAGCGGCCGGTGGACTCATTTCTCTCAATCGCAGCTCGGTTCCCGTACGGCGGACTGTTCGTGCTTCCCATCCTCGGCAGCATGGGACTTCCTGTGCCTGAAGACGCCATCCTGCTTTTATGCGGCGTCTTGATTTCAAGAGGCAGTGTTGCGCCCCTGCCGGCAATGCTCGCGGTATACGCAGGTGTCTTGCTCAGCGATATGCTTCTCTATGCCGTGGGAAGAAAATATTGTGGCCGGATCGTGACTCACAGAATATTCCGGAAGATACTGTCCCCCCGAAGACTTATCAGTCTCGAACACCGGTTCACACGTTCCGGCCTGATCATCATTCTGCTTTGCAGGCAGCTCTTCTGGCTGCGCGCCAAAATATTCATCGTTGCAGGCATGATGAAGATGCCGCTTTGTAAGTTCGTGCTTGCCGACGCTGTCGCGGCACTGCTGTCCGTGGGTGTTATGGTAACGGTGGGTTATAAAGGAAGAACGTATATGCGTTATTTCGAGCACTTCGCGGTTGAGATCATTCCGACGGCGTTGTCGGCAGCATTAGCAGTCGCGGCGGCATTTTTCCTGCATCGTCTTCTGGTCCGGCGGTACGGAAAAGACACTAAAAACACCGGGGAATTAATTGTCCGGGAAACTTAGTCGCACCGTTGTTTCGGATAATGGAAATAATGAGAGCAGCGCAAAATGGCAGCTTACATATCTTTTTATGCATGATGGCTTTCGGTTCCCGGGAGAATCGCGACATGGAGAGCGGAAGGAAATACAGATACCGGTATCTTATTGACGGCTGCCGATGGGGAGAATGACTGGTGCATGATTTTTTGTATACATTTTTCATTGCCCTAACCTGCAACTTTGACAATTTTGGAGTCAGAATTGCGTACAGCATTCGGGGAATCAGGATAAGCACGCTGATAAATCTCTGGATCTCCGTAATTACATTTGTTATCTCATTCGGTGCGGCCTTCTCAGGAACAATAATATCAGGACTGATCACCAAGCATATATCTTCGCTTATAGCGATGTTGCTCCTCACCGGTATCGGCTTGTGGCTGATACTGGAGCCATACCTGAAAACAGGCAGTGAGCACATGAACGGGGTCGTCCGGGAAAACAGGAAAAGTGCCTGTAATGTTTTGCTGAATCCCGGGCATGCCGATATGGATAATTCAAAGCATATCGATTTTAAAGAAGCGACCCTCCTTGGCATTGCGCTTTCGATAAACAATGTGGGAGGAGGAATTAGCGCCGGGATGATAGGTCTGAATTCTTTCTGGATAGGATGCCTGTCCGCGGTGATCAGTTTTATAGCCCTTTGGGCAGGGAACTACGTTGCGGAATTCTTTATAAAAAGGAATCTGTCCAGCAAGGCCGCGTTAGTAGCGGGTCTTTTATTAATCGCAATCGGTATAGAGCAGATCATTTAATCATTGTAGGGACCTTCCGTGCTGAAAATGATTCTGCCGACAAGCCCTTCCCCGACATCTTTAGTGTGCTGACTGTTTGATTGAATTCTGAGGCCCTTGAGGCGGCCCGGCTCCTCGTGGAAAAGGTTTTTATAGTCCCGGTAGATATTCCTGGTAAACGTTATCCATGTTTCTTTATCTGAAAGGCCGGATTTTACAACGACGACCTTGATCGAAAGAGATATGGGCCATCCGATGGATTCGTCTGTTATCGTACCTTCCGGCGCATTGGAGTCCCAGACATAGCTGATTATCTTTCTGTTTGCGAAAGCGGCAAGTATCTGCAGCGCCTGATCGTCCGATTTCTTTTTCCGCACGTCTCCATTGGGAGGGCTTGCCAGCAGCTTCCAGCGCCAGGTCATTAAAGGGTATCGGCTCACGTCGACTGCCACCTCCCTTTCAAGCGAAAAAGACGAGTTTTTGCAGACAAGATGCAAGATTTCTTCGCCATTTTCGGAGAGTGCCTTGATCCGGGCGGCGCCGCTCCTGACTTTCAGCTTCCAGGAAGAAGCAGACCTTTTTTCAACGTGAAAGCCGCCGAAGCCCAATACGATATCATCCGCCATACACAACCCCCGTGACATGAAAAACATTATTACAGATAAACATATTATCCTTCCGGATGCACTCAATCTGAAAGAAACACCGAATACCGTCAGCATTATTCCTCCAGTATAAGGGAGGAATGTGACGGGACTATTAACTTTCCATTACATTTCCCGTGCGGAAATAAAAGTCAATCTGCGGGGAGAAGAATGACATGCCATGACGGGCCGAACCAGGACAGCCCGCAATGAAATTCCTCGTTAATCCAAAAAATGTCACATTACTGAAATAAAAGCGTAACATGCATATGCTAACCTTGGAAATGTGCATGGCTGCACAGTGTTTCGAAGGGAGGTGGAAATATGTGCCCTTATTTGAACGGAACGATTTGCAAAATGGTCGGCATAAGCCCCACTCATGTGGAGTGTGCGAGGAACGAAACATGTCATGGCGACCACTTGTTGACATGCGATGTGTATATATCGCAGTTCTTTTTCGACTCAAATGACGAATATATCGGAGCGCTTTGAGTTCGATTCAGGTCCCTCTACAGGCAAATAATGAAAGAATAGCGAAATGCTGTATGACCTCAGGACTTCGGTGGCAGACTTAAATCAGGAAGTCCGATGGAACGGGTCAGGGGGCGGCAGGACGTTGTCCGATATGATCCGTCTGTCTCATCATTTGCCCGGCATTTCATTCAGGCAGCGGGAATTTCCGCAAGTTTAACCGTTCTGTAACGTTCTTGTAACCTTATGCTCATTATAATTGAGCATAAGGAGGAGTGGACGACAATGAACAGCATCGGCTTCATTACGTGCCCGTATCTCAGGGGCAGCGCTGAGGGCGTTCTCTGCAGCGCAGCGGGGCGATATGTGAAGGATATGGAGGGTGCGGATATCAGGCTGTGTATGAGCCGGCACTACGAGGCGTGCTTTATGTATATCACCGCGCTGCTGATCGGGGAGACAAAAGAAAGCCATTCTGACCATGCGCCGCATCCGTGACCCCGAAATTGCGCAATTGATTTTTCGGCCGTCATGGAAAATTCCGGCGCGGGGGAAGGAAATTGACGGCCTTTTCTTCCGGAGATTGATTCCCACGGCCTGTCTTCGGAAATGACTGATCCCGTCTCCCCGGACTTGTTGCCGGGCGGAGGACCCGGTCCAGGAGCAGATGGCCGGGCTTTCCTTCAAGTGGACAAAAAGGAACGTATCGCAGAAGACCCTGGAATATCTTAGAGGACTTCCCCGCGAGATTACCTTTGCCCGCTGCGGCTGGAAGGTTGCCCTTTTCCATGCAACGCCGCACAATAATGCGCTTTACTGGTTTGAGGACCGACCCGAGAAGTTCTTTTTCGAGATGGCGGCCAAGGTCGATGCCGACATCCTGATTTACGGCCACACCCACAGGCCCTACCGCAAAGAACTCGGCGGGAAACTCTTCATCAACGCAGGGAGTGTCGGCAGGCCCAAAGACGGTGACCCGCGCGCCTGTGTGCTGCTGGTTACGATGAAGAAAAACAGAGTGTCCCCGGAATTTATTCGTGTCCCCTATGATGTAGGGAAGGCTGCTTCGGCGATCATCGCGCACGGCATCCCTTCCTATTTCGCCGAGAAGCTGCTTGCCGGCCTGTAGTGGATATTCCGGCTTATTCCAAAATTGATTGAGCGAAAAAATATATTTCATTTGCGAAGTAATTTTGAACATCTCGATAAGATTAAGGAGTGAACAACTCGAGGGGATGCCCAGAGTAATGAAGCTGCATTGGTTGTTGGGCCTGATGATCTAACGGCGAAAAAGTGTCATAGACTGTATCGACGAGGTGAAAAATGAGAGTGGGTAAGAAAGTCACAAAGCCGAAGGAGACAGGAGAGGTGAAAGATGGTTTTGTAAACGAGCTAAGGGCTCACGGAAAAATAACTTATCAAATTTCGGACCACAGGGTATAGTTGAATTTTGGCTGGGGTTGGTGCCGACTTATTAGAACTTGAGCTTGAAGTTCGACGGGGATTTGTTCTTTCAGGGGATATTTTTTGCGATTGAGAGCTGCTGTCACTGTGAGTCCTGTTTTTGTTTTC